>JBDHQK010000017.1:0-29420 GCA_039807025.1 Lacunisphaera sp.
GGGGGGGGGAAATGGTGACGCCGATGCGGCCGACCACCTCGGGGTTCTCGATGCGCCAGAGCAGGTGGTCCACGACCTTGCGGACGAGCATCGGGAGATTGATGTCGATCGCGGCGGGCAAGTGGTCGAGGTTGTGGTAGATGACGGGGTTGTAGTTGCCGAGGACGGCCTCGATGTCACGCCCGGGTTTCTTGCCCGCCTCGCGCAGCGCGCGAAAGAAGGCGCCGCAGAAGTGGTCCACCGGGATGTAGAGGCCCGTGGCCTTCGGGGTGCCCTCGAGCAGGCGCTTCACCAGGCTGTCGCTTTCGCCGTGGACGGGCGCGATCTCGAGGTAGCTGACGCCGGGGTTGGAGCGGCCGAGGATGGTGTGCACGGCGAGGCCAAGCTCCTCGGCGCGCTCGACGAAAGCGTTCTTGCGGCTGACGATGGCGCTGTAATCGGGATCGGTGGAGATGACGGCGACGGCCTTGTGGCCGCGCGCCTTGAGATAGTCGGCGGCCAGGCGGCCGTTCTCGGCGTTGCTCGGCTCGACGTAGTCGCCGGGGTAGGCCTGCGAGCGCCGGGTCATGAACCACACGTTGGGCAGCCCGCCCAGCTTGGCCAGACACTCGGGCGTCGGTTCCATGCCTTGCACGATGACGCCGTCGAGCTGCTCATTGGCGAAGTTGCGGGGCAATTCGCCCGGGTTGCTGGAAAAGAGGACGCGGAGATCCACCCGGTAGCGCGGGTCGGTGGACTGCACTTGGAGCAATTGATCCTGAAACCAGTTCAGGCTCGGGTTGTTCGCCTTGGCTCCGACGAACCACACCCCGATGCGACGTTGCTCCGGCAGGCGGGCCTTGGGGCCGCGCCGGCGATTGAGTGGGGCCGGGACGTAGCTGTGTTCCTGCATCACTGCCCGGATACGAGCAAGACTGTCAGCTGCAACGAGTTGCGGCTGATTTATGGCCCGAGAAACCGTCGCGGGGGAGACGCGTGCTTGCTGGGCAATTTCGGAAAGCAGCATGGGGTAACGCAGTTCTGAAAGTTTCAGCAACAACTAATGAAATCGCCTGCGGTGCGGTCAAGCGTTTTTCAGGAATAGTCGGTAATAAGTCCGCTCTTTCGAACGGGCCGAAACCGACCCCCCGCGGGTGCGATCTGGATCGGGCGGATCGGCCGCCCAAGCGCCCCTGTTCAGCGCGCCCGGCGGCGCCGCGAGTATCTGCTGGCCCCATCGCATCGGCGGGCGGAACCTGGTTTGGGGGCGGCATCGTTCGCGCGGGGAGGCTGGAGCACGTGCGCGCTGCCGCAGGCCCACGATCAATCCGTCGCAACATCAACAAGCAGCGGAGATGCGTTCTCGAATGCTTCCGGTTCAGCGCCGAGCGCATTCCAAGCTTATGATCTCGTAGGGCTGAAATTCAAGCAGCCCGCCGCGCAACACACGACCATATGGTTTGCCGAGCAGGTCGGTCTTGCGAGCGGACCAGCTCTCAGCAAGGCGCACTCGGGCCGTGCCGCGCTGGCCGCAGACTTCGTGCAAGCGAAGGATAAAACGGCTGGGCTCGAGGGGTTGCGCCCACGCGGGGATCAGGCTGTCACCGCCTTCGATTCCGCCGAACGCCGGTGCCACCGGCCGGCCGCGATACGGAATGGGCGGTGTGAACAGGGTTTCGGCGAGCACGGCCGGTTGCTCACAGCGCGGAGCGGCAAGCTGATAGTGGCCTAAGGCGAGTTCGATGCGGTGCCGCCCGAGGTCGGTGTGGATCACCGCAGGTTTCTTGATGCGGCTCAGATGCCAGGCGTAGCCCTTGGCGTGTTCCTCATAGCCGACATGCGCGGGTGAGCGGAGTAGCGACAGGCCGAGGTTGCCGGCGCGGCAACTGACTCCGTATTTGGCCTCAGTCACGATAAAAAGCCCATTGTGTTCACCATCGTCGCTGACACAGGCCCAACGGGACATCGGCCATTCCCACATGCTTTCGGCTTGCGGATGGGTGGCAAGCTGCGGGCGCAGCACGCTGCCAAAGGGCGTGCCGCCGCGTGCCTCGCGACCGTGGTAGGCAGTGGGAAAATGCAGCTTCAGCAGCGTGTCCGGCTCATGCCAATCGAGTTCTACGCTCACGCGCAGGCATGCCGCACCGGGCTCGAGCCAGTAGCGCACCCTGGCCGTGCTTGCCCGGCCAATCTTTCGACTGACGGTGAGGCCGCTTGGATCCGTGCGAATATGTGCTCGGTTCCTTGCGGGCACTCCGAGAGAGAGGGTGTGGCGATCAATATCCCATGGGCCGAAATTCGAGGGCTGATCGGGATACAGCACCAGTTCGCCAGCGCCGGCGGACAGCGCCACAGGGCGTCCGTCGACACGGAGCATGGTGAGCTGGCCGCGGGTGTTCACACGCGCGGTCACGCGACCGTTAGTCAGGGTGCGCCCCCGCACCGCCACGGCAGCGACGGTGAGCTGCGGCGCGCTCGCCAGCCTGATGCCCGCCAGCGGTGGCAACTCCAGCAAGCGGCCCCGGTGCAGGTGCTGGCGCGGAAGCGGAAGGGGATTGAACAGACAGGCGTCACCGTCATCGGCCCCGAGCGCCGCACCAGCCTGGTGCGACAGGCCCCGCGCGAGTGCCGTGAGCTCGGGCAAACCCTGCCTGTAGACTTCGGGGATCGAAGTGCCGGGGATGTAGTCATGGAATTGCGCGAAGACCATTCGGCGCCAAGCGTGCGCCAGTTCCGCATCTGGTCCGCGGCGGGTGGCGACAAGCACGGCTTCGCGCAGCTGAAGCGCGCGCTCGAGTTCGCGGAAGCGCGTTTTTACGCGGCTTTGCGTCGTGAAGGTGCCCCGGTGGTGCTCGAGGTAGATCTCCCCGTCGTGCGTGGGCAACTGCGCCTGCCGGTGAGCCAGGCGTGCGAAAAACGCCTCGGGCTGGTCCCAGTGCACCGCCGGCAGCCCGCGCATGGCCGCCAGCCGACGGGCCCGCTCGCACATTTCCTCGCTCGGGCCGCCGCCGCCGTCCCCCCAGCCGGTCGGCAGAAGAAATTCGTCGTGAAGGTCGGCCTGCTGGTTCTGGTGCGAGGCAGTGCGGAGCTGCTCGACCGCGACCGTATTGTTGAACTGCACGCCCTGCGTGACGTGACCGAGCACTGCGTGGTTGCCAGGTCCACGCCAGAGAAAACTGGAGTAGGGGAAGCGATTGACCTTGTTCCAGGTGGTCTTGGTCGTGAAGAAACAATCAATGCCACTCAGGCGCATTAATTGCGGCAGGCAGGCGCTGAAGCCGAAGAGGTCTGGCAGCCAGAGCACACGGGAGGCACGGCCGGTCAGCTGTTTGAATGCCGCTTGGCCCAGAATAAAGCTGCGGGCGAGACCTTCGCCGCACACGAGGTGGGAATCGCTTTCGACGTAGAGGCCGCCGGTTGCCTGCCATTGTCCGCTGCGCAGGCGGGCGCTGACGGCCTTCAGCAGGCCCGGCGCACGGCGGCGCACCGCCTCGTAGCTGGCTGGCTGCGAGTAGGCGAAGCGGAACTCGGGGTAGAGCTCCATCAGGCGATTGACGTTGGCAAAGGTATGCACGGCCTTGCCTTCGCCGGTCTGCTCTGGCCAGAGCCAGACGAGATCGAGATGCGAATGGCCGGTCAGCGCAGCCCGGCTGTGCGGAGCGGTCTCGCGCATCTCGCGATAGACGCCGGCCAGCGCGCGGCGCAGCGGGGCGATGCCGCCGGCATCGAACCTGTCCAGTGCCGCATCGAGCCCACGCAACAAGCGGCGGTAGAGCGGCGATACGTCGGTGAGGGCGGGCTGCACGGTCTGGCCGTTCAGTTCACGAACGACACCCGGGTGCTCGCGGGTGCGAAGTTCGATCAGGTAGTCGGAGAGACAGTTCAGGTCGTGATAGGCGGCCCAAGCCTCGTCGTCGCGGCGCAGCAGGTGCGCTCCCCGGAAGTGATTGCCCTCGGGGCTGAGGCCAAGCGCGTCGGGGTGCCAGAGGGCTGACTGCACGCAGAGGCACTCGAGCCAGGCTTCGTGTGCGCCGGCGGGCAGTTCGCACGTCCGGTGCGCGACGTCGAAGCCGTAGAACGGCACGCCGTCGAGGAAAAGGGTGGTCTCGCCCTGTTCGTCCCAGCGCAGCCAGCGGCGCGGGCCGGGGGGGAGCGCGATGCGGCACCAGCGTTGGTCGAAGAGTCGCCCCCACGCGCTGCCCGGCCGCACGCGGCGCCGAGGGAGCTGCTTCGCCGCGTGCAGTGAAAGATGTTGCTCCCGGGGTGCGGTGGCTTCGACCCGAAGCGGTCGCGCGTCGTGCCATATCATTTCGGCGAGGCGGGCGACACCGCGCTGGACTCGCAACGGGGTGAGCGAAAGCAGGGGATTGAGGGGCAGCATCGGTGAGAACTTTGGAACTTGCCGGAGAGCGTGCAATCCTTTCCCCGCGGGAGCGTGCGGCGCCTTGACTTGCGGAGAGAGGCGGAGGCAGAGTCCGCCACTGAGTTCAGGCCAACCCCACTGCCGCCCCATGATCGAAGCCAGCGAGCACTTTTATCACGACGATCCCAATCACGGGCCGCCCGATGTCGCCACCCGCCTGCGTAACGTCAATTATTTCTTCCTCGGCAACGGCCTGATCCAAGCCGCACTGCAGCATGCCCCGGAAGGCGACGGCACGCTGGCGGGCCTGCTGGTGATGAATCCCGACCGGCTGCGCCAGAAGCGTGCCGCGCTGACGATGGACACCCGGAGCGGCCTGGCCGCGACCTTGTTGCGGTTGCGCGCCGGGGCTGAGACGCACGAACCTCGTGCCGCCGCCTGCTCGGTGCGCTGGCTAAAGTCTGCGAGGGTGCCGACCGTTGCCGTCACCTGGACGGCTCCCGGCTGCCGGATTGAAGAACGCTTTTCCTGTCCCGATCTTTCGCGCGCTCGCGTGCTCCGCCAATTGGTCGTGCTGAACACAACAAGCCGTCAGCTGACACGGGAGGTTTTCACCGGCGTGAAACAGCAGTTCCTGCGCCGACGGGTCGTGTTGCCGCCGCGCGGTCGGTGGTCGGCGTTGATCAGTTACACACTGGATGCCAAAGCTGATCGCGTTCACGCCGCGTGGGAACGTCGCGGAGCCGTGACCACCGAGGCCCGGATTTTTTGGGACGCACTCACCCGGGTCCGCTTCGGCCACACGATGCTCGACCACTATTTCGCCGCGGCCCGGGCACAGTTGCCCACGGCGGTGTCGCGGACCGGCTGCGTGGACGGCAGCATCTGGCAATACAACCACGAATGGCTGCGTGACCAGTCGGTCGTGGCGTTGGCGCTCACGATGCTTGGCGCTACCGGGCCGGCAAAGACGATGTTCACCCGGCTGCTCGACAAGTTTGTCACGCCCGAGGGCGACACGCTCGATTCGAGCGTGAAGCGCAATCCGGCCGAGGTCGAACTCGACCAGAACGGCTACCTGCTTTGCACGCTGAAGGACTATACGCTCTGGACGGGCGATCTCGATCTCATTCGCGCGAAGTGGGCCAAGATCACGGCTGTGGCCGAATTCCCGCTCCAGCCCGTTTTTCGACACCAAGAGAGCGGGCTATTGCAGAACTGCCGCGAGTTTTGGGAGCGACACGCCATCCACGGCATCCAGCCCGGGATGGAGCTGAGTTATCAGCTCTGGGTGTCAGAAGGCCTCGCTGCGGCTGCGGTGCTGGCGCGGCTGACCGGCCACGGTCAGCAAGCCGTGCGATGGGATGCCGAATCGGCGCGGTTACGGCGCGCGATGCTGTCGGATCACAGGTTCAAAATGCACGATCGTCGCGGATTCATCAAACGCCGCGCCCCTGACGGCCGGGTGCAGGAGACGGTCACAGCCTCGCGGAGCTGCGGTCTGCCCGACAAGGTGCCGTTGATGTCACCCGGGCCTCACCTGCTGAATCCTGATGCGTCAGCGGTGCTGCCGATTGTCTTCGGCACGGTGGCCGCCGACTCGGCGGTGGCACGGCGAACATTCCGGTCAATCGAACAACTTTGGAATCAGGCCGGCAATGGGGGGGGCTATGGCCGTTACCACGTCACTTCCGAGCCTGACTCGCCGGGCGGTTGGCCGTTCGCCTCGCTGTTCGTGGCGCGCGCGGCGGTTGAGGCGGGCGATGACGCAAAGGCCTGGCGGATCCTGCGTTGGCTTGACGCTGTGCCCGGTGCGAGGGCGGGCACGTGGTTCGAGTTCTATGGTGAGCGGATCGCTCCGCCGCTGCCACAAGTCGGCATCGTGGTTTGGAACTGGGCCGAACTCGTCGTGCTCTACGTGCGGCACATCCTTGGCATCCAGCCGGGCGAGGACGGCGTGAGCGTGCGACCCCGCCTGCTCGCAAGTTTGTCCGCCGTGGACGCGACCATCACGATCCGCGGACGTCGGCGGCGCTTGCGTGTGACCAAGAAAGGCCGGAGCGGCCGGGTGGCAGTCGTCATGCGCGGCACGGTCGCCACGAAGCCCGGGGTATGGCACCTCGGTTATTAACGCATCTGCGGCGATCGGTTTATCGCCCGGCCCGGCCGCATCTAGCACCTATCGCGTCCGTTTTAGCGCGCGGGCCCAGGCGCCGAGCAGTTCGCGGCGGCAGCGGACCACATCGGGCCAGACCGGAGGGTTGGTGCTGACATTATAGCCGTGGCTCATGCCCATCTCCGGGCAGACCCAGAGCTCGCCGCCGGGCCGGGGGCCGCGCAGCCACAGGGTGAAGAGGTCCTCGACGAAGGCCAGGTAGTCGGTGAACTCCGGCGTGAGCCGCCCGCGGCCATTGGTGACCGGCACCTGGCAGTGCTGGCTGTTGAAGGGTCGCAGGTGGAACATCTGCGAGGCCTGGATCTCCCTCGGCCAGGCGAGGAGGCGCGCCGAATAATCCTTCGGCATGACGTGTTTGGAGACGGCGAAGTGCGAATGGTCCCACGTCACGGGCATGATCTCCCCCGTGGCGCGGCGGTAGAGCCGGGCGATCTCGGTGTATTTCTCCGGTGTCTCCGTGGCCGTGTCACGGTGGACCTCGACATGCACGCCGAGGCCGAGGCGGCGCGAGAGCTTGATGAGGCGCACCGCCATGGCCGCCGCCGGGGCGGGCGGCGTGTCGTGATCCAGGAGCTGGATGTTGATGAAGTGGGCGCCGAGGGCGCGCTGATCCCTGAGGCGCTGCTCCGCGACCTTGAGATTGCCGCAGTCAAAACCGCTCATGAGCTTCAGCCCCCGGGCATCGGCCCCGGCCTTGATCTCCGGAGTGAGGTAGGCGGCGACGCCGTCGAATCCGGCATCGCGGATGGCGTCGAGCTTGCGGCCCAGCGTCCATTCCCGGCGGGGCGAGGGGTAGCCGACCATGGACCAAGTGTGCGCGCAAAGGATCAGGCGTGGGGCGGATGAAACAATTTTCATGGGATTGCTGAAAATATCTGAAAACAGATGTTGAAAAATCCGGCAAGCCCAGACCAATTTGCACCGTCTGCTGCCGGTTACTTCGCCCTTGCCGAGCGACCGCCACGGCACCGCCCGATATGCTACCCCCGCCCTTTGTTCAGCGTGCATCATGGATTTGGTCAGCGGAAGGCACTCATGCCGCGCCGCCGCCCGACCGAGCTTCGCCGTCGCACTATCAGGTGCGCTATTTCCGGCGCACCTTTGAGGTGGCCGACCCGGCCGAGGCGGCGCTGACGGTCCACCTGTCGGCGGACAGCCGGTATGTCTTTTATTGCAACGGCGTCTGTCTCGGCCGGGGCCCGGCCAAGGGCGACATCAACCACCACTTCTATGACAGCTACGAGCTGACTCCGCACCTGCGGCGCGGCCG
Organism: Lacunisphaera sp.; assembly: GCA_039807025.1. Taxonomy (GTDB): domain Bacteria; phylum Verrucomicrobiota; class Verrucomicrobiia; order Opitutales; family Opitutaceae; genus Lacunisphaera. Next base: position 7,789 of record JBDHQK010000017.1, read on the forward strand.
GAACGTTCTGGCGGTGATCGTGCTCGACATGTCCCGGGTCGCCCACCGGCCGGCCTTGCTCGGGCCGCCGTGCTCGGTCATGACCTACACCGGCGGTTTTGTGCTGGAGGGCGGGGTGGTTGACCGGTCTGGGGCGATGCTCACCGACCTGCAAACCGACGCCCAGTGGCGCGTCGCCGTGGACCACGGCCACCGGTTCCAGAACGAAAACACGACCTTCGAGGGCTACCTCGGCTACTTCGAACACCGGATCTCCGCGCTCGTGCCGGCCGGCTGGAATGAGGTCGGATTTGATGACAGCGCGTGGCCGGCGGCCTTGGTGCTCTTCAAGGCCGAGCGATTCGAGCATCGCCGCGATCCCGCCAGCCCCTACGGCCTGATGCCACGCATGATCCCGATGTTGGAGGAGGGCGCGCCCGAGCCGTTTCCCGATGCCTACTTGGCGGGAGGCGGGGCGGTTTCCCCGGCGTGGCAGAAACTGCTGGCCGCCGGCACGCCTCTGACCCTGCCACCGGGCGAGAAGATCGACCTCGTCCTCGACATGGGCGTGCTGACTACCGCGTTTCCGCATCTCTCGGCCGCCGGCGGGGCCGGCAGCGTCGTCCGCCTGACCTACGCCGAGGCGCTCCGCCTGCCTTGGAACACGCCCGGCGCGAAGCTTCTGGGCAAGCAGCAGCCGCTGGCGAACCTCGCCTCGCATTTCGCCGACGAGAGCACCGGCTGGACCTTCGACCGCCGCGGCAAGGTCACGGGCTGGTGCGACCTCTGGGAGCCCTCGGGCCGGGCGGAGACCTTCGAGCCGCTCCACTGGCGCGCCTTCCGCTATGTCGGCCTGCAGATCACCGTCGGCCGCGAGCCGCTCACGCTGCACGCCGTGCGCCAGCGGTTCACGGCCTATCCCTACCGCGTGGCGGCGACCTTCACCTCGTCCGACCCGGCGCTCGACAAGATCTGGTCGGTCGGCCTGCACACGATGCGCATGTGCTCGCACGAGACCTTCGAGGACTGCCCGCACTACGAGCAGATGCAGTATGCCGGCGACACGATGATCACGTCGAAACTGGCGATGTTCACCACCGGCGACTACCGGCTGAGCCGCCAAGCGCTGTATCAGTTCGACTGGTCGCGGCTCTCGCACGGGCTGACGCAGGCGCGTTTCCCCTCGCGGCTCGTGCAGATCATCCCGGCATGGAGCATCCACTGGATCACGAACATCAAGGATTACTTCCTCTGCACGGGGGACCGCGGCACGGTGGCGGACCTGCTGCCCGGCGTGCACGCCGTGCTCGACTGGTATCGGCGCCACGGCGACGCCGCCGGCCTGCCGGCGAAACTGCCGTTCTGGAACATCACCGACTGGTGCCCGTGGTGGCCGCGCGGTGTCGTGCCCGGTGCCGACACCGGCGCGACCTGCATCCATTCCGCCCAATACATCAACGCCCTCGACGAGGCCGCGTGGATGATCCGCCAGTTCGGCCGCCCGGCGGAGGCCGACGCGCTCGCCGCGGAGGCGGCGGACCTGCGCCGGAAAGCGCACGCGCTGTTTTGGTCCGAGAGAGAGGGACTCTATTTCGACCGCCCGGGCGGCCCCGAGGTCAGCCAGTATGGCAACGCCTGGGCCATCGTCGCCGGCCTGGCTGGCGAGCGCGAGCGCGGCCTCATCATGCGCCGCTTCCCGAACGATGCAAAACTCGCCCCGGGTTCCTTCTTCTGGTGGCACACGGGCTTCACCGCGCTGGCGAAGAGCGGCCGCTATGACGACATGCCGCAGCATCTCGGCCCGTGGCACGAGTCCGTCGGCTACGGCCTTTCGACCTTCGTCGAGGAGAACAGCTACTGGCGCTCGCTCTGCCACGCGTGGTCGGCGCATCCGGTGCTGGAGTTCCAGCAGCGCATCCTCGGCGTCACGCCCGCGGAGCCGGGTTTCGCGCGCATCACCATCGCCCCGCACCGCTGCGGGCTCGCGCACGCGCGGGGCAGCGTCTGCACGCCGCGCGGCCTGGTCGAGGTGGCGTGGCGCGTCGAGAACGGCAAGTTCACGCTCGAGGCCGCCGTGCCGGCCAGCACACCCGTCGAGGTGCGGCTGCCCGATGGCAGCACGCGCGAATTCCCCGGCGGCCGGGCCGCCTTCACCGTGTCGCTCCCATGAGTGCCGAATTGAAACTGGTCATGGACGGCGACCGCGCGGCGGAGATCCACCGCGCGGGCGGCGGACTGCTGCTGCGTTATGTTTACCGGCCGGACACGGCGGTGGACGAGGCGCAGCGGCCCTACGCGCATCCGGTCAACACCCTCGCCGGCGAACTGCTCACGAATTTCCGCCCCAACGACCATCGCTGGCACCACGGCCTCAGCTTCACGATCAACTGCCTGTCGGGGTATAATTTCTGGGGCGGCGGCACGTATCGCCCGGCCGATGGCTACCAGATGCGCGCCGATCACGGCACGCAGCAGCACACCGGCTGGGTGGAGCAGGGGGCCAACACACTCGCGCACACGCTCGACTGGCGCGCCGGCGCGGCCGGCGAGCTGCTGTTGCAGGAGCAGCGCCGGTTGACCTTCGCCGTGCTCTCACCCTCGGCCTGGTCGCTGCGCTGGACGGCGGTGCTGACCAACGTCTCCGGCCGCACGCTCGAGCTCGGCCAGTATCATTCCACCCACGGCTTGGCTGGCTCGCACTATGGCGGCCTGCAGTTCCGCGGCGCGCGGGATCTCCTCGACGACCACTACGATGACACCATCGGCATCTTCGCCGAAGGCGGGCTCAGCGGCGAGGCCGCCGTGCACGGCGCACCGGCCCGCTGGATGGAGTGGCGCGGCCAGAAGGACACTTCACTGCGGCGCGTCACGGTGCGCTTCGCGACCCACCCGGGGCCCTGCCACAGCTTCGTGCGGCGGAACAATCCGCTCGCGGCGCTGCCATTCCAGTATGCCCGCGACTTGTCGCTGCCCCCCGGCGGCGAACTGGCCATCGATCACACCCTCACCTTCACCGACGCATGAACCTAGACCGAAAAACCTTCTTGCGCCGCCTCGGCGCCGGGGCCGCGGGCCTGGCGGTCGCTGGCACGGTGCGCGGCATCGCCATTGCTCCGCTGGCGCCGCCAGTGTTCGACCCGGCGCGGCCGGAGCTGTTTTGGGAAGGCGTGCGGGCGCTCTTTCCCCTTCTTGAGGACCCGGTCTATTTGAACACCGGCGGGCTCGGGCCGGCCTCGCAGCTGGTGCTGAACAAGGTGACCGAGGTGGCCGCGCGTCTGCAGCAGCATTCCGAGACCGGACACGACCTGCTGGCCCCGGCGCGCGAGACCACGGCGGCCTTTCTCGGCGCGCGGCCCGACGAGCTCTGCTTCACGCGCAACACCACCGAGGGCAACTCCATCATCGCCGCCGGGCTCGCGCTGGCGGCCGGCGACGAGGTGATCTTCGAGAGCCACGCCCATCCCGGCGGCTCGTTTCCCTGGCTGAACCAGGCCAGGCAACGCGGCGTGACGGTAAAGTTGCTTGAGCCGGACCACACCTCGGCCGAGGGCAACCTCGCGCGCATCCGCGCGCTGCTTTCGCCGCGCACGAAGGTCATCCAGGTCAGCCATGTCACTTGCACCGACGGCCTCGTGTTTCCCGTGGCGGCGATCGCGGAGCTGGCGCGGGCGCGCGGCATCTGGTTCCACATCGATGGCGCGCAGTCGGCGGGCATGATCCCGGTGGATCTCACGGCGATCGGCTGCGACTCGTATGCCTTCAGCGGCCACAAGTGGCTGGGCGGACCGCATGAGACCGGCGGGCTCTTCATCCGGCGCGACCGGCTCGAGGCCGTGGCCCCCACCGGCATCGGTGCCTACTCGGGCGAGCTGCCGCACCTGCCGGGCGAGATCAAGTATTTCGGCGCCGCCTCGCGCCACGAGTATGGCACGCGCAGCGCCGGGCTCATCGCGGGGCTGGCCGAGGCCGTCCGGCTGCAGGAGCTCCTCGGGCGCGACCGCATCGCCGCGCACGGTCGCGAGCTGGCGGTGATGGTGCACGACGGCCTGGCGGGGGTGGACGGCATCACGGTGCTCACGCCGCGACCGGCGGAGCTCCGCGCCTCGATGACGACCTTCCGCCACGCCCGCGCCGAGGCGGCCAAGTTGTTCGGCTATCTCTGGAAGGAGCACGGCCTGCGCTGCCGCCCGGTGACCGAGCAGGGGCTCAACGCCGTGCGCGTCTCCTTCCACGTTTTCAACTCCCGGGCCGAGGCGGCGCGCGTCATCGCCGCCGTCCGCGCGTCCGCGCGCGACCTCTGATCATGCATCCGATCAGTCATGGCTGCTTGCCACAGGTGGAACCCGGCCTCCGGACGGGTTGGGACGACGTGCTTGGGAGGAAACCCGTCCGGAGGCCGGGTTCCACCCCCAATCGCTTCGCCTCAGTTGCTCACTTCCGCCACCAGCTCGATCTCCACGGGCGCGCCGGCGGGCAGCGAGTTCACGCCGACCGAGGTGCGCGCGTGCCGGCCCGCCTCGCCAAACACCGCGACCAGCAGGTCGGACGCGCCGTTCACGACCTTGGGCTGCGCGGTGAAGTCGTCGGTGCCGTTGACGAATCCGCCCACGCGCACGATGCGCTTCACCTTCGCCAGGTCGCCGATTTCCGCCCGCAGCGCCGCCAGCAGCTGCAGGGCGCAGGTCCGCGCGGCCTCCGCCGCCTCCGCCTCGGTCAGGTCGCGGCCGACCTTGCCCGCCAGGAATTTTCCGTCGGCGCCGCGCGCGATCTGGCCGGCGAGGAACACCAGGTTCCCGCTGCGCACGGCGGGCACGTAGTTGGCGATGGCCGGCGACACGGCCGGCAGCGTGAGGCCGAGGGCCGCGAGGTTCGCCTCGGGCGTGGCCGCCGCAGCGGCGTGGAAGGTGAAGGTGAGCAGCACGGCGCGAAGCAGGGTTTTCATGCGCCGACTGCACACCGCCGGCCGGTGGCGGGCAACGCCGAAACCAACCTTTTATCATGAGACCGCCCCGAAACCTCCTCCTGCGCGTCGGCACGCTGGCCGGCCTGCTGGGCCTGCTGACCGCCGCCACCGCCAGCACCCACGACCTCTATCTCTGCGCCGCCTTCAACAACGGCAGCCGCGTCATGGGCTCGAACGACGGCTCCTCCAACGGCCTGTTCAAGCGCACGGCGGACGGCTTCCGGCATGTCGGCATCAACTACCCGCTGGCCATTTCCGCGACCTTCGATCCGCGCGACGCCCAGGTCATCTACGTGGCCTGTCTGAGCGGCGTGTTGCGCACGCTCGACGGCGGCAACACCTGGCGCCTCGTCACCGGCTGGGACGAGACCGAGCCCAAGTCCATCGCCGTGGACTCCCGGACTTCCGACCACGTCTTCACCGGCCTGCCCGATGGCATCGTGGTCTCGCGCGACCGCGGCCAGACTTGGCAGCGCCGCGAGCGCGGCTTGCCCGGGCGCGGCAAATACACCCAGGTGGTGCGGGCTGACCGCTCGCGCGGTGGCCGGGTGCTCATCGGCTGCGAGAGCGGCATCTACCTCACCGAGAACGGGGCGGATTCCTGGCGGCGCGTGTTCGCCACGAAGGAGACGGTGAATGACATCCAGCAGTCGCCCCACGATCCCCGGCGCTGGATCGCCGTCACCCAGAGTGCCGGCGCGCTCGAGTCGCGCGATGGCGGCGACACTTGGAAGAAAATCCCGGGCCTGCCCGCCGACAAGGCCCTCTACAACGTCGCCTTCGACGCCCGCGACCCGCAGCGCCTCGCGCTCGCGAGCTGGAGCCACGGCCTGCTGGTCAGTGAGGACGGCGGCGCCACTTGGACCCCGCGCAACGCCGGCCTGCCGGGCGAGGGCATCCCGCGCGCCTGGCGCACGGCCATCGATCCCGACAACGGAGTGATCTACGCGGCGATCTTCGGCCAGGGCCTCTACACCTCGGGCGACACCGGCCGCTCTTGGCGCGCCGTCCCCGCCATGGAGGGAGCCTCGGTCCAGACCTTCACCTTCGTGCCCTCGTCCCAACCCTGAGCTGCCGCACCCATGAAACGCTTCCTTGCTCATTCCCTGCTTTGCGGACTCCTCACCGTTTCGGCCTGGGCCCAGCCGGCCACCACCGGGCCGATGCCCGCCCCGCCGACGGACTTCGCCACCGACGCCCGCCGCACCGCCTACCTCGCCCGCGCCAACGAGGTGGTCCAGTGGTATGTTGACTCCATCAAGCCCGACAATCCCGCCACCTTCCAATCCGCCCAGATCGCGGCTAAGCTCGCGCGCCACGAGGATGCCGCCGCCGTCTCGGCACGCATCGTCGAGCTGATGAGCGTGCCGCAGAGCCAGGACATGTTCTGGATGTTCCCCTGGACGGCGGTCTCCTACCTCGGCCGCGACCAGCTCACGCCCGAGGCGAAGGCCGCGATCCGCGGCCAGTGGAAGACGTATTTCCCGATGCGCGGCGACACGGAGAACCACTGGGCGATGTATTACACGTCGCTCTACCTGATGAGCGAGCTCTACCCGGACGACCCGGCGGGCAGCTGGTTCAACGGCAAGAGCTCCGCCGAGAACCGCGCCGAGGCCAAGGCCTACCTCGTCCACTGGATGGACCTCGCCACCACGATCGGGCAGGGCGAGTTCAACCCGACGCACTACATCGGCGAATACGCCATCCCGATGCTTTACCTCGCCACCTGGGCGAAGGATCCCGAGATGAAGATTCGCGGCCACATGAAACTCGACTGGCTGCTCGCCGACCTCGCCGAGAACACCCTCAACGGCGTCCTGCGCGGCCCCAACGCCCGCACGGACGACACCTCGGTGCTCCAGCGCTGGCTGGCGCTCTCCTCCTATTTCAGCTGGCAGTGCTTCGGCAATACGCCGCCGCCGGCGAGCTACGGCGGCTTCGGCATCTGGTTCGCCGTCGCCGCCGCCAACTACGAGGTGCCCGAGGTCATCTTCCGCCTCGCGAACGACCGGTCGGAGGATTTCCTCCAGCGCGACCTCAAGCGCAGCCGCCGCAAGTGGCGCTACAGCGACGAGCTGATGTCGCCCGTTTACAAGACCAACTACATGCGGCGCGACTACGCGGTCGGCTCCTACCAGGGCGGCATGACCGACCCCATCCAGGCGCACGTCTGGGATGTCACCTGGGCCGTGCCGGACCCGCGCGGCGTGCACAACACGATGTTCTCCGTGCATCCCTATGCCTCCGCGCAGGCGATGCAGTCGTATTTCACCGAGCTGCCCGACCACATGCTCGCGCTGCTCTCCAGCCAAGGCAAGCCGTCCTACGACGTGCCGGACAAGATTCTCGGCTGCTCGCCCTACGAGCGCGTCTTCCAGGACCTCGACACGGTGATCGCGCTCTACGACATCCCCGCCGCCGACCGCTACCCGCGCGTCAACGGCTTCTTCTCGAAGGACCTCACCGATGTGACCCCGGATGCCTCCGGGTGGATCTTCGCCCGGGGCGGCAACACCTACCTCGCTTACCGGCCCCTCGCACCTTACCACTGGGAGCACCTGCTCGGCTACAAGCAACTGCCCTCCAAGGCCGGCTACAAATGGGAGCGCGTCGACCGCGGGGACAAGGGCGACAAGCTCCTCGTCAGCCCGCACGGGAAGAATGGCACCATCGTGCAGGCCGCCAGCGTGGGCGAATTCAAGGACTTCGCCGCCTTCCAGGCCGCCATCCGCGCGCTGCCGCTCGAGTTCAAGCTTGAGCCCGTGCCGACCGTGAAAATGCGCACCCTGCGCGGCAAGGAAATCGCCTTCACCTACGGCCAGGCCCCGAAGGTGGACGGCAAGAAAATCGACTATGCGAAGTGGCAGCTCTTCGAGGGGCCGCACCTCAACGCCGCCAAGGGCTCGCGCAAGCTGACCATCACGCAGGGCCGGCTCGAGCGCACGCTCGACTTCAACACCCTCACCATCACCGACCGAGTCACCCCATGAGATTGCGCTCCCTCTACCTCGGCCTGCTGGCCGGCGCCGTCTCGCTCGCCGCTGCGCCTGCGTCGGACTTCATCATCATCGCCAACATCAACCGCAACTACGTCATCGGTTCGAAAATCGTCACGCTCAACGGCCTCTACCAACGCGACGCCGCCGGCGCGTGGCGGCACTTCGGCAGTAACGACACCTCGCTCAGCGCCGTCGCCTTCGATCCCCGCGACCACAACGTCATCTACACCGCCGCGCTCAACGGTCTTTGGCGCAGCCTCGACGGCGGCCAGTCCTGGCGCATGTGCAACGATTGGAGCCTGACCGAGGCGCGCGACGTCGCCGTCGACCCCAACGCCCCCGACACCGTTTACCTCGCCGTCACCGACGGCGTCGCCGTCTCCACCGATTGCGCGCAGACGCTCGTGCGCCGCGAAAACGGCCTCCCCGGTCGAGGCAAATACACGCAGGCCATCGAGGTTGACCGCACCCGCGCGGGCCGCGTGCTCGCTGGCTGCGAGGCCGGCATCTACCTCACGGAAGACGCTGCGCAACACTGGCGCCGGGTCTTCGCCGCCACGGATACGGTCAATGACCTCCAGCAATCCCCTCACGACCCGCGGGTCTGGCTCGCCGCCACGCAAAGCGCCGGGGCGCTCATCTCCCGTGACGGCGGCGTCACCTGGGCCGCCTTTCCCGGCGTGCCCGCTGAGCACGCCCTTTACAACATCACCTTCGACCCCGCCAACCCCCAGCGACTCGCCATCGGCAGTTGGGCGCACGGTGTCCTCACCTCCGAGGACGGTGGCGCGACATGGGTCGCGCGCAACGCCGGCCTCCCCGGGGCGCACCGCGTCTGGCGCGTCGGCGCCGATGCCGCAGGCCGGCTCTACGCCAGCGTCTTCGGCGAAACGCTTTATGTCTCCGACGACTTTGGCCGCACGTGGCAGCCCGACGCGCTCGCCGGCTCCCTCGTGAACCAATTCCTCCTCCTGCCCAAAGCGGCCAACTGAAACCACTCGCCGCGCCCCGCCATGAAGAGGCTCATGCTTCCCCTCCTCGCCTTGCTCACCGCCCCCTGCGCTGTCGCGCAACCTTCCGTCGGGGCGCCGCCGCCTTCGCGCGCGCCCGTGCCCGATGCCGACCTCCGCCGCGAAGCCTACCACCGTCGCGTCGATGAAGTGCTGCACTGGCGCGCCTCCGGCGCGGGTCGCCCCGACCCGGCCACCATGGACATGGCCGCCATCGCCATCAAACTCACCCTGCGGGAGGATCTCGACCTCTGCTCCGAGCGCGTGATTGAGATGATGAAGGACCCCGGCACCGGCCCGTTCTGGATGTTCCCCACCGTCTGCGTCGCCTATGTCGGCCGCGACCTGCTCACGCCCGGGGCCCGCGCGGCCATCCGCAACGCCTGGCGCACCACGCGCCAGCTTCGCGGCGACACCGAGAACCATTGGGCGATGTATTACACCTCACTCTACCTGATGGCCGAGCTCTACCCGAACGAGCCGGCCGAGACTTGGTATTCCGGCAAATCCTCCGAGGAAAACCTCGCCGAGGCGCGCGATTACCTCGTGCACTGGATCGACCTCACGACCTCGCGCGGGCAAGGCGAATACAACCCGACGCACTACATCGGCGAGTATGCCATCCCCATGCTCTTTCTCGCCACGTGGGCGAAAGATCCCGCCATGAAACAGCGCGGTCACATGATGCTCGACTGGCTCTTCGCCGAACTCGCCGCCAACACGCTCGATGGCGTGCTGCGCGGCCCGGCCTCGCGCACCGACGAGGGCTCCGTCATCGAACGCTGGAACTCGCTCGCATCCTATTTCAGTTGGCTGCTGTTCGGCAACACGCCGCCCATCGGCGGCTACGGCGGCTGGGGCCTCTACTTCGCGCCCCTCGCCAAAAACTACGAGCTACCCGAGGTCATCTACCGCATCGCCACCGACCGCGGCGACGACTTTGTCCAGCGCGACCGCGCGCGCACCCGCCGCTTCTGGCGTTACAGCGACGAACTCTCGCCCGCCGCTTACAAGACCAACTACCTGCGGCGCGATTACGCCGTCGGCTCCACGCAAGGCATCATGAACGACGCCATCCAAGGCCACGCGTGGGACGTCACGTGGGCCGAGGCCGACCCACGGGGAAAGCACGCCACGATGTTCTCCCTGCACCCGATGTCGTCCGAGCGCGCGCTGCAGTCGCAATTCGTCACCTATCCCGAGCCGATGATCAAAGGTGTCACCTTCGAGGGCAAACCCTCCTACGATTCGCCCGACAAAGTCGTCGGTGTCTCATATTACGAGCGTGTCTTCCAAGACCTCGACACCGTTATCGCCCTCTACGACCTCGCGCCCGGCGTGCGCTTCCCGCACATCAACGGCTTTTTCTCCAAAGACCTCGTCAACGTCACCGAGGACAAATCCGGCTGGATCTTCGCGCGGGGCGGCAACGCCTACCTCGCCTACCGCCCGCTCGCACCCTACCACTGGATGAAATACCTGCACCGCAACGGCGGCTGGGCCAAGGAAGCCGAGGACCTCGGCGGCCGACTCCTCGTCAGCCCGCACCTGAAGAATGGCACCATCGTGCAGGCCGCCAGCGTGGGCGAGTTCAAGGACTTCGCCGCCTTCCAGGCCGCCATCCGCGCGCTGCCGCTCGAGTTCAAGCTTGAGCCCGTGCCGACCGTGAAAATGCGCACCCTGCGCGGCAAGGAAATCGCCTTCACCTACGGCCAGGCCCCGAAGGTGGACGGCAAGAAAATCGACTATGCGAGGTGGAAACTCTTCGAAGGTCCGTATCTCAACGCCGAGGTCGGCGGCCACAAGTTGACCATCACGCACGGCCGGCTCGAGCGCGTGCTGGACTTCAACACCCTGACCATCACCGACCGGGTGCGGGAGAACTGAGCCGTGCCGCCCCTCGCCCTCAACGTTTGTTCCGACCGGCCCGGCGCGACCGTGAGCCGGCAGGTGTTCGGGCATTTTATCGAGCACCTCGGCACCTGCATTTATGACGGATTGTGGGTCGGGCCGGATTCACCGGTGCCCCATACCCGCGGCTGGCGCAACGATGCACTCGAGGCGCTGCGGGCCATGGGCACGCCGAACCTCCGGTGGCCGGGTGGCTGCTTCGCCGACGACTACCATTGGCGCGATGGCATCGGCCCGGCGGCGGCGCGCCCGCGCGGCGTCAGCGCTTGGTGGGGTGCGCCGGAGTCCAACGCCGTCGGCACGCACGAATTTCTCGACCTTTGCGCCGCCCTCGGCGCCGAGCCCTACATCTGCGGCAACGTCGGCAGCGGCACGGTGCAGGAGATGCGCGACTGGATCGAGTATCTCAACGCCCCCGCCGGCTCCTCCACGCTGGCGACGCTCCGCGCCGCGCACGGTCGCCCCGCGCCGGTCAACGCGCGCCTCTGGGCTGTCGGCAACGAAAGCTGGGCTTGTGGCGGCAACATGCGGCCCGAATATTACGCCGACCTCTACCGGCGCTTCGCCACCTATCTGCGCGATTTTCCGGGTGCCCCGCTGTATCGCGTCGCCTGCGGCCCGAATGAGGGAGACTATGCCTGGACCGAGGCACTGATGCAGGCCTGCGGCCGGCCGCTGCTGGGCGGCCAGCGCCTGATGCAGGGTCTCGCGCTGCACTGCTATTGCGTGCCGGGTGATTTTCCGCCGAGCAAGTCGGCCACCGAGTTCGGTGAGCCGGAATGGGATGAACTCATGGCGCGCACCGCCCGGCTGGGCGAATACATCACCGGGCACGCGGCGATCATGGACCGGCATGATCCGGAGAAATACGTCGCCCTCGTGGTGGACGAGTGGGGGGCCTGGCATGCACCCGCACCGGGCACGCCGCCGGGGCACTTCTTCCAGCAGGGCACGGTGCGCGATGCGGTGATGGCTGGCTACGCGCTCAACACCTTCATCCACCACGCGGACCGCGTGCGGATCGCCAACCTCGCTCAAGTCGCCAACGTCATCCATGCGTCACTCCTGATCAAGGGCGGCCGCCTGGTTCGCACGCCCACCTGGGATGTTTTCGTGCTCTACCGGGCGCACCACGAGGGCGTGCTGCTGCCGATCGAGCTTGCCGCTCCCCAGCGCCGGTGGGGCGACCTCGCTTATCCGCAGGTCAGCGCCGCCGCCTCGCGCGCCGCAGACGGACGCATCACGGTCACGCTCTGCAATCTGGACTATGCGGCGGGCGTCGGGATCGCCTTGAAGCTTCCCGGCGAGAAGCCTGCCAGCGTGTCGGCTCGCATTCTTACCGCCGCCACGCCGCAGGCGCACAACACCTTCGACCGGCCGGATGCCGTGCGCACCCGGGAATTCACGGCCCTGCAACCGGCGGCGGCCGGCTGGGATCTGACCCTGCCGCCGCACAGCGTCGTCGCGCTGACTTTCGCATGAGCTACCCCACAGCCCTCCCTCTCCGCGACGTCCGCCTCACCCGCGGCTTTCTTTCCGATCGGGCGCGGCAGGTCCGCGACACCGTCATCCCCGGCCAGTGGGAGGCGCTCAACGATCGCATCCCCGGCGCCGAGCGCAGCGGCTGCGTGCACAACCTCCAGGTCGCCGCCGGCGAGAAGCCGGGGGAATTCCACGGCCTCTTCTGGCAGGACTCGGATCTGGCGAAATGGATCGAGGCCGCCAGCTATCGGCTCGCCACGCATCCCGACTCCGCGCTCGACGCCGAACTCGACCGGCTCATCGCCACCATCGCCAAGGCGCAACGCGACGACGGCTACCTCAACACCTACTTCCAGCTCGTCGAGCCGCAGAACCGCTGGGCCAACCTGCGCGACTGCCACGAGCTGTATGTCGCAGGGCACTTCATCGAGGCGGGCGTCGCGCACTTCCAGGCCACCGGCAAGCGCACGCTGCTCGACGTGGTGTGCCGGCTCGCCGATCTCATTGGGAAAACCTTCGGCCCCGGCCCGGGGCAGACGCCCGGATACTGCGGTCACGAGGAGATCGAGCTCGCGCTCGTGAAGCTCGCCCGCGCCACCGGCGTGGGGCGCTATCGCGAATTGGCCGCTTGGTTCATCGACCAGCGCGGGCAGTCGCCGAATTACTTTGAGGTGGAGGCCCGGCGCCGGGGCGAGAGCGGCAAGCTGCCCTGGCACATGCACCACGACGGGCTCGCCACGCTCCAAGCCGCGCAGCCGGTGCGCGAGCTCACCGAGCCGGTCGGCCACGCGGTGCGGATGATGTATCTGCTTTCGGCGATGCTTGATCTCGCCCTCGACCAGGGCGATGCCGCCCGGGCCGCGCAATGCCGCGCCCTGTGGACCGCCATCACGACGCGGCACCTCTACGTCACCGGCGGCGTGGGCACCGAGCCCTACGGGGAGAAATTCTGCGAGCCCTTCGACCTGCCGCCCGACCGCGCCTACGCGGAGACCTGCGCCGCCATTGGCGTCGTGATGTGCGCCCGCCGGATGCTCGACCTCGAACTGCACGGCGGGCACGCCGACGTGATGGAGCGGGCGCTCTACAACAATGTGCTCGCGGGGCTCGCGCTGGACGGGCGCGCCTATTTCTACGTCAACCCACTCGAGGTCGTGCCGCCGGTCGCCAAACGCCGTTACGAGTGCCACTTGGTCAAGACGCAGCGCGTGCCGTGGTTCGGCTGCGCCTGCTGCCCGCCCAACGTCGCCCGGCTCTTCGCGTCGCTTGGCGCCTACGCCTACGCGCAGGTGGCGGATGGGCTGGCAGTGCACCTTTACGCCGGTGGGGTGGCGCAGTTCGCGGCCGGAGGGGTGCCGGTCCGGCTGCATGTGACGACGGAGTATCCGTGGAAGGAGCGGGTGGAGCTTTCCGTCGAACCGGCCACGCCGGCGGAATTCACCCTGCACCTGCGGTTGCCCGGCTGGTGCCGGACGCCGACCCTGAGCGTCAATGGTCGCGCGGTCGCCGTGGAGCCGGTGCACGGCTATGCCGCGCTGCGCCGTCGCTGGCAGACCGGCGACAAGGTCGTGCTGGATCTGCCCATGCCGGTCGAGCGCGTGCATGCCGACGTGCGGGTTGCGGCGGCCGCCGGGCTCGTCGCCCTGCAGCGCGGGCCGGTGGTCTACTGCGTGGAGGAGAAGGACAACGGCCCGCAGCTGGCCGCGCTGAGCCTGCCGCGGGAAAGCCCGCTGACGGCGCACCACGTGCCCGACCTGCTCGGCGGGTGCGTGATCCTCGAGGCGGCGGCCCGGCGCACGGAGCCGGGGGCGCAACTTTACTCGACCGAACCCGCCCGGCAGCAGGCGGTGCGGCTCTGCGCCGTGCCATATGCGCTGTGGGCCAACCGCGGCGAAGGAGAAATGCGCGTATGGATAAGAGAATCCTGATTTTTACCCTCAGCCTGCTGCTGACCGGCGTCGCGATGGCGACCGGACCCTTCGACGACGGCTCGAAGGCCGCACACGCCATGCTCACGCGGCTGTGTGATGATTTTGGCGGACGCCTGACCGGCAGCGCGGCGGATCGCGGGGCCATGGATCAGCTCGCCGCCGAGCTGCGCGCGCTCGGCCTGGAGCCGGAGCTGATGACCTTCACCATGCCCGGCTGGGAGCGCGGCGCGGACCGGGCGGAGCTGGTGGCGCCGCTGGCGCGGCCGTTGCGTGCCGTGGCACTGGGCTACACGCAGCCGCATGCGGCCTTCGAGGCCGACGTGGTGGACATCGGGGCCGGCCAGCCGACCGACTATCCGGCGGACGTGGGCGGGCGCATCCTGCTCTTGGATCCCTCGACGGCGCTTACGGCGCGCGAGTTTTCCCAACTGGCGGCGGAGCGCGGCGCGAAAGGGATTTTGTTCATCAACCGCGAGGGGGGCGGGCAGCTGCTGGCGCGGACGGGCAGCTTCGTCGGCGAGGCGCTGCCGTTGCCGGTCTACTCGCTGGCGCAGGAGGAGGGCCGCTGGCTGCAGCGCCTGCTCAAGCGCGGCCGGCCGGTGCGCGTGCGCCTGGAAACCCACTCGCACTGCCGCGATGTGGGCACCGCCAACCTCGTGGTGCGGCTCAAGGGAAAATCACCGGAGCGCATCATCGTCGGAGGACATTTCGACAGCTGGGATCTGGGGCAGGGGGCCATGGACAACGGCCTCGGCACGGCGCAGCTCTTCGCCCTGGCCCACGCCCTGCGCGGACGCGAGCTGGCGCGCACGGTCGAGCTCGTCTGGTTCAACGGTGAGGAGCAGGGCCTCTGGGGCTCGCGCCATGCTGCCGCGACCCTGGGCGACGCACCCGTGGTCGCGATGGTCAACCTCGACATGGTCGGCGTGCCGATCGCGGTGAACGCCCTCGGCGATGAGTCGCTCGTGCCGGCACTGGAGCGCTGGAACTCCGGTCGCACCGCGCCGCTCCCGCTGGGCGTGCAGAACATCAACTGGTTCGGCAGCGACCACACGCCCTACCAACTGGCCGGCGTGCGCGCCATCACCTTCAACGCACCGATCCCGCGCGAATCCGTCCGCTATTACCACGATCTGGCCGACACCATCGACAAGCTGCCCGAGCAGATCGTGGTGGACTCCACCGCCATTATCGGCGACCTCGTGCTGGCGCTGGCTGCCGATCCGGCGCTCGGCGCCTTCCGCCGCAGCCCGGCCGACACGGAAAAGCTTTTCACGACCTTCGGCCTCGAGCGCCGCATGCAGGCGATCGGCTACTGGCCGTTCGCAGTTACCAAACCTTGATCAACCACGAATGAACACGAATTCACGCGAATGAAGCCGACTCCATGACTTGTCATCGCGAGGCGCGTTGCGCGCCGTGGCGATCCAGCTGGATTGCTTCGTCGCTCCGCTCCTCGCAATGACGGCCTCAAGGTAAGTCCTCTGATATTCGTGTTTATTGGTGTCCATTCGTGGTTCGCCCTGCGTCTTAATTCACCCCAACCCCGCCCCTTATGCACTTCCTCGGACTCCACTGGATCGACGGCCTGATCATCATCGCTTACATCATGGCCGTCCTTGGCATCGGCCACCGCCTGTCCCATGGCGTGCAGGGACAGGGCGACTTTTTTCTCGGCGGCCGCTCGCTGGGCAAGTGGTTCCAGTTCTTTCTCAGCTTCGGCAGCATGGCCGACCCCGGACAGGCGACCACGACCTCCAGCTCCGTCTATCGCCAGGGTGCGGGCGGGGCGTGGCTGGCGCTCATCACGCTGTTCCTGACCCCGTATTACTGGTTCCTCAACGTCTGGTTCCGCCGCGTGCGGCTGACGACCACGGCGGAGATGTTCGAGGACCGCTTCGGCAAGCGCTTCCTCGGGTCGCTCTACGCCAGCACGACCATCATCATCATCATCGTGGGCATCGCGGGCGGCAACGTGGTGGCGCTCAAGACGCTCCAGCCGCTCATGGTCAAGGACCCCGCCGCCTACACCTCGGTCGAGGCGCAGAAGGTCGCCAATTTCCACGAGTTCACCGGACTGCGCCAGCAACGCGCCTCCGGCACTCTCCCGGCGGCACAGGCGGAGCGTTACGACATCCTGAAGAGCTATTACGACCGCGGCGAGCTGCAGCCTTATGTGACCTATCTTCATCCGCTCACGTTCTATCTGGTGTCGACGGGGTTGGTGGCGATCTTCGTCATGCTTGGCGGACTCAAGGCCTCGGCCGTGGTGGACGCAGTGCAGGCGATCCTGGTGATCCTGATTTCGGTGATCATGATTCCCTTTGGGCTGGCGAAGCTCGGCGGCGCCGCCGGCCTGCACGCGCAGGTGCCGGCGGTGCTGTTCAATCTTTTCGGCGGCGGCGCCATGAGCGAATACACTTGGTATTCCATCGGCTCCCTGCTGCTCGTGCAGTTCCTCGGCATCTCCAGTTCTACCGCCAACATGACCGTGGCCGGCTCGGCCAAGGATGAGTTCGCCGCGCGCATCGGCGCCGTCACCGGCGGCTTCAGCAAGCGCTTCGTCACCATCGCGTGGGCCTACTGCGGCCTCATCGGCCTGGCCTTGTTCGGCGCGGGCCTGTCCGATCCCGACCAGGTGTGGGGCCTGCTGACGAAGACCCTCCTGCCGGTCGGCCTCGTCGGCGTGATGATCATCGGCATCCTCGGTGGCAAGCTGGCCGTGCTCGGCGCCCAGTCGGTCGTCATGGCCGGCCTGGTGGTGAAGAACATCTACGAGCCGCTCTTCCCGGGGGAATCGGAGAAGCACTACATGCGGGTCGCCCGCCTGAGCGTGCCCGTGGCCCTCGCCCTCGGGGTCCTCGTCGGCCTCTATCTCAACAGCGTCATCGCCCTGCTGAAATTCGCCATCGTCTTCCTCATCATCTGGGGCGTGCCCATCACGATGATGTTCATCTGGCGCCGGCTCACCGAGACCGCCGTGCGCATCGAGGTCTTCGCCATGCTGTTCCTCATCTGCGTGCTGCCCTGGACTGTGCCCAACATCCCGACGCTGGCCCGCTCCGAGGCGTTGACGCTCATGACGCGTGAGCGCATCGTCAAGGTCATGGCCGAGGCCAACGCGGCGGACGTGGCCGCCGGCCACGCCGCCGCGGTCGGACAGCGCTTCGAGCGCACGGTGCGCGTCGAGCCGGTGTCGGTCTTTTTCGAGGAAGGCGTCGTGCGCGTGGATCCCAATGACGTGCACTCACCCCGCACCGGCATTGGCCTGTTCCGCGCCGAGGTCTGGCTGATCTCGCTGCTTGGCGTGGACGTGGCCGCCTTCAACTCGGCGCAGTTGATGACCACCCGCTTCCTTGTGGATGCGCTGCTGCCCATCCTGATCCTGATCGTGGTGAGCCTGCTGACCAAGCAGGCCGACCCGGTGCGCGTCGGTCGCTTCTATGTGCGGATGAAGACCCCGGTCGGAAAAACCCTGGACGACGACGCGCTGGCGGTGGAGGCCAGTTACGCCAACCCGACCCGTTACGACCATACCAAGCTCTTCCCCCGCTCGAACTGGGAGTTCACCAAATGGAACCGGCAGGACACCCTTGGCTTCATCGCCTGCGTCGCGCTCGTCGGCTTCATCCTGGTTTTCTTCAAGGCCGTGCTCGTGATCGGGAGTTGAGCGCCACCATGACGCCCGCCGAAGCCATCGCGGTCACCTGCGCCTACACTGACCGGCATTGGGAGGAGACTTTCCGCGTGTCGCGCGACGAGACGCCGGACGAGATCGCGCTGCCCCGGCCGCACACGGTGCCCTCGACAGACCCGACGATGTGGCTGTTCTTCTACTGGGACACCTACTTCACGAACCTCGGCCTGCTCCGGCAGGGCCGGGCGGAGCAGGCGCGGAACAACGCGGAGAACGTGCTCCACCTGATCGAGCGGCTCGGCTGCGTGCCCAACATCTCCGTGCGCATCGCGCACAACCGCTCGCAGATCCCGGTGGCGGCCGTGCTGTTCGACGATCTACACCGGCTGGCCCCTGACCGGGCCTGGCTGGAACGAATCTACGCGGCCATCACCCGCGAATACGCCTTCTGGATCGCGCAACGCTCGTCGCCCACCGGTCTCGCGGCTAACAACACCCACGCCGATCCGGCCACGCTCGCGGGCTTCCACGAGGTTATCCGGCACCGGCTGAAGGACATTCCCGCCGAGCCGGTGGCGCGGCTCGTCTATCTCCGGCACAAAATGGCGGAGTGTGAGGTGTGGGATTTCAACCCGCGCTTCGACCAGCGCTGCGCCGATTTCAACGCGATCGACACGAACAGCGTGCTCTATCAGGTCGAGACCATCGCCGCTGGCTGGGCCACCGAGCTCGGGCGCGCCGCCGAAGCCGCGCTTTGGCGTGATCGCGCCGCCCTGCGCCGAATCCGGATGGACGCGCACCTCTGGGACGAGGCACGCGGCTGGTATTTCGACTATGATTGGACGCAAGGCCGGCGCGGGCCGGTCGTGTCGGCGGCGGCGTATTTCGCGCTGTGGACGGGCGCCTGCTCCGACGCGCAGGCGGCCGCGCTGGTGCGCAACCTGCCGCTGCTGGAGCGCGCGCACGGCCTGCTCACCTGCGCCGAGGGCAGCAACGCCTCGGCCAACACCTACCAGTGGGACGCCCCCAATGCCTGGCCGCCGCTCCAGGCCGCAGCGATGCTCGGCCTGCGCCGCTACGGTTATCACGCCGAGGCGCGGCGCCTGGCGGAGAAATACGTGCTCACCTGCGCCCGCAACCTCGCGGCGACCGGCCAGCTCTGGGAGAAATACAACGCGCTCACCGGCGGCATTGACGTGGCCGACGAATACAAGATGCCGCCCATGCTCGGCTGGACCGCCGGCACCTGCCTCCTCGCCGCCGAAGTGCTGGAAAGCTGAGGGGAGTTTGCGGCAAGGTGTCGGCGCGGTGGCCGGACCTTTTTGGTGCGCACGAGCGACCGCCTGCACACCCCCGGAACCCGTTTTTTGCAGCCCGTGCGCAACCCGCGCGGAGAAGGCCAGGCCCGCAGGATTTGCAGTTGCCCTCCCCAGAAATGTGTAACGTATTATATTACACATTTACCATGCCTACCCTGCGACGCGCTGTTTACGGACCGCCTCCCTTGGCGTTTGAACTGGTGGATGACCTGATCGAGGCTGCGGCGAAGGCTGCACGCCAAGCGGCAGCGGCCCGCGCGGCCGAGGCGCGGCGACGGCATCAGCCGAACCGGCCGAGGCTGACTCTGCGGCCGGGGCTGGAGACGCCGATGTGGAACGAACTCGTCCACCAGATTCGACCGCACCTGCGGAAATACGGGGCCAAGGCCCAGCTGGCCCGACTGCTCGGCCTGCCCCGGCAGCGCCTGCAGGACTGTCTCAAGTCTGGCTCGGCCAGTCTCGATGCCGAGCGCACGCTCCAGTTGCTCGGTTGGCTGGGTTTCTTCCAGCGTGGCGGGGGATTCGTTCCGGTCATCCTCGCCGGCCGCCCACCGAAACGGCGGAACCTGCCAGTCCTCCCAGGAAATGTGTAACGTATTATATTACACATTTCCGGAGGATGGGGAGGGGCAGGGGGTTCAGTTCGTTCGGGGGAAGGTGAGATTCACCGGCTGGCCGGGTTGAAGCTCGATGACGCCGTCCCTGGCGGTGGCGGGAACGGCGAAGCCGGCGTTCGCGAGGTTGGCGGTGTGGAGGAGTATCCGACCGGATTGCCCGGGCGCATCCGGAAACTTGTAACGTATTGTATTACGAGTTTCCGGGGTGATGGGTTCGACGCGGAGCGTGGCGGTCTTGCCGTCGGCGGAGACGGTGAGCGCGAGCGTCACGGTGCCGGCTGCGGTGCGGTAGCCGTCGAGACGGTTGACCGCTCCGGCTTTGAGCCACTCGGCGGGCACGGCGCCGAGCAAGTGCAGCGTGCCGAGTCGGTCGTAAGCGAGCATGGCGGCGGGGAGGTGCGCCATCATGGCGGCGGCGAAGCAGTGCGGTTGGTCGCCGGCGAGCTTCAGGGGTTGGCCGACAAGCGTCTGCTCCTCGACCGAGGTGCCGACGGGTGAGAAATGATTGGCGCCGGCGTAGAGGATGTCGGCGACCTTTTCCGGGCGGTTGAGTATGAGCGGCTGGAAGCCATAGAACAGGCCCATGCCGGCCCAGTTGCCGCCTGGCAGCCAACCCATGCTGGCCGGAAGGCCTTGCTTCTCGACTGACTCGAGCAGCGCGAGCGATCCGCGGACGAGCTCATGGTCGGAGGGCAGCCAGCCTTCGCCGTTGAGGTGGGCGTCCATGAAGGCCCATTGCGTGAGCTGCGGGATCGGGTCGTCACCCTTGAAGCCGACGCGCACCGGCAGGTAGAGGTTGCCGTGGGCGTCCATGCGTTGGTCGCGCTGCCGGTTCTTGTTGAACGCGGCGAGGAAGTCGTCGGCCAACTGGCGAAATTCGCCGGCCTCCTTTGCGTGGCCGAGCTTATGAGCGAGGCGCTCGGCGGCGCGCAGGCCCGTGATGGTGCAATAGACCGAGGAATACTCGGAGCCGATGTCGAGGATGCCGCCGTCGCTGAACCCGGGGGGTAACATGCCGTGATAGGCGGCGCCGGGATGCTTGAGCGTCTCTTCGCGCAGACCGCGGATGCCGGACACGCAGAGGACGATCTGCGGCCATTTCTTCTCGGCGTAGCTCCAGTCGTCAGAGATCTCGGCCTCGCGCACGACTCCCCAGATGACCTCGGCCGTGGTGCGGAAGATTTTCTGCGGGTGGAGCTCGTCAATGATGCCGTTGGGCAACTGATGAGAGAAGAGGGCGTCGAGTGTCTGGCGCGCGGCGGCCGAGTCGCCGAGTTGAGAGGCAAGGTTCGTGACGTAAACGGCGTCGCCGGCCCAGAGGCCGCGGTAGAGCGAGAAGCTGGAATTGAACTGCGTGTGGCCGTTGATGGTCTCACGGGCCTGCCAGAGCGTGCGCAACGACGCGTCGATGAAGGCCTGTATCTTCGGATCGGCGACGGTGATGCGATCGAAGGGAATGGCGAACGTCCCCCAGCGGCGGCTTGTCTCGGCGACGGCAGTGACGACCGAGACCGCGCGCGCCGCGGCGACTTCGCCGGAGGCGGCCTGGCCGGAGAAGACCCAGGCGGTCACCTCGCGGGTGCCGGCGGGGAAGGTGGCCCGCCAGCCCTGTTCGGTGCGGGTGAGGGCGGTGCAGGCCGGAAGGGTAGCGAGGAACGGGCGGCCCTCGGAGGTGATGGTGCCGTCGGGTCCGGCGACGAGCGGGCGCTTGGTTTTGATGAGGAGCGCGGGGGCAAGGTCACCGGAGTAGCGGGCGTGCACGAGGTCGGTGCGGGCCGGCT
>JBDHQK010000160.1:0-5085 GCA_039807025.1 Lacunisphaera sp.
AGACCCGCAACCGCTTCTCCGCCGTGCTCAAGCTCGAGATGGTCGAGGAGACAAAGAAGGACAAGGCGACCAAGCAGGATGTCACCACGCGGAAGTGGAAGACGGCCTTCGACTTCGGCGACAAGGTGGACATCGCCACGCTCACTCCCTTCTGGACCGACCCGAAGACCGGTGCCGAGATCTGCGAGAGCGGCAGCAGTTACATTGTCCGCGAGAAGAAATCCGACGGCACCTGGGAGCAGACCTTCCGCATCGGCCGCATCATGTGCCAGAAGCCGATTCCGCCCGAGCAGGCCATCAAACTCATTGGCGAGGGCAAGACTGACCTGATCGAGAATTTCATCTCCAAGAAAGGCCGGCCCTTCAGTGCCTTCCTCAAGCGTGACGGCGGCAAGTTCTCGTGGGAATTTCCCCCGCGCGCGCCGAAGCTCGACAAGGACGGCAATCCGATCGTGCGCAAGCCGAAGGCCAAGGCCGATCTTTCCAAGGCGAAACTCCTCGGCGAGAGCAAGGCGCACGCCGGCGGCCAGCTGGTCGAACTCGGCGACGCCTACTACGTCCGCAAGCCCGACCAGGACAACCGCCAGGTCTTCAAGCTCTCCAAGAAGCTCTGCGAAATCGATATCACCCCCGAACAGGTGCAGAAGCTCCTGACCGACGGCCGCAGCGACCTGATCGAGGGTTTCGTCTCCAAGCGCGGCAACAAGTTCAGCGCCTACCTCGTCATGTCGCAGAAGCAGGACAAGGCGGAGTTTGAATTTCCTCCTCGGTGAGGCATTGAGGTGGAAGCGGCCTCTTGGCCGGGTTGCATAGCATGCGCACATCCTGAAAGCGCGGCCGAAGGCCGCGCTTCACTTCCGACCTCTCTGCCCCTATGACACCCGCGCCGAACAATTGACTTGTGACACCATCACCCGGGATTGAATATTCACTGCCATGATCGTCACCACCGCGCAGCTCTTCAAACACGCCTACGGGAAATACGCCGTCGGGGCCTACAACATCAACAATGCCGAGCAGGCCATGGGCTTGTTCAAGGGTGCCATCGCCTCCAAGGCCCCCTTCATCATCCAGATTTCCAAGGGCGCGCGCAAATACACGGATAAGCGCATGCTCGAGGCCATCATCCGCGCCGCCTCCGACATCTTTCCCGAGGCCATCTTCGCCGTCCATCTCGACCATGGCGACGAGGAGACCTGCTACGACTGCATCAACTCCGGCTTCTTCAGCTCCGTGATGATCGACGCCTCGCACGATCCGTTCGAGAAGAACGTCGCCATCACCAAGCGGGTCGTCGATGCCGCCCACGCCAAGGGCATTTCCGTCGAGGCCGAACTCGGCATGCTCGGCGGCGTCGAGGAGGACATCAAGGTGGATGAAGGGCACGCCATGCTGACCAACCCCGACGAGGCCAAGGATTTCGTCGCCAAGACCGGCTGCGATTCCCTCGCCTGCGCCATCGGCACCTCGCACGGCGCCTTCAAGTTCAAGGGCAAGCAGTCTCTCCACTTCGACGTGCTCACCAAGATCAAGGCCCTCCTGCCCGGCTTCCCGCTGGTCATGCACGGCTCGTCCTCTGTCCCGCAGGACGAGGTCGCCCGCATCAACGCCGCCGGCGGCACGATCGCCGGCTCGATGGGCGTGGACGTCAACGAATACCTTCCCGCCGCCAAGCTCGGCGTCACCAAGATCAACATCGACACCGACGGCCGCCTCGTCTGGACCCGCGTGCACCGCGAGTATTTCCGCGACAACCCGAAGGAGTTCGACTTCCGCCCGCCGGGCAAGGTGTTCATCGAGGAATACGCGAAGTTCATCGCGAGCCGCAACGTGCTGCTCGGCTCCGCCGGCCAGCTCGACGACCTGCGCAAGTCGCTTGGCAAGTAAGAAGGGTGACCATCGCCCAGAGCGCGCCGCCATTCATGGCGGCGCTTTTTTTGCTCGGCGTCAAAAGTGCCTTATTCCAGTCTCGCGGCATGCCCTCTTCTGCCGTTCGGCTGCCCCTTGTCGCGCTCGCTTTCACAGCTTCCATGACTGGGCTGATGGCCCAGAAGAAACCGGACACCGACAATCCCCTCGTCAAGGTGGCCGAATATCATATGCATCTCGCCCGGCGGGGCGCGGCGGTCGCGGCCTTGGGCGACTACATCTATATTTTCGGCGGGGCTGGCGGCTCCCCCATCTACCAGGCCGAACGCCTAGATATCAGGACCGGCAAGGTGGAACTGCTTCCACCGCAATTCCGGCAACGGGTTTTTCACAACGCGGTCGAGCACGACGGCAAGTTTCACCTGATTGGTGGCTCGGGCCGGTCGCGAGCGAACCTGCCCAATGAGGAGGTAATCGAAATCTACGATCCAGCGACGAACGAAATTGCCTCCCAGAGAGTGGCTCCCAACCCTCGCGTGGCGGCCGGCGCCGCCAAGTTGGGTCATGACCTGCTCGTGGTGGGCGGAGGGCGCGTCAACAAAGCCGGCTCCTTTACCCAGACCAATCTGGCGGAATTCTACGACCTCGACACCGGGGCATGGCGCGCGGCCCCCGCCATGCCCACGCCGCGCAACGCCAAGGCGGTGACGGTCGGCCAGTTCGTGCTGGTGCTGGGCGGCTACGGCAGTGGCGGCAAGCTGAAGACGGTCGAGATGTTCGTGCCTCAGGAGGGCGGCTGGAAAAAGCTCCCGGATCTGACCACCTCCGTCGAGTCCCACTCGGCGGCCTTCCTCGGCAGCTGGATCTTCCTCTTCGGGGACAATGAAAGGAGCGACCAGATTCTCGCCTACGAGCTGAAATCACGCAAGACGCTCCGCCTTCCCCCGGGCACGTCCCACATGAGCTACAGTGCCGCCATCAGCCACGATGGCCTCATCTATGTCGTAGGTGGCGCCGCCACGTCGGAGTCCATCATCACCACCAAGCGTGGCCGCGGGGCCGATTTTCGTTCGGGTGGAGAAACCGACCTCATTCAGGTCTTCGCGCTGAATCCCGACTACCAGCCGAAATAGGCCGGCCCCAGCCCGATCCGGCGAAGGCATATGCCGTTGCCCCTCCTGCATGGTCCCGCCGCTGCCGGCAAATATACGGTAGCCAGGGAGCTCGCCGCCCTCGTGGTTTCGGGCTCTACCACAACCACCTCGTGGTGGACGAGGTGCTCTGGACCCACGCCTTCGGCACGCCAGGCTTCGGGACGGAACGTGACCGCCGGTGGCGCGAGTCCTTTGTCCAGTTCACTGCACCCGGCCGCATGAACATCATCTTCACCTTCAATCCCGAGAACACCGGGCCCCAAGCGTTCATCGACTGGTTGTTCACGGCGCGGCCCCGGCGAGGCGTGAAACTGCACTCAATCGAGATTACGGCCGTCGAGCACACCATCGAGGGTCGCATCGCCTCGAAGCAGCGCCAGCAATTCAAAAAACCGACCGATCGCGCGCTCTACCGGCAGCGGCGCGTTCACCACTACTCTCATCCCGCGCACCGACCTGCGCCTCGACTCGGAAGTGACCACGCCCGACGCAGCCGCCCGGCAAATCGCGGATTGTTTCCAGCTTACCTAGCCTGTCATTCTGAACGAAGTGAAAAATCCATCGGCACAACCGTCGGCGGCCATCACGATGGATGCTTCGCCACGCTCAGCATGACAATCCCTTGGTCAGTTCATCCGAGTGCCACGCCAGACGCCGGCTTGCTTCTGGCCTCAGAATGACCACTGCTGTCCAAAACAGAGCTGCCAGAGGCTGATTGCGGGAGGATGTGCCTCTGAGAGGCGGGCATGGCGGAAACATGGTTGGGTGCTCTCAGGTCGAAGCCGGGATGCTGTCCAACTCGAGGTTCAGCTGCGGATCGGGCGGCAGCTGCGGCGGGGTGGCGAGGGGATGTTCGAGCCAGGCCCACAGGTCGCGGTAGCTGAACAGATTCCAGCGCAGCAAGGCGACCAGGTGGGAGAGCGCCCACGCGCAGCGGGATTTGAACTGGAGGTATTTGAGCAGCAGGATGGCGATGAGGGCCGTCCAGATCTGGATCTGCACGGCGTTGGCCGTGGTGCCGACGAAGGTCTTGATCCGCAGGTGCTGCTTCAGCGCCTTGAAGAACAGCTCGATCTGCCAGCGTTCCTTGTAGATGGCTGCGATGGTGGCGGCGGAGAGCTTCAGCAGGTTGGTCAGCAGCACCAGGGTCTCCTGCTTGTCTTCCCGCCACACCTCGATGCGCCGGTAGGTCTGCCAGATGGTGCGCCCGGCGGTGATCACTTGGAACTCGATGCGTTCGTCCCGGCGGATCTCGCCCGCGCTGGCCTCGGCCAGCGTCTCCATCACGAAGTATTCCGCGTTGACTTTGAGCCGGGTCACAAAGCCGACCTTCTGCTCGGTCCAGGCCTCGAACAACCGGTAGTCGTTGTAGCCCCGGTCCATCGCCACGATGCTGCCCGGCGGCAGGATCAACTGCTGGGCGACGCTCACGTCGGCGAGCTTCCCCTCGGTGACATGCGCAAACACCGGCAGGTAGCCGTCGTGGTCGAGCAACAGGTGCAGCTTCACCGCCCCCTTGGTCTGGCGGAACCGCGCCCAGTCGAACATGCTCGCGCACAACTCCAGCACCGTGGAGTCCAGGCTCAGCAGCTTGTTTTTGAACCGGAACTTGTGTCCCGGCGCGGTGGCGTGACATCTGGCCAGCACCTGCTGGAACACCTCCTCGTAGAGTGCCGCCGGCCGCACCTGGTTGGCGTAGCTCAGGGTCGAGCGCGCCGGCGATTCCGTGAGCCCGAGGTGGCGCAGCCGCCCTTCGCAACTGGCCAACCCCTGCGTGATCTCCCGCAGCGACTTCGCCTGGGCCAGCTGGCAGAAGCACATCGCCACGAACTGATCCCAGCAACTGAAGCCCTTGCTGCGTTTTTCGGCTCCGGTGCGGGTCACGGCCGCGTCGAACTCCCGGCGATCGATCAGATTTAGGATTTGGCTGAACAGGCTGGCGCATCTTGGCTGGGCGCCGGCCGCGCTGGTGCGGACGGTGGTTTCGTTTTTCATCACCCGCAATCATCGCCCCTCCATCAGCGCGGCTCCACTTTCTTTCACGCTGTTTTGGACAGGCGTG
>JBDHQK010000161.1:0-5040 GCA_039807025.1 Lacunisphaera sp.
CGCCGCGCTGCAGGTCTTCCGCGAGATGTGCCTGGCTCAGGGTGGCGACGCCAAGGTCGTGGATGACTACAAGATACTCCCAACCGCGAAGAAGCTCCTCGCAGTCAAGGCCCCGGCCGACGCGAAGGGCTACGTCAGCGAGGTGGACGCGCTCAAGTGCGGCCACGCCATCATGGCGCTCGGCGGCGGCCGCGCCGCCGTTACCGACAAGGTGGATCACGCCGTCGGCATCGCCGACCTCATCAAGATCGGCGAGCCCGTCGGCCCCGGCACGCTCCTCTGCACGCTTCATGTCAACGACGACGCCAAGGGCGCCAAGGCCGAGGCCTTCATCCGCGACGCCATCAAGTTCACGTCCACGGCCCCGCAGCAGGAACCCCTGATCCAGAACCTGATTCAGTAGCCGGAGTGTGATTCGGCGGGCGGCACACGGATCGCACAAAGTAAAAGTCCGCCGGCGGGCAGCCGGCGGACTTTTCAAATGGTGCCCAGGAGAGGACTCGAACCTCCATGCGGTTAAGCACAGGCTTCTGAGACCTGCGTGTCTACCAATTCCACCACCTGGGCAAAAAACGGAAGGGCCATGGATACGTCCCGCCCGGGGCGGCGCAAGAACTTTGTGCGGGCGCCCTAACTAGGCCTTCCCGGCGTGTTTGCGCTCGTGCTCGAGCAGGCGCTGCTTGCGCCAGATGCCGCCGGCATAACCGCACAAGTCGCCATCCGCACGGATGACGCGGTGGCACGGGATGACGATCGCGAGCATGTTCGAGCCGTTGGCCCGGGCGACCGCCCGGTGGCCGTTGGGCAACCGAACGCGCCGGGCCATCTCGATATAGCTGCGGGTGCGGCCGACCGGGATGCGCTGCAACTCGGCCCAGACGCGTCGTTGAAAATCCGACCCGACCGGTGCCAGCGGCAGGTTGAACACCAGCGACGCACCGGCGAAATAGCGCTGCAGTTGCCGCCGGGTCTCCTCCAGCACGGCGTTCGTGCCGGGCACGATCACGCACTTGAGGCGGCGGCGCAGGACGACGAGTTCGCGCTCGAGGCCGCGGCGGTCGGTGAACTCCAACAGGCGAAGGTCTTTCTCGTCGGCCAATGCAAGCATGGTGCCGAGCGGGGTCTCGAGGCGCTGCGCGAGCAGGCATTGCCCGGCCTGGGCGCCGCGAGGCGGCGTGCCGAAGACCCGCGTGAAGGCATCCCGAAAACCGCTGGTCGAGCCGTAGCCACGCGCGAGTTGGGTGTCGATGACCGGTTTGCCCGATTGCACGTCGCGCAGGGCGAGCCCCATGCGCCGGGCGCGCTGGTAGGCCTGGAAAGTCATGCCGTGGTAGGCGCGGAATTGCCGGCGCGCGGTCGAGGGCTCGATGCCCATTCCGACTAGGTCCTTGTCGGTGACGCGGCCGTCCTTCGCCGCCTCGGCGGCGCGGCGCAGACGCTCGACGAGCGGCGGCACGGGCTTGGTCGTGTCCATCGGCCGACACAGCCGGCATGGACGATAACCGCCGTGCAATGCCTCGTTGATCGAGGGGAAGAACTCGACGTTCTCCGCCTTGGGCCGCTTGGCGCGGCAGGTCGGGCGGCAGAAGATGCCCGTGGTCTTGACCGCGGTGAAGAACACGCCCTCGTAGGCCGCATCGCGCCGGGACAGGGCACGATACATCGTGCGCGGCGTGGGCAGGGATTGCGTCGGGGCGGCCATGGGTAATTCCGTTTGAATCATGCCGCCAGTATAGCCGGATTCCGCATATGGCCGCGGCCGATTTCCGGGCAGGTTATTTCTTGGGCAGGTAGCCGCGAAGGTCAGGGACTTCCTTTTCGCGTCGGCCGCTGCCCAGGCGCACGAAATACGGCTCAGGCGGAATGATGCCGTCCTCCTCGTCGGCCTCGATCTTTTCCCCCTCCTCGGCCTCGTCATCGCCGATTTCAACCACGAGATCCGACATGTCCACATAGTCGTCCTCGAAATACTGCGAGACGCGGCGCGGCGTGGGATCGAGCCACACGAGAGGCGTGGCGAGGTTGCCCTTGGCCTTCACCTGCACGAAGTGGCAGGGGAAGAACTCGTCCTTGAAGTGCTTGATGAAATCGCTGAGCCACTTGTTGGGGATGCCCTCCCGGTGCGTCAGGAACACCACGTCGGAGAAATGAATGCAGGCATCGAACCACTGGCGCAACACCGGCTGCTTCTCGGCCAGCTGGCAGTCGACGACGCAGAAGACCCGCGCGAGCGTTGCATCATGTTCCCCGAGCCAGGGCTTCAACGCCTCCAGTTGATCCATCGGGCTGGCCTGCGCATCCGCCAGCAGAAAGATCGTCGCTCCCGCCGGCAGATCCATCGCGGGCAGCGCCGACTCGCGCCATTGCCAGGCGCGGACCTCCACGTTCGGCAGCGCAGCCAGCTTGGCGTCCGCCGGGTCGGCCGGCTCGCTCTCCGCCACCAGCACCAGCGCGCGGTCCTCGGCGCCGAGGCCATTCTCGATCAAATCACGCACAATGCCGCGCCGGCCGGAGCCGGGGGTGCCGAGGATGAAATAGACGGAAGGTGAACCGGAAGACATTTAGACAGAATGGACGGAATTTACAGAATAGGGCGCAGTGGAGTTCCTTTCCGCATTTTGTCCATTCTGTTCATTCTGTCTAAAACTTGAACGTCTGGTTCTGCGCGGTCTGGCGCATCCAGTGGTCCACCAGCACGAGCGCCGTCATGGCTTCGACGATCACCACGGCGCGTGGCACGACGCACGGATCGTGACGGCCCTTGGCCAGCAGCTCGGTCTCGGCGCCGTGGATGTCCACGGTCTTTTGGGTCTGGAGGATGGTGGCGGTGGGTTTGAAGGCCGTGCGGAAGACGAGTTCCTCGCCGTTGCTGATGCCGCCTTGCACGCCACCGGAGTTGTTGGTCGCCGTGCCGACGCGAGAGCCGTGCTTCACATACGAATCATTATGCTGCGAACCCTTCTGGAGAGTGCCGGCAAAGCCGCTGCCGATTTCAAAACCCTTGGTGGCCGGGAGGGAGAGCATGGCCTTGGCCAAGTCCGCCTCGAGGCGGTCGAACACCGGCTCGCCGAGCCCGGCGGGCACATGGCGCACGCGGCATTCGATGACGCCGCCGACGGAGTCACCGACGCTGCGCACCTGCTTGATGCGCTCGATCATGCGCGCAGCGGTGGCCTCATCAGGGCAGCGGATGGCGTTGGCCTCCACCTCGTCCAGCGTCGGCAGGCGCAAGACCGGCGGGGCGACGATGTCGTGGATTTGGGTGACGTAGGCGCGCACCTCAATGCCGCCGGCCAGCCGCAGAATCTTCCGGGCGATGGCGCCCGCGGCGACCCGCCCGACGGTCTCGCGGGCGGAGGAACGCCCGCCGCCGCGGTGGTCGCGGTGGCCGTATTTGGCCTGGTAGGTGTAGTCGGCGTGCGACGGGCGGAATTTTTCCCTCATCTCGTCGTAGGCACCCGGGCGCTGGTCGCTGCTGCGCACGACAAGGGAGAGGGGCGCGCCGGTTGTCAGGCCCTCGAAGACACCGGACAGGATCTCGACCTTGTCGGCCTCCTTGCGCGGCGTCGTGATGTCGCTCTGGCCCGGGCGGCGCCGGTCGAGATCGGCCTGGATTTCTTCCGCCGTGATGGGCAGGCGCGCCGGGCAGCCATCGAGCACCACGCCCACCGCCGGCCCGTGGCTTTCGCCCCAGGTGGTGATGCGGAAATTCTGACCGAAGGAGTTGGACACGGCGCGGAATGTTTGGGCCGGGCCTGCTTGCAAGCAAGCCCTAGGTAAGGCATAGATCCGCGCATGAAGTTCTTCATTCTCAGCGGCAGCCACCGGGCGGAAGCGCAGGCGCTCAAGGTGGCGAAATATGTGCAGGCGGTGCTGACTCGCGAGCACCCCGGCGCCGAGACCCATCTCTTCAGCCTGAGCGGCAATCCCCTGCCCCTGTGGGATGAAGCGAGCGGCGGCGCACCCGATGCGCTATGGAACCCGATCTCGGCGGAGCTGAAAGCCGCCGACGCGCTGGTGATCGTGACGCCCGAATGGAGCGGCATGGCGACGCCTGGCGTGAAGAATTTCCTGCTCAACTGCACGGCCGGCGAAATCGGCCACAAGCCCGGCTTGATTGTCACGGTCTCAGCCTCGCGCGGCGGCAGTTATCCGGTGGCGGAGTTGCGCATGAGCGGCACGAAGAACAACCGCCTGTGCTGGATCCCGGAGCACGTCATCATCCACCACGCCGAACAGAACCTGAACGCCCCGGATGGGACGGCCGACCTCGGCAAGGAAGACACCCTGCAGCGCCAGCGCCTGCGCTACGCCCTGCACCTGCTGGAGGAATACGGCAAGGCCCTGAAAAGCGTGCGCGCCAGCGGCGTCGTGGACCACAAGACCTTCCGCAGCGGGATGTGAGGGCGCTGTCGCCCGGTTCGCTCAACGGACCGGAAGGGCCGATCGCCCGACCAGACGGCCCGCGCTGACCGCCGCGACGAACTCGCGCGCGATCAATTGCCCGCCATCATTGACTCCACCTCCATCGACGTCGCCGTGGGGCAGTCCGCCCATTTCTTGATACACCACTTGCTGGTGCCCGAGGTTCCGCAGCGCCGCGGCCATCAGGGCGTTTTCCTCGGCCCGGGAGGGAATATCGAGCGCCCGATCGCCGACCACGAGGCAGATCGGCGGCAGGTCCGCGGCGGCAGCATAATGCAGGGGCGCAAACTCGTCGATCACCGGGCGGAGCGCCGGGCTGGGGTCCCCCCGGAGTTTCCGGACTTGGGGGTGCGTGGTCATTTGCGCACTGATCGAAATGATCCCCGCGAGTTGCCGGCGGGATGCGCCTTGCGCTTCCAGCCAGCGGTCGTCGAGCCCAAGCAGCATCGCCAGGTAGCCTCCGGCGGAATGGCCGCAGACAAAACCCTTCTTCGGATCACCGCCCCGGGCCGCGATGGAGCGCAGCACCCAAGCCGTGGCCGCCGCCGCATCCTCCAGGAAGCAGGGAAACTTCCCCGGAGGGGCGAGGCGATAACCCACGGCCACGACGGCGAA
>JBDHQK010000162.1:0-5028 GCA_039807025.1 Lacunisphaera sp.
CAAGTCTTGGCTCCCGGAGGTCTGGGAGGAGCAGGGCGCGGACGCGCCGCGGGGCATGCTGCGAGAGCCCGCCGTGCGAGTATTCCTGGATGTAGGCGCCGTAGAGCCACACCCCGCCCTTCTCAATCCGGGCGAAGGCGTCGGTGATCTGCGCCTTGCCCGCACGAATGGACTTCACCTCGGTGCCCGTCAGCTTGATCCCCGCCTCGAACTTGTCGTGGATGAAATAATCCCGCAGCGCCTTCGAATTGCGCATCTCGGTGTAGCGGGTGGGATCTTTCGGCTTGGCGGCCATGAAACGATAAAATGCCTCTAGGCTGTCATTGCGAGGAGCGAAGCGACGAAGCAATCCAGCTGGATCGCCGCGGCCGCCAGCGGCCTCGCGATGACAAACCAAGGACAAATGAAAGTTGGAGAGTGCTCATTCGTCCGCAAACAAAAGAAGCGAGGCCTGAGCCTCGCTTCGCTGGAACGGGGAGCTGGCCGCGCGGGCCGGCTCAGGCCGTGTGCAGCTCGTAACTGATCTTGCCCTCGATGACCTCGCGCAGGGCGATGTCCTCGGGACTCAACTTCTCCAGCGACTCGACGAGCGGACGACTGCCGCGGCGCAGCTGCTTCACGCGGCGGGAAACCACGTTGATCAGGATGTTCGGATCCTGGATGATTTTCTGGGCGTCGCGGATGTATTCGTCTCTCATGTGGCGGGAAAAGGAAGGGACATGCGTAAGTCTACCCC
Source organism: Lacunisphaera sp. (assembly GCA_039807025.1). Classification (GTDB taxonomy): domain Bacteria; phylum Verrucomicrobiota; class Verrucomicrobiia; order Opitutales; family Opitutaceae; genus Lacunisphaera. The sequence continues at coordinate 737 of JBDHQK010000162.1, forward strand.
GTAAGGCGTCAAGGGCATTAAATTTCTTCGTGCTTGGCGGCCCGATGCGGGCCTAGATTACAGTGTGCTGCCTGTTTCCCATTTTTTTTCAACACAGACACTTAGGAAAAATAATACCCCGGAGTAAACTTCGGGATATTGGATCCAAGGGATATAAAGCATCAACCGCAATGCAGGCAGAATCAAGTCGTCCAAGCACACAGAAAACCCGTAACCAGGACCTTGCCTCCCGGGTAGTCATGGCATCGGCAATCGGGCTACCTCGCCCAGCCAGCCGAACGAACCGCTTGTCCTCTCCCGCTGGTCAGGCGCCGCCTTTCACCTATCCATCCGCTCATGAACTCCCCACGCTTCGCCCTGCTCGCCGCAGTCTTGGTCAGCACCTACTGTCCCGCCGCTGACCCGGTCCCCCGATCCATGCCGCGCCAACCGGCGCCCGTGTCCGTCTCCTCGGCCAATTACGCCTCGACCCCTCTGGATGAGTTACGGCGCCTCGAAGCCGCCCAAATGCAGGCCAATCCCGCCACGCCACCGCTTCAGCTTCTGGCGAAGCCGCAGCGCTACGTCTTCATGCCGGGCGACCTTTACGAAACCGACCTCACCTATGAGCAGCTGTGCGCCCGCCTGGATGTGGTGCTGGCCCGGAAGGGCTATGTCAACGCGACCGACCCGCAGGGCCGCGTGATCGATCCCGACAATGTCGACCTCATCTTGCGCGTGCACGGCGGCGAGCGCCCCTGGCTCAACCCGACCGTGCGCACCGACCAGCTCAGCTGGCGCGACGGCCTCGTGCCCAGGACGCGCGGGCGGAGCCTGACCACCCTCGGAGGTGATGTCGTCTGGGACAGCCGCACCGGCGGCAACGATGCCGCCCTGGGCGCCGCCGCCGCCAACGAGAACGCCCCGGGCTTCCGCTTCGGCAGCACTCCCGCCACTCCCGCCGGCGGCGCCCCCGAGTATGCCGGCGGCGCGCTTCTCCAAAGTCAGACGATGGCACCCACGGGCCTGTATGACGCCACACGCGAGTATTACATGGTCGTGGTCGACGCCTTCAAGCACGCCGACCTGATGACGCAGGGCAAGGACGCCAAGCGGCAGTGGACGACCTTCGTGGCTGCGCCCCGCCAGCGGGGCCAGAAATTCTCCGATGTCCTCGATACCATGCTGCGCGTCGCCACGCCCTACTTCGGCGAAAACACCGCCGGGCTGCAGATGTATAACGACGCGCGCGCCAGCGTCCGCATCCGCGACCTGGAAGTGCTCGAATCGGATGTCAAAACTGGCGACAGAAAATAACCACCGGCACCCAGCGGAGCGTCGGCTTTGACATGCGAGCCCCTTCCGCCAACACTCCCAGAATGTTCGTGGCTTGGACAACCACCGCCCAACGCGCCGACGCCGACCGGCTGGCCCGCGGCGCGGTCGAGGCCCGCCTCGCCGCCTGCGCCCAGGTCGACGGCCCCGTCACTTCCCATTACCATTGGGAAGGCAAACTGGAGTCGTCCGAGGAATTCCGGGTGTGGTTTAAATACCTGCCGGGCAACGCCTCGGCCCTCCGCGGTTGGGTGCATAACCATCATCCCTACGCCACGCCGCAATGGATCGAGGTGAGCGCCGAAAACGTGGGCGAAAAATACTTGTCATGGGCAATCGCCAACTCTACATCCGCACCCTTCCCAAGTCCGAAACCACGTTAACCAACTCCCTTTTATGTCCCAACATCCCAGTCTCAAGGCCTCCGGCGGCGGTCTCGTCGTCAAACGCAATGTCCTCAAGCGCTTCGAGCGCGTGGCCCTGCTGAAGAAGCGCGGCCAATGGAAGGCCGGCGACCGCGTCCAGGGTCTCCGCAAGACCAAGGCCGACGCCTAATCCGTCCTTTTTCTCTCCCCCGGGCAGGTTCGCACGCGACCTGCCCTTTTTATTTTCCACGCGCATGTTCGACCTCCTGAAGAAACTCGCCGATTTCATCATCCACATCGACCGCCACCTGGCGGAGATCATCGCCAGCTACGGCCTGTGGACCTACGGCGTCCTCTTCCTGATCATCTTCGCCGAGACCGGCCTTGTCGTCATGCCGCTCCTGCCGGGCGACTCCCTGCTCTTCGCCGCCGGCGCCTTCTGCGCCAAGCCCGAAACCGGCCTCAACGTCCACCTCATGGCCGGTCTGCTCCTCAGCGCAGCCATCCTCGGCGACACCGTCAACTACTGGATCGGCCGCAAGGTGGGGCCCGCTGTCTTCAGGCGCGAGGACTCCATCTGGCTCCGCAAAAAACACCTCGATAGGGCACACACCTTTTTTGAGAAATACGGCGGCCGCGCCGTCATCCTCGCCCGCTTCGTGCCCATCGTGCGCACCTTCGTGCCCTTCATCGCCGGCGTCGGCTCGATGACCTACCCGCGCTTCATGGCCTACAACGTGGTCGGCGGCTTCGTCTGGATCTACTTCTTCACCTACGCGGGCTACCTGTTCGGCAACCAGCCCTTCGTGCAGAAGAACTTCAAGCTCGTGATCCTCGCCATCATCATCCTCTCCGTGCTGCCCATCGTCATAGAGTTCGTCCGCGAGTGGCGGAAGTCACGACAGGCGAAAGCCTGAGGTAGGGCAGGCACTCCGTTGCCCGCCGAAACGCCCTGTAGCGGCGCTCTATGAGCGCCGTCCGGCGGTCGCAGACCGCCGCTACAGCGAATCATGACACTAATCCCTGTTGCCTAGCGGAGGCCCGCCGTGGCACCTTCCCCACCCCTCCCACCATGAGCACCTCGAAGAAGAAAGTCGCCATCCTCACCGCGGGCGGTCACGCCCCCTGCCTCAGCGCCGCCGTCGGCCAGCTCATCCTGCATTACACGGCGCAGTGCCCCGACTGGGAGATCATCTGCTATCGCTCGGGCTACAAGGGCCTGCTCCTCGGCGACAGCATCAAGGTTACCCCCGAGATTCGCGCCCAGGCCGGCGTGCTCAAGCAATACGGCGGCAGCGTCATCGGCAACAGCCGCGTCAAGCTCACCAACGTCAAGGACGCCGTGAAGCGCGGCCTCGTGAAGGAAGGCCAGCTCCCGCTCAACGTCGCGGCCGAGCAGCTCACGAAGGACGGCATCGACATCCTCCACACCGTCGGCGGCGACGACACGAACACCACCGCGGCCGACCTCGCCGCGCACCTCGAGAAGAACGGCTATTCGCTCAAGGTCATCGGCCTGCCCAAGACGATCGACAACGACATCATCCCCATCCGCCAGAGCCTCGGCGCTGTCACCGCCGCCGAGCAGGGCGCGCGGTTCTTCTCCAACGTCGTCACCGAACTCGGCGCCAGCGGCCGCATGCTCATCGTGCATGAGGTCATGGGCCGCAACTGCGGCTGGCTCACCGCCGCCACGGCCCGCGAATACCAGCAGGGCCTCGCGCAGAAGCCCTGGGTGCCCGGCATCGGCCTCGTGAAGAAACGCTACGAGGTCCACGCGATCTACATTCCCGAGATGGCCCTCGACATTGAGACCGAGGCGAAGCGCCTCAAGGCCCTCATGGACCAGCAGGGCAACGTCAGCCTCTTCATCAGCGAGGGCGCCGGCCTCGACAGCATCGTCGCCGAGATGACCGCCCGCGGCGCCACCGTGGAGCGCGACGCCTTCGGCCACGTGCGCCTCGACACGATCAACCCCGGCAAGTGGTTCGCCGAGCAGTTCGCCAAGCTCCTCGGCGCCGAGAAGGTGCTCGTGCAGAAGAGCGGCTATTTCGCCCGCTCCGCCCCGGCCAACGACGAGGACTTCAAGCTCATCGACACCTGCGTGCTTAAGGCCGTCGAGTGCGCCAAGGCCGGCGTCACGGGCCTCATCGGCCACGACGAGGAGCGCGGCAACGAGCTCCGCGCCATCGAATTTCCCCGCATCAAGGGCGGCAAGGCCTTCGACGTCACCCAGCCCTGGTTCCAGGACCTCCTGAAGGAAATCGGCCAGCCGATGACCAAGGTCGTCCACGTGAAGCACTGAGCCCGGAATATTCCAACGCGGAGATCGCGGAGGACACGGAGGCATGCTGAATTCGGGCAACCGGTGGATTTGCATGGCTCTCCGCGTCCTCTGCGTCCTCCGCGTTGAAGTTGCCTCGAATTAAAACGGCTTGCCCTCCCGCCCTGCCCGCGAAAGCTGGCGGCCTGTTGTTTGCGAGTGTAGCACAATGGATAGTGTAGTGGCCTCCGAAGCCATTGATCCGGGTTCGACTCCCGGCACTCGCACCACTTTTCAATCTGGAGCGGATTGAAAAGTGTCCGCCGAAGCCTTGGCGAAGGTGGACTTTT
>JBDHQK010000163.1:0-5011 GCA_039807025.1 Lacunisphaera sp.
CAGGGCGGAGAGAAAATTGAAATTCCGCCGCGTGATGGCGTCGTAGAGGCCGTAGCCCAGCGGGAAGGCGAGGGCGACCAGCAGCGCGACCTTGGGCTCCAGGTGGAGCAGCTTGGCCCCCTTCGTCAGCATCACGCCCGGGGCCACGACGTTGCAGGCGATGTTCAGAAGGAGGTTCTCCTTTGGCGGCGGTGTCGCGGACATCGGGCAAATGAATGTGGAACTCCGGAAAACGGGAAGGAAGAAACCGCTCGAGGCACAGTATTTCCTGATTTCCAGCATTCTCCATTTCGGTATGTTCCCTGTTCCATGCTACTCCTCGGCGTCAACATTGACCACGCCGCCACGCTGCGCCAGGCCCGCTACCGCTCGGCCGGGGCCACTCACGGCGGGGCCATCGAGCCCGATCCGGTCGAGCTGGCCTTCCGCTGCGAGCAGGCCGGGGCGGACGGCATCACGGTTCATCTCCGCGAGGACCGCCGCCATATCCAGGACGAGGATGTTCTGCGCCTGGGCCGGTCGAAAACCACCCGTCTCAACCTCGAGATGGCCTGCACGCCGGCGATGATGGAATTCGCCCTCAGATTGAAACCGCATTCCGTCTGCCTCGTGCCCGAGAGCCGCGAGGAAATCACGACCGAGGGCGGCCTCGACGTTGTGCGGCACCGCGACAAGGTCGCCCGCGTGACCGACGCCATGAACGCCGCCGGCATCAAGACCAGCCTCTTCATCGACCCGGACCCCGCGCAGGTTGAGATGTCGGCCCGTTTGGCGGCGCCGTGGGTGGAATTGCACACCGGTGCCTACGCCAACGCCTATTATGCGGATGGCCGGGCGGCCGAATTCGCCCGCCTTGTCGCCGGGGCGCAGCTTGCCCACGCCGCCGGGCTGGTTGTCAACGCGGGCCATGGCATCAACTATACCAACATCGCGGAAGTCCGCACCATCCCGCACCTCCACGAACTCAACATCGGCCACAGCATCATCAGCCGTGCCCTGACCACCGGCATCGACGAGGCCGTGCGCACGATGAAGGCGCTGATGAACGTGCAGCAGTAGCGAGCAGCGTGTCGCGAGCATGGCCCCCGAAACCAATGAACCTGCTGAATTTTTACTCGCTACCCGCTACTCGCTGCCCGCTACTTTCTCCATGATCTCCCTTCCTCCCGGCGGCGTCCTGATTGGCTTGGGCTGCGATCTTATCGAGACCGAGCGCATCAAGAAGGTGCTTGAGAAGCACGGGGAACGCTTCCTCAAGCGCGTCTTTACCGAAGAGGAGCGAGCCTATTGCGACAGCCTGAAATATTCGCACAAGCACTACGCGGCGCGCTGGGCCGCGAAGGAGGCGGTGTCGAAGTGTTTCACGACCGGCATCGGCGAGCATCTCGACTGGACCTCCGTTTCCGTTTACCACGGCAGCCGCAAGGAGCCGCTCGTCCGCCTCGACGCCAAGGCCACAGCGCTGCTTGCACAGGTCGGCGCCACGCATGTCTGGCTGTCGCTCTCGCACATCGATTCGCATGCGATGGCCGTCGCGGCGCTGGTGAAACACTGAGCCGGTCATGGAGCGTGTGCCGTCCCATCCGGTCCTCACGTGCACCGAAGCACGCGCTTGGGAGAAGGCCCGTCTGACGGACGAGGCGCAGGAATGGGCGGCCATGCAGGTGGCCGGCACCCAACTGGCCGACGCCATCCTCGATGATTTCAAGGAGATTGGCGGGTTTCCGGCCGACGGGCGAATTCTCGTGCTGGCGGGCAAGGGGCACAATGGCGGCGATGCGCTGCTGGCGGCGCGAGCCATTCTCCGGGCGCAGCGTCGCGCGGGGGCGGTGGTGGTGCTGGCGTTCGGGGCGGGGGAGTTGCGTCCGCTGGCGGGCCGGGCGCTTGATTGGCTCCGGAGGGAGGAGGCCTCGCGGGTGCAGATTGTCCCGGAGGCAACCGCGCTGGCTGCCGACCGACAATATGCCCTCTGCCTTGACGGTATTTTTGGCTTCCAGTTCCGCGCCCCGATGGATCCGGACACGGCGCAGTTGGTCGCGCGGGTCAACATGCACAAGGGTATTCGCCTCCGGGCCGCCGTGGACCTGCCGAGCGGCCTCGGCGCGGCGAGCGCGCAGGTCGCCTTTCGCGCCGACTTCACGTATGCGACGGGCAGCGTGAAACATCCGGTGCTATCGCCGCGCAGTGCCGGCGTGGTGGGCCGGCTGCGTTATCTGGACATCGGCTTGCTGCGGGAGGACTCGGTGCCCGATGCCACCGAGCGGATGCTGCTACCTTCGCTGCTGGAACCTCTTGCCGGGCTGCGCACCGCCCAGTCGGACAAGCGCACCTTCGGGCACCTGCTGCTGGTCGGCGGTTCGCACAGTTATCCGGGCGCGGTGGTGCTGGCCGCGCGGGCGGCCTTGCGCAGCGGCGCCGGGCTGGTCACGGTGTTCGTGCCGGAGGCCCTCGCTCCGGAATATGCCGCACGCCATCCGGAGGTGATGTGGGTGGGCTGCCCGGTGACGGCGCAAGGCGGCCTCGCCGCCGGGACGGCGGAGCTGGTGCGGGCCCGCTCGGCGAAAGCCACCGCCCTGTTGATCGGTCCGGGGCTGGGCGCCGAGGCGGAAACGGTGGCGCTGGCCGCACACCTGGCGGGCGAAGCAACGGTGCCGCTCGTGCTCGATGCCGATGCGCTGCGGCCCGACGTGGTGGCACGGGTTCTCGGCAAGCCTTTCATCGGCACGCCGCACGCCGGTGAATTCGAGCGGATTGCGCCGGCGCTTTTCACCGAGGGCAAGTTCACCGCTTCGCAGGGAGTGCTCGTTTTGAAGGGGCCGCTGACCCGCGTGACCGACGGAAAGACGATTTATCACAGCGCATTTGGCGGCCCGGTGCTGGCGCGCGGCGGCAGTGGGGACATCCTGGCGGGGCTGATTGGCGGATTGCTGGCGCAGTTGCCGGGCGATCCCGGTCTGGCGGCCTGCCGGGGGGTGGTGTGGCACGGACGGGCGGCCGATTTGTTGGCTCGCAGCCACGGGCAGGTAGCCGTAGAGACCAGCGAGATTCTGGAGCATCTTGGCCCCGCGCTCAACCCCACGCCATGCCCGCCACTTCCCTAACCGAGCGCCAGGCGTTCATGATCCTGAACGATCTGCCCAACATCGGGCCGGTCTCGCTCAACCGCCTGCTCGCCGAGTTTCAGGATGACCCACGCGCCATCCTCGGCGCCGACCGCCGCCGACTCGAGCGCGTCAAGGGTGTCGGGCCCGAGACTTCCGCCTCGGTGGTGAACTGGCAGGAGCACTTCGACCTGGCGCGCGAGGAGGCGCGCTTGGCGCAGGCCGGCGCGAGCTTTATCACGGCGCGTGATGAAGGCTACCCGAAGCTGCTCAAGGAAATCCACGACCCGCCGATCGGACTCTATCGGAAGGGCGATTACCTGTTCGGGCAGCCGTGCATCGCGGTCGTCGGCAGCCGGCGCACCACGCTCTACGGCCAGTCTGTGGCAAAGAAACTCGGCGCCGATCTCGCCCGGCTCGGTTTCTGCGTCGTGAGCGGCTTGGCGCGCGGTATTGACACCGCGGCGCACGAGGGCGCGCTGTCGGTGGGTGGAAGGACCGCAGCCGTGCTCGGCTGCGGCATCGACATTGTTTATCCGCCGGAGAACCTCGGGCTCTACCGGCGCATCGCCGAGGACGGCGCGGTGCTCTCGGAGTTTCCCTTCGGCCGGAAGGCGGACAAGCAGACCTTCCCGATGCGCAACCGGGTGGTCTCCGGAATTTGCGAGGCCGTGGTGGTGGTGGAGAGCGACGTGGCGGGCGGGGCGATGATCACCGCGCGTTTTGCCGGCGAGCAGGGTCGGCTGATCTACGCCGTGCCGGGGCGCATCGACCAGCCGAGCAGCGCCGGTTGCCACCAGCTCATCCGCGACGGCGCGACGCTGTTCACCAGCGTGGACGACATCCTCAACGAATTGAACTACCTCGACGGCCTGCGGCCGCAGGCCATCACAACCGAGGGACAGGTGGGGTTGCTGGAGCAGCTCCTGCCGCAGCTCGACGCGGGCGAACAGCGGGTCATCGCGGCTTTTGCCGGCGGTGCCATCGTGAGCATCGACGCCTTGATTTCCAGCACCGGCCTCAGTTCGCCCGAGGTTTCGGCGGCGCTCATGGGCTTGGAGTTGAAAAAGCTCGTGCAGAAGCGCGCCGACGGCACGTTTGAGGCGCGGTCAACCATTTAGCGTCATCCATTTCCTATGAAGATGCATCGCCTGCTCCTTGCCTTGCTGTTGCTGCTGGCCGCCGCGGCCGGCTTTGCCCGAGCCGCCGAGACTCCCGCCAAGAAAGCCATCACCCACGAGGATGTTTGGCTCATGAAGCGTCTCGGCACGCCCGTGCCCAGCCCCGATGGCAAGTGGGTCGTTTATGCCGTCACCGAGCCGGCCTACGAGGCCAAGGATGTCTCCACGGACCTCTGGCTCAAGTCGCTGACCGACGACACGCCGGCGCGCCGCATCACTTTCAGCAAGCCCGGCGAGGGCAGCGCGGCCTGGTCGCCGGACAGCCGCAAGCTCGCCTTCACCGCCAAGCGCGACGGTGACGAGGTTGCACAAGTTTACGTGCTCGATCTCGCCGCCGGTGGCGAGGCGGAGCGCATCACATCCCTGTCCACCGGGGCCGGCGCTCCCAAGTGGAGTCCCGACGGCAGCAAGCTGCTGTTCTCCAGTTCGGTTTATCCCGGGGCCGCGGACGACGAGGCCAACAAGAAGGCGGCCAAGGAGGCCAAGGATCGCAAATATAACGCCCGGGCCTATGAGACCTTCCCGCCCCGCATCTGGATGACGTGGCTCGACGAGAAGCGTGCGCACCTGTTCGTGCAGGAAGCCAGGGCCGGGGCGGTCGCCCGCGACCTGCTGGCCGGCACCAAGCTGGCCGCGACGCCCGGATTCGGCGGACCGAATGGCAATGGCGGCGAAAGCGTCAGCGGGGAATGGACGCCGGACGGCACGGCCATCGTGTTCATCGGGGTG
>JBDHQK010000164.1:0-5003 GCA_039807025.1 Lacunisphaera sp.
GGCGGCTTGATGCGCGGGTTGGCGCGCTTGCCCTCGAGCGACTCGATCAGACCCGTCTCCTCGCCGCAGATGTAGGCGCCGGCGCCGCGATGGACGTAGATCTCGCAGCTGTAGTTCGACCCGAGGATGTTTTGGCCGACGAAATTCTTCGCGCGCGCCTCCTGGATGGCCGCCTCGAGGATGCGGGCGCCGTGCGGCATCTCGCCGCGGATGTAGATATAGGCCTGCTTCACGTTGTTCGCGAAACAGGAGATGATCGTGCCCTCGATCAGCTGGTGCGGATCCTGGTGGATGATGTAACGGTCCTTGAAGGTGCCGGGCTCGGACTCGTCGGCGTTGACGATGAGGTAGATCGGCTTGCCGCTCTTGCGGTCCACCAGCGACCACTTCACGCCGCAGGGGAAACCGGCGCCGCCGCGGCCGCGCAGGCCGGACTTCTTGACCTCGTCCATCAGCTCCGCGGGCGGGCGGGCGAACGCCTTCTTCATGACCTCGTAGCCGCCGTGCTTGAGGTAGCAGGCGATATCCCTGGTGTAGCCTGGCTCGTCGATGTGAGCGAAGATCAGACGGCGTTGTGTCGGTGCGGACATGGCGGAAAGGGTGCGGTCAGTCGTTGAGGATGATCTCGATGCCGCCGGTCCAGCGGGCGGCGAAATTGTAGACCATGGCGAGCAGGACGCCGAAGATGAAGCCGCCGACGGCGTGGATGAAGGGCATGAACAGGGCGCCGGCGCCGGCGAAGAGCCACGGGATGCCGAGGAGCCTCGGGGCGATGGCGAGGTCGGCGGCGGTCGCCGCGGCCCCGAGCGTGAACAGAAGGATGGGCGCGACGATCATGCCGATGACGCCGTTGATCAGCCCCAGCACGAGGCCGAAGCGGATGGGCGGGACCTGCAGGATGCGCACCTTCTTCATTTCTTCAGGGCCTCCCGGCGGATTTGGTCGCTGAGCGCCTTCGCCTTGGCGGTATCGACCTTCTCGTGGAGATCATCGTCGATCATGACCACCGGACCGGTGCCGCAGCTCGCCAGGCACTCGACGAAGTCGATCGTCACCTCGCCGTCGGCCGAGACCTCGCCGGTGTGGCAGCCGAACTCCTTTTGGAAGGCTTCGCAGGTCTTGTAGCCGCCGGTGAGCGCGCAGGAGAGCGTGCGGCAGACCTTGATGTGGCGGCGGCCGATCGGCTTTTGCCGGAACATCGGGTAGAACGTGACCACCTCGTAAACGTTGATGGGCTGCAACTCGAGTTTTTGCGCGATCCACTCGATGGCCTCGGGGGAGATCCAGCCGACATCCTCCTGGATAAGGTGCAACAGCGGCAGCGTGGCGCTGCGCTTCACCGGGTAATGGGTGATGACCTCGTCGATCTGCTTGAGCGTTTCGGGTTTCAGTTTCATCGACACGGAAAATCAGCGGTCGCACTCGCCCATGACGAAGTCGAGCGAGCCGAGGATGGAGACGACGTCGGACACGAGGTTGCCGACACAGAGCTTGGGGAGGATGGACAGATTGCAGAACGAGGGGCTGCGGATCTTCATGCGGTAGGGCACGCCGCCGCCCTTGCTCACGATGTAGAAGCCGAGCACGCCCTTCGGATTCTCAGCCTCGAAATAGACCTCGCCGGCCGGCATCTGCGGGCCCTCGGTCACAAGCATGAAGTTGTTGATGAGCTCCTCCATCGAGGTGAGCACCTTGTCCTTGGGCGGGGCGAAGATCCGGCGCGCATCCTGCGCATGCCACGCCCCGCCGGGGAGGTTCTTCACGATCTGCCGGATGATGCGGATGGACTGCTTCATCTCCTCGCCCCGGCAAAGGTAGCGGTCGTAGCAATCGCCCTTCGAGCCGACCGGCACATCGAACTCATATTGCTCGTAACCGGAATAGGGCCGGTCCTTGCGCAGGTCGTTCGGCACGCCGGAGCCGCGGAGGTTCGGGCCGGTCAGGCCGTAGGCGATGGCGTCGGCCTTGGAGATGACGCCGACGTCGACGGTGCGGTCGAGGAAGATCTTGTTGCGGGAGAGCAGGCCGAGGATCTCGTCCAGGATAGGCAGGAACTGGTCGCAGAACGCGTCCACTCTTTGCGTCCAGCCCTCGGGCACGTCACGAGTCAGGCCGCCGATGCGGGAGTAGCTGGTGGTGAAGCGCGCCCCCGTCAGCTCTTCGAAGAGCTTGTAGAGCTTCTCGCGCTCCTCGAAGCAATACATGAACACCGTCCACGCGCCGACATCGATGCCGAAGGCGCCGAGGCCCATCAGGTGGGCCGAGACGCGGGCCATCTCGGCCGTGAGCACGCGGATCGCCTGGCAGCGGGCCGGCACCTCGAGGCCGGCGAGGCGCTCGACGGCGATGGCGTAGGCCATGTTGTTTGCCAATGGGGCGAGATAATCCAGCCGGTCCGTGTAGGGCACGAACTGGTTGTAGGTCATGTTCTCGGCGATTTTCTCGTCGCCGCGGTGCAGGTAGCCGACGACCGGGTCGGCCTTCGTCACGTTCTCGCCGTCCAGCTCGAATTGGATGCGCAGCACGCCGTGGGTGGATGGGTGCGACGGGCCCATCGAGAGGGACATCTTCTCGGGATCGAACTCCTTGGGAAGGTTCGCGGCTTTCGCAACGGCGTCGGGATAGGAAAAGTCGGTGGCCATGTTACTCGGGTTTCTCGTGCTTTTCGTTCCAGGCCTCGTCCTTGGCCCGCGGTTCGGCGGCGCTCATCGGCTCGCCCGGGGTGGCCACGAAGGGGCCGCCGGCCATCGGGGCGGAAATGACGCCGACGCCGATCTCGGCGTTGATGTCGGCGTCGGACATCTCGGTCGGCAGGCCGGCGAGCGGGAACTCCTTGCGAAGCGGGAAATACGGGTAGGCATCCCACATCAGGATGCGACGCAGATCGGGATGCCCGGTGAACTTGATGCCAAACATGTCGTAGGTCTCGCGCTCGTGCCAGTCGGCGCCGGCCCACAGGCCCGTGGCCGTCGGCATGGCCGGCTCGGCGTCGGAGGCGCAGTCGGCCGCGATGCGGACATAGGTGTGCTTCGTGCTCGAGTAGAGGTGCCAGACCACGGTGAAGCGCGGGGATACCTCCGCGCTCCAGTCGATGGCGGTCACGTCCATCAGGAAATCGTAGCCCTGCGTGTCGCGCAGGTATTGCAGCAAGGCGAGGGCTCCATCGGCAGGGACATTGAAAGCCGGGCAATCCAGGCTCGGGCGCGGAGTGGCCGAGGGGAACTGCTGGCTAACGGCGGGCGGGAGGGCGGCGTCGGTGGTCATGCGCGGCAGCGGTGGGATCAGGCGGCGCTGAACTGCTTCTTGAGGGCAGGCTCGCCGCGCACCTTGGCCTGGAGCTTCATGAGGGCGTCGAGCAGGGCTTCGGGCCGCGGGGGGCAGCCGCTGACATAGACGTCCACCGGGATGATACGGTCCACGCCTTGGAGGGTGGCGTAGCTCCGATACATCCCACCCGAGCTGGCGCAGGCGCCCATGGCGATAACCCATTTCGGGGCGGCCATCTGGTCGTAGATGCGGCGAACCACCGGGGCCATCTTGTAGGTAACGGTCCCGGCGACGATCATGCAGTCGGACTGGCGGGGGGAGAAACGCATGACCTCGGCGCCGAAGCGGGCGATATCAAACCGGCTGGAGGCCGTGGCCATCAGCTCGATGGCGCAGCACGCCAGACCCATCGGCATCGGCCACATGGAGTTCGTCCGGAGCCAGTTGATGGCAGCGTCCACTCGGGTGACCGTGATGTCCCCTTCGATTTTGCTGTTATACGTGACTTCCGGGCTGGCGGCGACCATGTGGATAAAAAATCAATCCAAGCTACCATCCCCCACTAGTCAGGCAAGGCCCTTCCAGCCGTTTTCGGGAGAAATTTCCAGAATCGGATTTGCCGTTGACCGCGACGGCGACTTTTAACTTAACTCGGCCCCTTTCGCATTCACGGAGAGGTGGCAGAGTGGTCGAATGCGCGCGCTTGGAAAGCGCGTGAACCGCAAGGTTCCGGGGGTTCGAATCCCTCCCTCTCCGCCATTTTTCTTTCGGAATGTAATTTCCAGCGGGGTTTGAGAGGAATTCCAGCGGGTTTGAGAAAGAGTGCCCCGCCGGACAGGCCCGTTCAGGGCTGTTTCCCGGCCACCGCAGGGGCCTTGCGGGGGGCGCGCAGGGGCTTAGGTGTTGTCCTCATACATGTCCCACGCTGAGTCTGATTGAACCTTGTCGGACTTCTCAGCCCAGACAGTGAGCCCGATGAGCTTGTAGAGGCTAAATGAGCCGCCATAAACTCGCGGCCCTTCGCCGTCCTTTTGATACCAAATCGTCGCGCCACTTGTGGCGCAGCTGAGCGTGACCGTGGTAGAGGTGGCCGAAGAAGAGCCGCTCGTGGGGCTGAAAGAGATGGTAGGGGTGGCGCACTTGTTAGTGCTGCCGTCCGCCCCCGGCGGGCCTTGCTCGCCGACGATGCGGATCGCCGCCGACCAGGAGCCGGAGCCGACGCGCTGGCGCATATAGATGTCGCCGGTGGTGAAGGTGGAGTGCCAGCTGGTGCTGCCGTCCACCGAGTATTCGACCTGGATGCTGTCGCCGTCCTGCCCGTCTGCGCCGGCGGAGCCGGTCGCGCCAGTGTCGCCGGTGAGGCGCACGGGCGTCGACCAGGTGCCGACAAGGGCTCCGGCGGCGGTTTTCTCGCCGACTGAGACCCAGAGGGGATCGGAGCCGGCGGGCGGGGCGTCGGACCAGCCGGCGGGCGTGTCGCCGGTGGGGGTGGTGGGCGCGGTGGCGGCGCGCTTGAAGACGTAGTCGATGAAGTTGCCGGTGGCGGCATCGGGCGCATCGCTGACCATGCTGGAGGCCGCTGACTCGTTGCCCGTGGCGTCCACGGCGACGATCTTGTAGTAATAGGTCGTGCCGGGGGCCACGAAGAAGTCCGTGAAGGCCGAGGCGCGGCCGCGCCAGATGACGGCCGCACCGGAGAAGTCGGCGGCGGTGGAGCGGAGCAGCGCGTATTCGGC
>JBDHQK010000165.1:0-4997 GCA_039807025.1 Lacunisphaera sp.
CGCGGATGGGCTGGAGGGAGCCGGAGATGCGGGATTTCGGGGGCAGGCCGACGGTGAGGTGCAGATCGGAGCCGCCCTTTTCGAGCATGGTGCGGAGGAGGGAGTCGATGGCGGCCATTTGCTAGCTGAGAGCTGAGAGTTGAGAGCCGAGAGCCGGAAAAACCGAACCGCAAACGCTCGTTACCGTCATTCTGAACGGAGTGAAGTCCAGCCGCAGGCTGGTCTGACATCCAGCAGCACGACCGCTGGCGGTCATCATGATGGATCCTTCGCGGCGCTCAGGGTGACGGGACAGGGAGACGATGGGGCGCGACATGGTCACTTCTTGGCCGGCGCGGCGCCCATCGGGGCGCCGGTGGAGGCGGAGGGATCGATCTTCTGGCGGACGTTGCGGGTGGTGACGTTGATGAGCGCGGTTTCCTTGGAGATTTTCTTCTGCTGGTAGAGTTCGAGGACGACGTTCTCCATGATGCACATGCCCTCCTTCACGCCGGTTTCCATGGTGTTGCGGAGGCCGGCGGTCTTGCCCTCGCGGATCAGGGCCTGAATGGCGGTGTTGGAGATCATAATCTCGCAGGCGACGACGAGGTTGCCGTCGGTCGAGGGCAGGAGCCGCTGGCAGACGATGCCGCGGAGCGACTCGGCCACGGAGGCGCGGATCTGCATCTGCTGCGCGGGCGGAAAGACGTCGAGCAGGCGGTTCAGCGTGGTGGCGGCGTCGCTCGTGTGCATCGTGCCGATGACGAGGTGGCCGGTCTCGGAGGCGCTGATGGCCATCTCGATGGTCTCGAGGTCGCGGAGTTCGCCGATGACGATGACGTCGGGGTCCTCGCGCAGCGCGCCCTTGAGCGCGGTGAAGAAGGACTTGGTGTGCGGGCCGACCTCGCGCTGGGTGACGTTGCAGCCCTTCGGCGCCTGCACGACCTCGATGGGATCCTCGACGGTGATGATGTGGTCCTCGCGCTGCTCGTTGAGTTCGCCGACCATGGCGGCGAGGGTGGTGGTCTTGCCGGCGCCGACGGGGCCGGTGATGAGGATGAGGCCGTTGTGGTAGGAGAGGAGCTTGCGGATGGCCTCGAGGTTGCGCAGGCCGAGCTGGTCGAGCTTGGGGATGCCGGCGGGCACCATGCGGTAGGAGCCCGACGGGCCCCACTTGTGGAACATCAGGTTGACGCGGTAGCGGCTGGTGGCGTCAAGGGCGAGGGCGAGGTCGTAGTCGCGCCGCTCGAGGAAGACGTTCTTCTGGTGCTCGGCGAGCAGCACGGTGTTCAACCGGAGTGATTCCTGCTCGGTGAGGACATGCTCAGTGATGGGCGCGAGCGCGCGGTGTTTGCGAATGAAGGGCTTGGAGCCGGCCGAGAGGTGGAGGTCGCTGGCGCCGTATTTTCCCGCATCGATCAGCAGCTGGCGCATGGCGGCGGCGAGGGCGGCGTCATCGAGGCTGCCGATCTGCTCAAAGGGAAACCGGGGTGCACCGGCGAGCGCGGTTGCGGGCCGGGTGCCACCGGCAACGCGCGGGGCGGGGGCGTCGTCATCCTCCAGCAACGGATTGGTCGGGGGCGGGCCGACGGCGGCGCGGGCCATGGCCTGACCGGCGAGCGTCTCGAGTTTCTCCACGTCGTGGACCAGGCTGTCGTCGATCAGCTTCTGGGCGAAGTCCATCAGCTGCGCCTCCCGCCCGACGGCCTTCAGGACGGCGAGCGCCTGCTCGCGGGTGAACAGCTTGGCATTGAGACCGAGACGGATAAGCCAGAAAATCTCGTTGTTCATGCCGGGAGGGTGCGGATGGTTTTCAAGCGACGTCGTTTGGCAAGGCCAGACGATTGCCGTCGTCAAAATTTCCCAATCCCCAAACGCCAGGCGCCGAACCAGCCGCAATTCCCTTGGCGTTGGAGTCTGGGTTTGGACTTTCCGCGAAGCGGTTAGTCGGAGCCGTTGACGACCTTGTAGGCCGTGGCGGCGACGATCGCGGCGGCGAAGCAGGCGACGAGGTAGATCCAGAAGCTGCCCCACGCGATGAGGCCCATGAGGCAAGCCCCGACTGCGACGGCGGGATTGAAGGCGCCCCCGGAGATGCCGCCAACCGCCAGGGCGCCGGAGGTCACGATGAGGCCGATAGCGCCGCCGTAGAATGAATTGCCCTGGGTGCCCTTGGCCGTGGCGACGTTCAACACGACCCAGATGAGAGCGAAGGTAAACACAAACTCCGCGAGCAAGGCGGGGAGGATCGCCGGCGTCATCGGGCCGGTCAGAGCGGCGGCCTTGGCGACGAGGCCGGTCTTGAGCGCCTTGACGGCGAAGGCCGCCACGGTGGCGGCGGCCACCTGCGCGCCGATGTAGGGCACGACGTCGGACGCCGGGCACTTGCCGCGCAGCCAGACGGCGACCGTGACGGCAGGATTGTAGTGGCCACCGGAGATGTGGCCGCCGGCATAGACCAGGGCCATGAGCGCGCAGCCGATGGCGAGCGGCGTGAGCTCCCCGGCGCCGGGCGCGACGACCGTCATGCCGATGGTGAAGACGAGGAAGAAAGTGCCGATGAACTCGACGAGATATTTTTTCATGGGTGGAGTGGAGCGTGGGCCGCGATTCCAGCCGCGGAGTTGCGTCCGGTCGAGCCGGAATTGGCCGCCGACGCGCGCAGCGGCGAAGAACCCGTTCTTGCCTGCCGATGCCGGAGCAGTTTTGCTGGATCCGATTCGTGAACAAAATCACCGGCACACCCCCATGGCGCATGTATCGGGCACCCCGGGCCAGCCGTTGAGCGACGATGTCCGACTATAACGGATATAAGATCAAGCGGACGCACGCGCTGGCCCCCCTCACCAGTGTGCATGAGGCCGTGGCCGCCGACGGCCGGCCGGGTCGTTTTGCGCTGAAGATTTTCCATCCGCCGGCCTCCACCGATGTGCGCCGGCTCTATGCCATCGAGGGGTGGTTGCTTGCGGCAGAGCGCCAGCAGCAGAGCGCCAGGAAGGATGGCACGGCCCTGGAGGTGCTCGCCTGTGGGCGCTGCGCCGAGGGCGCCTTCATGGTCTTGCCGTGGCAGGAGCGCCCGCTGGAGCCGCTCATCAAGACGCTCGGGGCCAAGGGCGACACCCTGCGCGCGCTGGCCGAGTGCCTGCTAAACACCCTCGAGGCTTGGGAAAAGCAGACCGGCGAGCCGCATGGCAACCTGAAGCCGACAAATGTCTTCCTGAACCGGAGCGGGCCGCTGGTCGGGATGACGGCGCGGTTGTCCGACCCGGCGTTCGCGCCCGGCGCGAAAAGTGCGTCGCGTCGCCACGGCGACCTCGCGGCCGTCGGGGCGATGCTGGCCACGATCGTCCGCCGCCGGCCGCCCGGGGCGTGGCCCATCGAGGAAGCGCCGGAATGGAAGGCCCTCGGCCACGGCGGCAAGGCCTGGCTGGCCTTCTGCAACTACCTGCTCAACCCGACACCCGCCGACGGCGAGCTGACGATAGCGGAGGCGCGCAAGCTCCTGCGCGAGGTGCCGAAGGATTCGAACCCGGTGAAGACGGCGGTGCTGACCAGCGCGGGCGTCTTGGTGGTGGTGACGCTGTCGGTGCTGGGCTTCACGCGTTTTGGCAATCCAATCTACATGCCGGACAAGCTTCAGGATCTGGCGAACAAGATCGGCAATCCCCGGGCGCAAATCACGGAGGTCCCTCGTCAGTGGGCCGACTTGTGCGTGGCGTGGGACTCTTGGTTGGGCGATCTGCAGAGCAATGGCAAACGCCTGCTCCGGACAGATGGCCTGTGGGATGCGAACGATCCTTTCCGTCGGGAAATCGAAAGCTTTGTGGCGACATCGAACGAGTTTCGACTTGAAACCCTCGTGCCGTCATCAGCCACGGAAAGACGACTTGGCGTGCTGGCTAAAACCCCGCCGCCGGCAGTTCTAAAAGAGCTGCAGACGCCCAGTGTGGACCAAAAGGTCAGGGATGCGGGCGCCAGGCTCGTTACCATCCAAACCAGACTGGCGAATTGGCAAAGGTGGGAACAGTTGCACGCGTTGCAAAAGTTGCTTGAGGCGCGCGGGTTCACAAGGGCCGCCGGGGCCTTGCAGCCCAAATTGCCGCCGGTGGGTGTCAAGTTCGACCCCGTTCGCACATTGAAGTTGTTCAACGATATCTCGCTCGACGACACCGGCACGCTGCCGCTGGCCAGCCGGTGGGGCGAGATCACGCGGATCGGCGCCGAGATGGACGCCAGCGGTGACCGCGTGCAAAAGGCCATGCCCGCCCTCATCACCGGCCGGCTCACCGACCGCGCGTCGCTGGCCGATTTCGCCGACTCGCTCACGCCGCCGCTGGAGGAGATGCGGGCGCGGCGGAAACAATTCCTCGATCCGCAGGTGGTGCGCGCCCGCTTCCTCAAGGAGTCCGCCCTGCTCCAGGAGACCGCGGCCGTGACGACGGCGGATTTCCCGCGCTGGGAACAGGAGCTGGCCCAATACTCCAAGGTGCCGGCGGCGGATGATCCGCGCCTGGCGGCGGCGCTGGATGACAGCCTCCGGCGGTTGCCCGCGACCGCGGTGGATCTCGAGGACGATGCGCCCGCGGCGGAGCCCGGCGGCCTGCCCACGCTGAGTGCGGCGGATTTCAAGCGGGAGTTCGACGGCACGACGGCCAGCCTGGCGAGTCTGCGCGGCCGGGAAATCGTGCGCCACGACCTGCCGCAGATCACCGAGGAGACCGGGAAACTGGCCGCCGCCATTCAGCTGCTGGGGCAGCGCGTGGAGGTGACGCTCGCCCTGTTGAACCCGGAGACCTGGCTGGCCAACGTCGCAAAGGCCCACGGAAATTTCGCCGAGACCAAGCGGCGCTGGGCGGCCTGGCAGGCCACGGTCGCCAACCTCACGGCGGCCGCGTTGCGGGCCGACCGGCCGCGCCTGCGGCAGTTGCGCGCGCAGGAACGGCAGGTGAAGGAATGGATCGACGGCCTCGAGGGCCCGACCGGCCTGGCCGCGCTCGCGGTGCCGGCGCTGGACACCG
>JBDHQK010000166.1:0-4954 GCA_039807025.1 Lacunisphaera sp.
AACAGGCGCGTTCTTTGACCCGGGGTGGGTCAATTCTCAACGCCTGCTACCGGGTCAGTTCTGCACGCCTGCTAACAGTAGCCGTCGGATTGGAGCACGCCGGCAAAGTGGCCGAGCAAGCGTTCGGCTTCCTCGTGGCGGCGGGACAATCGCCATTCGAAGACGACTCCGCCTCCGGGCCGGGAGAGGGCCCACAGCCAGCCGGTCGTCGTCTTGCCGTCGCGCAGGTCGGGATCGTTGCAGCGGATCGGCGTCTCATCGATCTGCACATAACCGCCCGAGAGTAGCTCCTGCTTCATCCGCTTGACCAGGGGTTCGAGCAGAGCGGTGGCGGTCCCGACCCAGTCACAGAGGTTCTGGCGGGAGATGGGGGCGTCCTGCCCGGGCAGGCCAGCCCAGCGGGCCAGCATCTTCTCCTGGCGATAGAGCGGCAAGTGATCGGCAAATTTGGCGGTGAGCGCCCAGGCGATGAGTCCCGCCGAGGCGAAGCCGCCGGGCACCACGCGGGCCGGAGCCGGCGCGAGCAGCGGGGCGCGGTTGCGGTCCAGCCGGTGCCGATACTTGGGGCGCACGATCTCGCGCTTTAAGAGCTTCGGCGGCACCACGTCCACCTCGAAGGTGCGCTCATCGCCGATGTGTTCGTAAAGCGTGGGATCGGCCTGCACGGCGGGTGGCTCGATGACCACCGTCTCCCGCACCGGCAGGTGCGCGAAGCTCTCCGCCGGGAGCGTGTGCTTCGGGGCGGGCCCGGCGGCCCGCTCGCAGCTGACCGTCGCGACCGGCCGCTCGGCGGCGGTGGCGAGTTTTTCCAGTTCGCCGAGTTGCAGCAGCAGTTGCGCCCGGTCGAGCTTCTCGCTCTTGCCGGCCCCAAAGAGCTTTTGCTTCAGCCACTCGATCTGCCGGCGCAGCACCGCGTTCTCCTCACGCAGGAGTTGCACTTCATCGGGGGAAACGGCGGTCGCGCTCATCGCGCGCACTCAGTCCACGATCGACCGCGCGAGTTCCCTCCGGCCAAAACTATTTTTGCTCACCGCTCATACCACGCCTTGAGCGAGCCGCGCTTCAGGTCCACCCCGCCCACCAGCAGCGCCAGCGCCTCCGGGGTGAGGGCGAGCTTCGCCTTCGCCTCACTTGGCTCCGGCCACGAGAACCGACCCTGCTCCAGGCGTTTCGCCAGCACCCACACCCCGGTCCCGTCCCAATACAGCAGCTTCAGCCGCGTCCGCTTCCGGTTGATGAAGCAAAACACGGCCCCCGACTTCGGGTCCTCCTGGAGCTGCTCGCTGGCCGCCGCCCACAGCCCGTTGAAGGACTTCCGGATGTCCACCGGGGTCACCGCCACGAAGATCCGGACGGAATGAGGGAAAGCCCACATCGGTGCTCAGCTCCGCACGGCCCGCACCAGCGCGGCCAGTTCCAAGGCGTCCCCGCCTCGCAGCAGCGTGCCATCCGGCAGTCGCACCTCCAAGCTCGCCGACGCACCGGCCGGCACCGCCACCTCCGCGAAACGCACGACCGCCTCCGCCTGTCCGGCCGTCTTGGCCTCCTTCTCCACCCACGTGCAGAGAGTCGTGTAGCGCATCCCCTCTCGCCGCGCGAATGCCCGCCGGGTCATTCCGCTTTCCCGGAACGCGGCCAGCAACTGCTGCCGGCGCTCCGCCGGGTAGCGCCGCCGCCCCAGCCGGTCTCGCCGCTCCCCAAGATGCACCAATTCCGGACTGATCGCTGTTCCCATCCCGCCACTCTACCAGATCGGATTTCCCGTAACTACGAGGCACCCGAAGCGACGCTTACTGGATAACATCCGAACCCTCGAAGGTCCGTTCGTCCGTGAGGGGATTTTGACTCATGGGCGGGGCGTCAGGAAAAGAAGCCGCGGTTGTCCACCGTGTGCCGTCTGCACACTTCCTCGTTCAGTTCGATCCCGAGGCCGGGGCGATCGGGGACGTGCATGTAACCGTCTCGGTAGATGGCGAAGTCGTCCACGATCATCTCGCGCCAGTGTGGCGCGCGGTTGGTTTCGATAGTATCGGACTCGATTGCGATAAAGGACTTGATGGCCATGCACGCGTGGGCGGATGCGACGGTGCCCACGGGGGTGGCGCCGTTATGGCAGAACATGGGCATCGAGTGCAGGTCGGCCATATCGGCCGTGCGCTTCATTTCGAGAAGGCCGCCGCTCTTCTGGGCATCAAAGTGGATCATGTCGCAGGCCTCGCGCTCGATGAAGGGGCGGAAGCCCTCACGGTTGTAGAGATTCTCGCCTGTCAGGATGGGCACCCGGCTCTCGGCGCGCAGTGACACGTAGCTGTCGACGTTCTCCGGCTGGATCGGGTCCTCGACGAACCAGATGTCGAGATCCTTGATGCGTTCCGTGAAGCGCAGGATATCGGTGACGTTATAGCGCCAGTGCAGATCGATTCCTACCGGGGTGTCGGGCCCGACGGCGAGGCGCGTTTCCTCAAGGATGCGGGTCCACATCCGCAGGGTGGAGCTGGTGATGCTGCCGCCGGGAGGACTGTCGAAGCGCGGCACGCTGTGCTTGAGCGCGCGGTAGCCCAGCTCCTTGGTCCGCAGGGCCACCTCGGCCCAAGCTTTCGGATCCTGATTTTGCTTCGGTTTGTCGAGATCGCTGTAAATTAGGAGCCGGTTGCGGTAGGCACCGCCGAGCAACTTGTAGACGGGCGCGCCAAGGATTTTCCCGGCGAGGTCCCAGAGGGCGGTCTCAATGCCGGCGACGGCACCGCTGAGCGCGCCCGCGCGCGTGCCGCGCGACTGGTATTGGTCGACGAGCTTGTGGGTGAGCACTTCGACCTGCAAAGGATCCTCGCCGACGAGGGTCTTTTTCATCACCACAATGTCGTCGGCCAACTCGGCCTTCGGGTAGGCCTCGCCGATGCCATAGCGCCCATCCTCGGTGACGACCTTCACGAGGTGCGTCTTGTAACCGATATCAACCCCGGCGACCTGGAGATCGCGGATCTTAGTGGAGGTGACGGAAGTGGCGGAGGCGGTGGGGGTGGCGCCACGCAGAAGCAACGGGGCGCCGGCGAGGGCGGCGGCGGACGCGGTTGCTTGGGTAAGGAACGAGCGACGGGAGAGCATGTGACTGGGGGTTCAGGGGTTCAGGGGAGAGCTGTCACGGAAGGCGCGGAAGGCGGCGCGGGCCGCGGTTAGGGTCTCGCGACCGCGCTCGATGGCCAGGGCGTCCATTTGCGGCCACGGGGCGATGGTAGTGGGGTGGCAAAGCTTCTCCCCGGCAAGCAAGCCCTTCAAGGCGGCGGCGCCCGTCGGCATGAGCTCGAGCGTGCGGTTGACGGCAGGCATCACCTCGCGGTCCAGGCGTTCAAGCTCGGCGGTGCGACCAGCCCGGTGAAGCTGCCAGATGGTGACAAATATTTCGGGGAGCACGTTCGCGGGCGTGCTCACCACGCCGTCGGAGCCGTGGCGCAGGAGACGGATGGTGAGTGAGGAATTGCCTGGCAGATAGGTTGCCCGGCCTCGGCGAGCCTCCGCCCCGGAGACAGCAATCATCTTATCGGCGTCGGCATGCGTATCCTTGAGCGCGATGATGTTGGTGAAGCGGACCAGCTCGAGCAGCGTCTCGGGCGGCATTTGCCATCCTACGGCCTTGGGAAGGTTATAGGCGATTAGCGGCAAGGGAGATCTCTGGGACAGGCCGCCGAAGAAGCGCACGGCGTGTTCGTGGCCACCGGGCCAACCATAATAGGGAAGAGTGCATACCGCAGCATCGACTCCGGCCCCCTGGAGAAACTCGATCTTCGCCGCGCAGCGGGCGAGTGAGTTTTCACTTGCGCCGGCGAGCACCGGGATGCGACCCGACGCGAATTTGACGGCATGGGCCGCAACGGCGCGAAAAGAGGTATCGTCCAAGAGCACGCCTTCGCCCACCGAACCCAGGACGAAGAGCGCGTGCACCCCGGCATGAATCTGATGTGTGATCAGGCGTTCGAGGGCAGTGAGATCGGCTGAGCCATCGGGACAAAGAGGGGTAATTAGGGCGGGAACAATACCCTGAACGAGCGGGGTGGGTGAAGGCACAGGGAGGGAGCTTGGGTTTTGAGAAGAGAGCTTGACGTTAGTGCACTCATAATACATGTCAAATAATTATCCCCTCCTGATTTAAAACCCCGACCCTCTCAATGATTGCCAGAAAATGCACGCCTGAGCCTATCAAGAAGTCGTTTTTACTGTTGTTGGTCGCTGGCTTTGGGCTGCCATTGGGCAAATGTGCCGTTGAGTCTTGGCGTCAGGACAGCTTCGCCGAGTTTCGGCGGGGTAATTTCGGCGATAGCGGGGCAAATGCATATGTGTCGGCCCGGGGGGCTATCCAGACAGTCAACCGCTGGGACTTCAATGGAGATGGGTTTATCGACCTGCTGAGTGCGAATTCTCATCCACTCTTGGAAATGCTGGACCTGTCGCTGTATTATGGCAATGGGCGCGATTTTTCGATCGCACACCACGACCTTATTCCAGCGGATGGCCCGATGTGGGTCGTCGCCGGGGACCTAAACCTCGATGGTGCCACCGACCTCGTCGTCACCAATTATTCCAATGGCACATGGACCAGCATGGATTCGGCGATTTACTGGGGCCGGCCGGCCAGTGGTGACGTCAGTGTCAGTGCTGCGGTTAAG
This sequence comes from Lacunisphaera sp., assembly GCA_039807025.1. Classification (GTDB taxonomy): domain Bacteria; phylum Verrucomicrobiota; class Verrucomicrobiia; order Opitutales; family Opitutaceae; genus Lacunisphaera. The sequence continues at coordinate 4,662 of JBDHQK010000166.1, forward strand.
GATTGGTCGTCCGGGCCCTTCGCTGGTAAAACCATGCTGCCATCGCAGGCGGCCCAGCAGGCTGCGATTGCGCGAGCCACGGCGCTCGTCCAGCAGTGGGCGGAAGATCCGCTCAAAGACCGGCGCGATCTTCGCGGCCAGGCCGGAGTGGGTCGCCGTATGCGGCCCGCCGTCGCCATGCGCAGCAGCCGGCACCGCCTTCATCCACAGCCGAGCCAGCCAATGCGTGACGACGAAAGCGATGGCCAGCGACAACAGCATGCCCATGCTGGCATTGATGGGGATTGGGCTCA
>JBDHQK010000167.1:0-4933 GCA_039807025.1 Lacunisphaera sp.
GCCACCAGCAGGTAGTGCGCGCCATAGATGTCGCTGAACTGCGCCCAGATGACGATGCGCAGGAAGCCGATGCTCCCGAGGATCGCGCCGAGCATCAGGCCGGCGGCCAGCTCGCGCCGCATCACCTGCCACCAGTCCCTCAGCCGGAACTCGCCGAGGGCCAGCGCGCGGATGACGAGCGTGGCGGCTTGTGAGCCGGCATTGCCACCCGAGCTGATGATCAGCGGCACGAACAGCGCGAGCACCACGGCCTTGGCGATCTCGTCCTCGAAATAACTCATCGCCGTCGCCGTCAGCATCTCGCCAAGGAACAGAGCCACCAGCCACCCGGCGCGCTTCTTCACCATCTTGGTCAGTGCGATCGTGGTGTAAGGCTCGTCGAGCGTCTCGCTGCCGCCGAGCTTCTGGATGTCCTCGGTCGCCTCCTCGGCGGCCACGTCGAGCATGTCGTCCGCCGTCACGATGCCGATGAGTTTGTGGTCGGGGTCGGTCACCGGCAGGGCGACCCGGTCGTGCTGGCGGAAAACCTGCAACGCCTTTTCGCGGTCGTCGGCGGGCGCGAGCTTGGCGTAGTTGCCGTCCATCAGCGCGCTGACCTTCGTCTCCGGATCAGCGAGCAGGAAGCGGCGCACCCGGACGTCGTCGAGGAGCACGCCCGCCTCGTCGGTCACGTAAACCATGTTCAGCGTCTCCCGGTCGAAGCCGTGGGCGCGGATGTAGGCCAGCGCCTCGCGCACGGTCCACTCCGGCCGCACGGCGACGAAATCGAGCGTCATCATCCGGCCGACGCTGCGTTCCGGGTAGGCCAGCAGCGCCTGGGCGACCTGGCGCTCCTCGGGGGAGAGCAGCGAGAGCAACTGCATCGCGACGTCGAGCGGCAGCTCGTTCAGGAAGGCCGTGCGATCATCGGACGGCAGCTCGTTCAGCAAGGCGGCCACCTGCGGCTGGGTGAGAGCCTTGAGCAGGTGGGTGCGGGCGGACGGCGCGACGTAGGCAAAGATCGCCGCTGACAATTCCTGGGAGCAGCCGCGAAACAACGTGGCCAACTGCTCCACCGGCAGTTCCGCCAGATGCGGCGCCACATCCGACGGCAACGACGGTGCCAGCTTCGCCTTCAGACCCGCAAAATCCTTGTTCGCCAGCAAGGCGCTGACCTCCGATTTAAAGTTACTGGCCTGCACAGGCATAGGCGCAAACTAAGAGTCCCGCTCCGGCCAAGGCAATCCCGGCTCTCGGGGGAAGATTCTTGACGAAGGAAACTAATAATACTTTTATAGTTTCCACAGGTTTATGCCCCGTCTCCAAAAATCCGCCGCCACCCCCGCCCTCGCCCGCATCGTGAGCCAGGCGCGCATGCATTTCTTCGAGCACGGCTATTGCCAGTGCACCATGGACGAACTCGCCGCCGAGCTCGGCATGAGCAAGAAGACCCTCTACGTGCATTTCCCGAGCAAGGAGGCGATCATGGCCGCCGTGATCGACGACCTCGGCCGCGAAATTCGCGCCTCCGCCGATGCGCTCCTCGCCAACCGCCAGCTGAACTTCGCGGAAAAACTCCGTGGCTTCGCCGAGGGCATGGTGGAACGGCTGACCAAGACCAGCCCCCGCCTGCTGCGCGACCTCCAGCGCTTCGCGCCCGATCTCCATCGCAAGGTCGCCGAGATGCGCGAGCGCAACATCCCCTACGTCTTCGGCCGCTTCATCGAGGAAGGCCAGCTGGCCGGCATGGTGCGCACCGATGTGCGCACCGATTTCGCCGTCGCCTTCTTCCTTTCGGCCATGAACGGGCTGGTCCAGCCCGCCGCCATGGAACGCCTCGGCCTCACCCCCCGCGACATCCCGCCCCGCGCCATCGAACTCTTTTTCGGCGGGCTCCTCACGCCCGCCGGCCGCCAAGAACATGAAAAACTATTCCCGCGCTAAAGCCGCACTCGTCGCACTGGCCGCCCTGCTCCTCGCGGCCTGCGCTCGCCGCGAGTCGTCCTCCTACCAGGGTTACCTCGAGGGCGAGTTTGTCTATGTCGCCGCGCCACTGGCCGGCCAGCTGGAGCAGCTCGCCGTCACCCGCGGCGCGCGCGTCGAGGCCGGCGCCCCGCTCTTCGCCCTCGAGCAGGGAGCCGAGCTCTCCGCCATGCGCGAGGCGGCCGAGCGGCTGCGCTCGGCCCAGGCCCGGCTCGCCGATTTGCGCAAGGGCTCGCGCCCCAGCGAGCTGGCCGCCCTCGGGGCCCGCCTCGCTCAGGCCCGTGCCGCCGCCGAGCTCGCCGCCCTTGAGCTCCAGCGCGCCACCCAGCTCCACCAGACGACGGTGCTCTCCGACGGTGACTTCGACCGCGTCCGGCTCGCTCACGAGGCCGCCAACAAGCAGGTGGCGGAAATCGCCGCGCAGCTGGATACCGCCCAGCTCGGCGCGCGCGCCGACACCATCGCCGCCGCCGAGGCGGAAGCGGGTGCCGCGCAGGCCGCCCTCGATCGCGCCGGCTGGAACGTCGCCCAGAAGAACCGCGCCGCCCCGGTCGCCGCGCTCGTTTACGACACGCTGTATCGCGCGGGCGAGTTCGTCGCCGCCGGCCAGCCAGTCGTCGCGCTGCTCCCACCCACCAACCTCAAGGTGCGCTTCTTCGTCCCGGAGGCCGGCCTCGCCGCGCTCAAGGCCGGCCAGCCAGTGCAGGTGGCCATCACCGGGCAACCCTCGCTCACCGCGCGCATCAGCTACCTGTCGCCCAAGCCTGAGTTCACCCCGCCCGTCCTCTACAACCGCGAGAACCGCGCCAAGCTCGTCTTCATGGTCGAGGCCGTCTTCGACCCGGCGGCCGCGCGTGACCTGCATCCCGGCCAGCCGGTGGACGTGACCCCCGCGCCCTGATCCCGATGCCCGCGGACCTCGTCATCGACGTCACCGGCGTCACCAAGCGCTTCGGCCGCAAGACCGTCGTCAACGACGTCGCCCTGCAGGTGCGGCGCGGCGAGATCTACGGGTTCCTCGGCCCCAACGGCTCGGGCAAGACGACGTTCATCCGCATGCTCTGCGGCCTGCTCACCCCCGACGCCGGCAGCGGCACCTGCCTCGGCCACGACGTGCTCACCCAACAGGCCGTCATCAAGCGCGAGGTCGGCTACATGACGCAGAAGTTCAGTTTCTATGAGGACCTCAGCATCCGCGAGAACCTCGACTTCATCGCCCGCATCTACGCCGTGCCCGACCGCGCCGCCGCCGTGCAGCGCAGCCTTGAACAGCTCGGGCTGGCCAACCGCAGCCGCCAGCTGGCCGGTGAACTCTCCGGCGGCTGGAAACAGCGCCTCGCCCTCGCCGCCTGCCTCATCCACTCGCCCAAGCTCCTCCTGCTCGACGAGCCGACGGCCGGGGTGGACCCGAAGGCCCGCCGTGATTTCTGGGACCAAATCCACCGGCTCGCCGCCGACGGCCTCACCGTGCTCATCACGACCCACTACATGGACGAGGCCGAGCGCTGCCACCGCCTCGCCTACCTCGCCTACGGCAACCTGCTCACGCACGGCACCGTGGGCGAGGTCGTCGCCCGGGCCGACCTCACCACCTGGGAAGTGACCGGCGACAACCTGCCGACGCTCGCCGCCGCCCTGCGCGGCCGCCCGGGCGTCGAGCAGGTCGTGCCCTTCGGCAACACCCTGCACGTCACCGGCCGCGACGCCACCCGGCTCGAGGCCGCCGTCGCCCCGTGGCGCACGGCCGGCGGCCACCGCTGGACCCGGATCCCCGCCGGGCTGGAGGATGTGTTCATCAGCCTGATGGAAACCGCCAAGGACAACTTCGCCTGAACATGCCGCCGTTTTCCCTCCATCGGTTCTGGGCCGTCGTGCTCAAGGAGTTCATCCAGATGATGCGCGACCGCGTGACGTTCGGCATCATGGTCGGCATCCCGCTGATGCAGCTCCTGCTCTTCGGCTTCGCCATCAACTCCGACCCGAAGCACCTGCCGACCGCGCTCCGGGCCGCCGACCAGGGGCCCTTCGCCCGCAGCTTCATCGCCGCGCTCCGGCAGAGCGACTACTTCGCGCTCGTGCGGGAGCCGGCCACCGATGCCGAGGCGCAGCGCCTTCTCCAGCTGGGCGAGGTGCAGTTCGTCGTCAACATCCCGGAAGATTTCTCCCGCCGGCTCCTGCGTGGCGAGCGTCCGACCGTGCTGATCGAGGCCGATGCCTCCGACCCGGCGGCCACCGGCCCGGCGGTCGCCGCCGCGCGCACGCTCGCCGCCACCGTGTTCGACCGCGACCTCCGCGGCCCGCTCGCCCGCCTGCGCGGGCAGGACGGGCCGGTGGTCTTCGCCGTCCACGCCCAATACAACCCGGAAAACATCACCCAATACAACATCGTGCCCGGCCTGATGGGCGTCGTGCTCACCATGACGATGGTGATGATCACGGCGCTGGCCATCACCCGCGAGCGCGAGCGCGGCACGATGGAGAACCTGCTGGCCACGCCCGTGCGCCCGATCGAGGTGATGCTCGGCAAGATCCTGCCCTACATCGCCGTCGGCTACATCCAGGCCACCCTCATCCTGCTGGCCGCGCGCTTCGTCTTCCAGGTGCCGATGCTCGGCAGCATGCCGTTGCTCTACGCGGTGTCCCTGCTCTTCATCGCGGCCAACCTGGCCGTCGGCATCACGTTCTCGACGCTGGCGAAGAACCAGCTTCAGGCCGTGCAGATGGCCTTCTTCTTCTTCCTGCCGTCCATCCTGCTCTCCGGTTTCATGTTTCCCTTCCGCGGCATGCCGGAGTGGGCGCAGTGGATCGGCAGCGTCCTGCCCAACACCCACTTCCTCCGCATCGTGCGCGGCATCCTGCTCAAGGGCAACGGCCCGCGGGAAATCGCCCCCGAGATCTGGCCCCTGCTGCTCTTCCTCGTCGTGGCGATGGCCATCGGCGTGAAGCGCTACCGGCAGACGCTGGATTGAGG
>JBDHQK010000018.1:0-28658 GCA_039807025.1 Lacunisphaera sp.
CGGGCCGCCGGTGGCTGGAGAACCGCGCCCGCCGATTGATCGAGGCCGACGGCAGCTTCAGCCAGTACTCGGTGAACTATCATCGTGTCCTGCTGGATACGTACAGCATGGTCGAACTGTGGCGCCGCCGCCTCAAGTTTGAGCTCTTGCAGGAGCTGCTGGCGGACAAAACCCCGGAAGCCGCCAAGGCCACCGTGCGCAAGCGTTACGAGCGCATGCGGAAGAACGTCGGCGACATCGAACCGTCCGATGTGCAGGAGATGTTCCTTTCCACCTTCACGCGGATGTATGATCCCCACTCCGCCTATTTTTCCGCGGACACGCTGAAGGACTTCAGCATCCAGATGAAGCTCTCCCTCATCGGCATTGGCGCCGTGCTGAGCCTGGGGGATGACGGCTACTGCGTGGTGAAGGAAGTCAAGCCCGGCAGCCCCGCCGACCTCAGCGGGCAGATACACATGAACGACAAGATTGTCGCCGTGCAGCAGGCGGACGGCGAGACCATCGAGGTCATTGGCATGAAACTGCGCCGGATCGTTGACCTGATCCGCGGAGCCAAAGGCACCAAGGTCACCCTCACCATCCTCCCGCACGACGCCGTGGATGCAGGCAAGACCAAGCTGGTGCACATCGTGCGCGACGTGATCAAACTGGACGAGGCCAGGGCCTTCGCCTCCATCTATGATCTCCCCGGCGAATTCGGCACGACTGTGCCGGTCGGCGTCATCACCCTCAATTCCTTTTACGGCCCTTCCGAGGATTCGACGGCCACGGAGACCAAGAACACCGCCACCCAGGATGTGGCCGAGCTCATCGGCAAACTGAAGGCCCAGGGCGTCAAGGCCCTCGTCATGGATCTGCGCCGCAACGGCGGCGGTCTTCTCTCCGAGGCCGTGGACCTCACGGGCCTTTTCATCGCGAAAGGACCGGTCGTGCAAGTGCGTGATTCCCTCGGCCGCCTCCAGGTGGACAGCGACAACGACTCGGCGATCAGCTACGACGGCCCGCTGGCGGTGCTGACCTCCCGTTTCAGCGCCTCGGCTTCCGAGATCTTTGCCGGAGCCCTCCAGAATTATGGCCGCGCCGTCATCATCGGCGACAGCACCACCCACGGCAAAGGCACCGTGCAAGCCGTGCTGGAGATGAAGAATTTTCTTCCCCGCCCCAGCCAGACCGCCGCCGACATCGGCGCCGCCAAGCTCACCGTCCAGAAATTCTACCTGCCCAACGGTGCTTCCACCCAGAAGCACGGCGTCACCCCCGATATCACCCTGCCCTCGATCGACGATTATCTGCCCATCGGGGAATCCGACCTGCCCCACGCGCTTATGTGGGATGAGATCAAGCCCGTGCCTTTCGAAGGCCACGCCCTCGCCAAGGCCTTTGTGCAACCGCTCCTCTCGGCCAGTCGGGAACGCCAGCACACGCTCGAGGAATTCTCCTACCTGAACAAGAATATCGACTGGTTCAAAGAGCGCCAGGAACAGAAGAACATCTCCCTGAACTTGAGCGCGCGCCAGCTCCTCAAGCAGGCAGACGGGGATTTCAAGAAGACAATGGACGCCGAGCGCGACCGGCTCGCCAAAAACAATTTCCCCAGCCGCGAGGTTAAACTCGACTCCGTGCTCAAGACCGCCAGCGCCACGCCCAAGGCACCTACGGCACCGGCCGACGAGGGCGATACCGACGCGCTTGATGTCGAGACCCAGGCCAAGCTCGATGTCCACCTGCGTGAGGCCCTGCGGGTTGTCACCGATGCCTTGCGGCTAAATCAGGACCAAAGCTACTGGGCCGACGGCCGGCCCCCGCTTTCCGCCAATCTACACAAAGGCTAGGAGATAGCGCTCGCGGCCGGTGAGATCGTTGCGTGACTCCGCCCGCGTGTAGCCCTGCTTGACCGCCAGCGCGAGCAACGCCTGATGCTGCGCGATGCCTGTCTCGCACGCCAGCAGACCACCCGGGGCCAGATACTGCCTTGCCGCGCCGATGATGCGCTCCAGATCCGCTGCACTATCGGAACCGGCCGAGAGCGCCATGCGCGGCTCGAAATCCTTCACCTCCGGCTGCGCTGCGTCAGCCTCCGCGTCAGACAAATAGGGCGGATTCGCCACAATCAGGGCAAACTTCTCCCCGACGGGCACACCGGCAAACCAGTCGGAGGACACAAACTTCACCCGCCCCGCCAAGGCGCAAGCCGCGGCGTTTTCTTGGGCCAGGGCGAGGGCCTCCTCGCTTTTGTCCACGGCGGTCACCGCGGCCTCGGGCCAGGCCTTCGCCAGCGCCAGGGCGATGGCCCCGCTGCCCGTGCCCAGATCCAGCACCGTAGCCGGCGGGGACACAAACTGCCGCGTCACCAATTCGATCAGGTGTTCCGTCTCGGGTCGGGGTATGAGCGCCCGGCGGTCCACCTTCAGTTTCAGGCCGAAAAATTCCGTCTCACCCATGATGTATTGCAGCGGTTCGCGTCCGCCGCGGCGCTTCACCAGCGGGCGAATTTTCTCAAGTTCCGCCTCGGTCAGCGGCCGCTCGAACTGCAGGTAAAGCTGCATGCGCTTCAGGCCGAGAGCATGGCCGATGAGCAACTCGGCGTTCAGGCGCGGCGACTCCACCCCTCGCTGCTCAAAGAAGCCGGTCGTTCGCTTGATGATTTCGAGCACGCTGAGCATGTCAGTCGTCGTCCGAGGACCGGGCGCGCACCGGCACCGGCCCGCCGGTCAGCGCCGCCAGCTTCTCCTCAAAGTCCGCCCGCTGCAGGGCCTCGATGATGGGGTCGAAGCCGCCTTCCATGATGGCGGGCAGGCTGTAGAGCGTCAGCCCGATGCGATGGTCGGTCATGCGGTTCTGCGGGAAATTGTAGGTGCGGATGCGCTCGCTGCGCCCGCCGGTGCCGATCTGGCCGCGGCGCTGGGCGGCGTATTTCGCCTGCTCCTCCTCTTCCTTGATCTTCAGCAGGCGCGACCGCAGCACCGCCATCGCACGGGCCTTGTTCTTGATCTGCGAGCGGTCATCGGCGCAATACACCATCAGCCCGCTCGGCTTGTGCACTAGGCGCACCGCTGAGTCGGTCGTGTTGACGCCCTGTCCCCCCGGGCCGCTGGCCCGCATGACGCTGATTTCGAGATCCTGGGGATCGATTTGCACGTCCACCTCCTCGGCTTCGGGCAGCACGGCGACGGTCACGGTCGAGGTATGGATGCGGCCGTTGGCCTCCGTCACGGGAATGCGCTGCACGCGGTGCACGCCGCTCTCGTATTTCAGCTGCTTGTAGACGTCCGATCCGGTGATGAGGAAGATGACTTCCTTCAGGCCGCCTCGCTCGGACGCGCTCGAACTCATGGGTTGGATTTTCCAGCCGCGGCCCTCGGCGTAGCGCACATACGCGCGGTAGAGTTCGGCGGCAAACAGGCTGGCCTCGTCGCCGCCGGTGCCGGCGCGAATCTCGAACACGGTGTTGCGGGAATCAGCCGCCTCGGACGGGATCATGGCTTGCAGCACCGCCTGCTTGAGCCGGTCGCGCCTGGCCTCCAGCTCCGGCAGTTCCTGCCGGGCCAGTTCACGGAGCTCGGTGTCTGCCGCCGGATCCCCCAACAGCACGGCATGCTCGCCGATTTCTCGCCCCACCCGCGCGTAGTCGGCGTGCGTCTCGACCAGTCGGCGGAGCGACTGCTGCTCGCGCGAAACCTCGGTCGCCTTCCGCGGGTTGGCGTAGAACGACGGCGCCGCCATCTGCGCGTCGAGTTCGTCGAGGCGGCGTTGAAAGAGGGTGATGTCGGGCAACTGATCCATGCGGGCGAGCGGGCGGGAAATTGTGAATTGCTTCAGCCGCGACGCGCGGCTTTATCCAAGGCCAAACCAACGGCAGCTCCTGCCGTCTAGTAGAATTTCTCCGCGATGGCCTCCACACTCTTCACGCAGAACATCATCGCCTGTGTCTGGGATTTTGACAAGACATTGATTCCGGCCTACATGCAGGCGCCGCTGTTTCGACGCTATGGCATCGATGAGCCCACCTTTTGGGCCGAGACCAACGCCTTGGCGGAGAACTACCGGAAGCGCGGCTACAACATCGCGCCGGAGATCAGCTACCTGAACCACCTGCTGACCTACGTGCTCGCCGGCAAGATGCCCGGCCTCAGCAACAAGGTGCTCCGCGAGTGCGGCCGGGAAATCGGCTTCTACCCCGGCCTGCCGAAATTCTTCGAGACCTCCCGCGCCTGGGCCCGCGCCAAGCCGGAATACGTGAAGCACGAGATCCAGCTTGAGCACTACGTCGTCAGCACCGGCCTCGCCGAGATGATCCGCGGCAGCGCCCTCGCCCCCTGCATCGACGCGATTTGGGCCTGCGAGTTCATCGAGAATCCATTGCAGCCCGGCTTCCTCAAGCAGAAGGAATTCCCCCTCGATGCCGCCAATGAGATCGCCCAGATCGGCGTCATGATCGACAACACGACCAAGACGCGCGCCATCTTCGAGATCAACAAAGGCACGAACAAGAATGCCGCCATCGATGTGAACGCCAAGGTCACGCCCGAGGACCGCCGCATCCCGCTGCAGAACATGCTCTACATCGCCGACGGCCCGAGCGATGTGCCGAGCTTCTCCGTCGTCAAGAAAGGCGGCGGCAAGACCTACGCCGTCTATAATCCCGCCGTGCGCGCCGAGTTCGAACAAAACGACCGGCTGCGCCACACCGGCCGGATCGATCACTACGGCCCGGCGGACTACACGGAAAACAGCGCCACGACCCACTGGCTGCACCTGCAGGTCGAGAAAATGTGCGACCGTATCGTCACGGATCGCGAGGCGGCAGTCGCGGCACGCGTCACCCGCCCACCCCGGCACCTCAATGCCTCGCCGGAGGAGGAGGCTGCCCGCCGGGCCGCCAAACAGCCCAAGCAGTCCACCTTTCTGGAGTAATCCGGAGGGAGCCGACGAACCGTTAGTCGGCCGCGAGGACGAAGCGCGGGGTGTCCTGCAGGATACGGAAACGGACAAGATCCTCGCCGGTGTATTCGTCGCCAGTCCCGGCCGGATGCGATTCTGCGGCCAACTCGGACCGAGTGCGCTCCCTCAGGGTCTCCACCAAGTTGCGCACGCGCTCCGCGTAGTTGTAGCTCACGCTGGGCGCGCGGCCCGCCAGCACCGCCGCCGTGCCGCAATTCCAAGCCATGGCGATGTTGAACACGCTCGCTTCCGCACCCGCCCGCTCGAGCGTGCGCTTGATCCACTCATAGTGCTTCACCGCCACCTCATCGGCCGCTTCGCGCTGGATGGCCTGCCGGAAGGGCCGGTCAGAATGCATGCGCCAGGTGCCCGGGCGGAATTGATACGGTCCGAGTTCGCCGAACCGGCCGACGCCGGTCTGATTGGTAGGATTCTCCACCCAGTTGATGGCGCGCAAGGTCGCCCAACGGTCTGAAGCCCCCGCCAAGGTTGTAAAACCGAGGGAGCTGACCAACAGGAGGAACTTGAGGATGTGTTTGTTCATGGCCTAAGCGGCCGGGAAAAAGGCCATTCAGAGGACACCCTCAAGCAGGATTTTATCCCAAAAATTTTACGTGGGACGGCCTGTCTCGACTTTTACCACGCCATCGCTTAACTCGTTGATGATTCAGATTTTTACGCGACGTTTTAGCGCAAAAATCTTTGTCCAATTTATCGCGTTTTTGAGCCAATATCCTCGATCAGCCTCGCGACCAATGCCGTCCAACCGGTCTGGTGGCTGGCCCCCAGCCCCTGCCCGGTCTCGCCGTGGAAATACTCGTGGAAAAGGACCATGCCCTTCAAGCGCTCGCCCTCGGCCCCGGGCCCGGTCTGACCATGGCAAACCCTGCCTCCGTCCGGCCCCGGCAGGAAGAGTTTTACAAGCCGTCGGGACAGTTCCTGGGCCGCCTCTTGCAAGGTCAACCGCCGTCCGCTGCCGGTCGGGAATTCCACCGTAAAACTGTCGCCGTAGAAGTGATGGTAGCGTTCGAGCGCCTCAATCAGCAGGAAATTGGTGGGGAACCACACCGGACCGCGCCAGTTGGAATTGCCGCCGAATAAACCCGAGTCCGATTCCCCCGGCACGTAGTCCACCCGGTATTCCTGTCCGCCCGCCTGCAGCACGAACGGCTGATCCTGATAAATCCGCGACAAGGACCTCACGCCATGAGGCGAGAGAAATTCCCGCTCATCGAACACATAGCGGAGCACGCGCTGGAGCCGCTCGCGCGACGGGATGGCGAGCAAGCGCCGCCCAGCGGACGATTTGCCTTGGGTCATGTAGGAAATGTGCGCCGCCAAGTCCTTGCGATTCTCCAGAAACCAGCGTGTGCGCTTGGCGAAGCCCGGCAGCTTGTCCAACTGCTCATCCTCGATGAACTGCACCGCGAACAGCGGAATGATGCCCACCATCGAGCGCAGCCGCAACGGGAACGACTGCCCCTCCGCCTTCAGCTGGTCGTAGTAGAAACCATCCTCCTCGTGCCACAACCCGGTGCCCCCGAGGTTGTTCATGGCGTCGGCGATCGCCACGAAATGCTCGAAGAACTTCGACGCGATGTCCTCGTAAGCCGGATCGCCATCCGCCAGCTCGAGAGCCATCGCCAGCATGGTGCTGCAATAGAACGCCATCCACGCCGTGCCATCCGCCTGCTCCAGGTGGCCGCCCGTGGGCAGCGGCTTCGAGCGATCGAACACCCCGATGTTGTCGAGCCCGAGGAATCCGCCCGAGAACAGGTGCTGGCCGCCCGGATCCTTGCGGTTCACCCACCACGTGAAGTTGACGACCAGCTTCTGGAACACCCGTGCTAGGAACAGCCGGTCGCGTCCGCCTCGCGGCCCGGTCATCTTGTAAACCCGCCAGCACGCCCATGCGTGCACCGGCGGGTTCACGTCGGAAAAATTCCATTCATAGGCCGGGATCTGGCCGTTCGGGTGCATATACCATTCCCGCAGGAGCAGGTTCAGCTGCTCCTTCGCGAAATGCGGGTCGATCCGCGCGAACGGAATCATGTGGAAGGCCAGGTCCCACGCCGCGAACCACGGATACTCCCACTTGTCGGGCATCGAGATGATGTCCCGGTTATACAGGTGCGGCCAGTCGCTGTTGCGGCCCCGGCGCCGCGCCGCCGGCGGCGGCGGTTGCTTTGCGTCACCCTCCAGCCAGTCCGCCACGACGAAATGATAAAACTGCTTCGACCAGAGCAGGCCGGCAAAGGCCTGCCGCGCCACGTTGCGCTCCGCCTCGTCCACGCTCGCCGGCAACACCACGGCGTAGAACTCCTCCGCCTCCGCCCGGCGCGCCGCGAAGACCTGGGCAAACCCCTCGCCGAACGGCCGGCCGGGGGCCTCCGCCTCGGCGCTAAGCCGCAGGCGCATCACCGCCGTCTCGCCGGACGCGAGGTCGAGCACGCGGTGCGCCGCGACCTTGGTGCCGGTCCGCTTGGGGTTCACCGCGCCGGTTTGCCCGCGCACCACATAGTCATGAAAGGCGTCCTTCACATGCGGCCCGGTGTTCTCCGCCGCAAAAAGCTTCGCCGCGTTGGTCTCGTTTTCGGTGAAGAGCAGCGGATCGGACCGGCCGGGCGCGGGCTCAATCTCCCAGAAGTAACGTCCGAGCGATCCGTGATGGGTCTGCACGTGCCCCGGCGCCAGTTGCTGCATCCTGGGCTTGGGCTCACCCGCCTCGTGCCTGCCGCCCCAGGTCCACGTGTTGCGGAACCACAGGGTCGGCAACAGGTGCAGCGGGGCCCGCTCCGGGCCGCAGTTCCGCGCGGAAATCTCGATCAACAGGTCGTTCGGCCCGCCCTTGGCGTATTCAACCGCCACCTCGAAATAGCGGTTCTCCGCAAACACCCCCGTGTCCTCCAACTCGAATTCCGGTTCGCGCCGGCTGCGCCGTGCATTCTCCTCCCGCAGCTGCGCATAGGGGAACTCCGCCTGCGGATAGTGATACACCGCGCGCATGTGGCTGTGCGTCGGCGTGCTGGCCGTGTAGAAATACGCCTCCTTCACGTCCTCCCCGTGGTTGCCCTCCGGCCCGGTGAGCCCGAACAACCGTTCCTTGAGCCGCGGGTCGCGCCCGTTCCACAGCGCCACGGCAAAGCACAGCCGGCATTCGCGGTCCGTGATGCCCAGCAGCCCATCCTCACCCCATCGGTAGGCCCGGCTCTCGGCCTGCTCAAAGGAGAAGTATTTCCACGCCTCGCCGTCCGCCGAATAATCCTCGCGCACGGTGCCCCACTGCCGCTCGGCCAGATACGGACCCCAGCGTTTCCAGTTTTTTTCGCGAGTGGCGTCCTCGGCCAATCGCGTGTGTTCTGCCGTGGTCGGAGCCGGCTTCATTGGCCTCGGATGCTACCGGCGGCCGGGCGCATGGCACGGCAAAAACGCCCGCCCGCACAATAACTTTTCCAGCGACGCGCACGGAGAAACTCGCGATACAGGATGGGGAAGAGCCAAAGCTTGGCCTTGCCCGCGGCGGTCACGATCCTGCCGCCCACCCGGGTGGGCGCTTCTCACGATACGCAGCGATTCCCTCCTGGATTTCGGTCGATTGGCGAACCTCCAGGTGCATCGCCCTTGCCCGGTCGAGGTCGGCGGACAACGGCGCGGGCCACAGCTGGGCGAGCAGTTGTTTGGTGCGAACCACGGCCTCCGGCCCGCCTTGCAACACCTCGGCGGCGGTGTGCAGCGCCGTCGGCATAAGTTGGTCCGCCTTGAGCGCCTCGTTGATCAAGCCGATCACCTCGGCATGCCGGCCGGAAACCAGCTCACCGGTTAGCAGAAGGCGCCGGGCGTCGCGCTCGCGCAGCTGGCGCCGCAGAAAGGTCATCACCAGCGCCGCCACCAGACCGCGGCGCGTCTCCGGGTAACCGATCCGGGCCGATTCTTCGGCGAAGGCAAAGTCGCAAGCCGACATCAGCCCCGCGCCGCCCGCGATCGCCGCGCCCCGCACCACGGCGATGGTCACGAGCCGGCTCTCGCTCAGCCGACGCAGCACCTGTCCGATCAAATCGGCCGACAGGTGCGCCCGGGCTGGGTCGGCGGCCTCGGCCAGGTCCAGCCCGGCGCAAAACGCGAGGCCGGCGCCGGTCAGGATGAGCACGCGCTGTGAAGGATCTGCTTCGGCGGCCGTCAGGGCCGCCAGCAGCGCCTGCACCAGCTCCACTGAGAGCGCGTTGCGCTTCTCGGCGCGGTTGAGCGTGAGCAGCGTGATGCCGGTGCCGGCGCTGGCGGAAAGCACGAGTGAGGTGGACATGGAATGGCCGGTGGGGAGCGGAGGTTCAGACTTGCAGCACGCCGGTATGGAACGCGGCCTTGGCGGCGGGTCGCGCGCTCAGGGCAAACGTCCGGAGCAGCGTCGCGCGCGTGTGGTGCGGCTGGATGACCGCGTCCACCCAGCCGCGTGCCGCAGCGTAGCGGATGTCGGCCTGTTCGACGTAGTTTTCCTTCACCTGCTGGCGCAGCCGGTCGAGTTCCTCCTTGGGCCGGTCCTTGGCGGCCTTGGCGAGAATGTTGTAAACCACGTCGCTGGCCTGCGCCGCGCCCATCACGGCGTAGCGCGCATTCGGCCAGGCAAAGATGAAGCGGGGATCAAAGGCCTTGCCGCACATCGCGTAATTGCCGGCGCCGTAGGAGCCGCCGGTGATGACCGTGATCTTCGGCACGGTGGAGTTGCTGAGCGCGCTGACCATCTTCGCCCCGGAGCGAATGATGCCGCTCTGCTCGGCATCCTTGCCGACCATGAAGCCGGATACGTCCTGCAGAAACAGCAGCGGCAGGCGCGCCTGGTTGCAGTCCATGATGAAACGCGCGGCCTTGTCGGCCGAGTCCGCGTAGATGACGCCCGGCATCTGCAGGCCGCTGGCCTTGGACTGCACGCGCATGCGCTGGTTGGCCACGATGCCGATGGGACGGCCGCCGAGCCGCGCGAAGGTGGTAACCAGCGTCTTGCCGTAGTCGGCCTTGTATTCGTCCATCGAGCCGGCATCGACGAGACAGCGCAACAGGTCGCGCACGTCGTATTCCTTGCGGCCGTCGAGCGACACGATGTCGAGCATCCTGGTCGCGGGGAACTCCGGCTCCGCCGACGGCGGGAAGGCCTCCGCCGCGCCGGCCGGCAGCAAAGCCACAAGGCTGCGCAGGCGCTTCAGGCAGGCCTCGTCGTTCTTCTCCTTGAAATCCACCGTGCCGGAGAGTTCCGCGTGCATCGCGGCGCCGCCGAGCGTTTCCTGGTCGGTCTCCTGACCGATCGCCGCCTTCACCAGTTGTGGCCCCGCGAGATACAGGCCGCTGCCCTCTGTCATGAGAACCTTGTCACACAGCACCGGCAGGTAGGCCCCGCCCGCGACACAGTTGCCCATGATCGCGGCGAATTGCGGGATGCCGGCCGCCGAGATCACGGCGTTGTTGCGAAAAATCCGGCCAAAGTCGTCCTCGTCGGGAAATATCTCATCCTGCATCGGCAGGAACACGCCGGCGGAATCCACCAGATAGACGAGCGGCAGGTTGCACTCGTAAGCGATGCGCTGCGCGCGCAGCACCTTCTTGCAGGTCATCGGCACGAACGCGCCGGCCTTCACCGTGGCGTCGTTGGCCACGATCATGCACGGGTGTCCGCTGATGTCGGCGATGCCCGTGACCACGCCCGCCCCGGGAAAGTTGCCCCACTCCTGATACATGCCGTGAGCGGCCCAGAGTCCCAGCTCGAGGAAGGACCCGCCCTGGTCATCCGCCAGCGCCGCGATCCGCTCGCGCACGACGAGCCGCCCGAGCTTGTGCTGGCGGGCCACGCCGTCAGGCCCGCCGCCTTCGCGCAACCCGGCTTCCTGCCGGGCGAATTCGTGATAGTAGTCGAGCAGGCTTTTCGGGGGCGACACGGTTCGGGATGGGTTGTCCGCAGGCACTTCACCACAAACTTCCCGCCGGGCAAATCGCAATCCGTCCGAGCGGCCTACGCCATAGGGGTGATTGTGCCCGGCGTGCACCGGGAACCCTCGTCCCCGGGACCGGAATGGCTTTGTGATGCAGCCGGCGATTCGCCGCGCAATTCCGCCGGCGCCGCACCTCCCCCATGAGCTCTCCCTCCATTCCTTCCCCCTGGCTCGCGCAACTCTCCGCCGCCGAAGTGGCCTTCCTCGGGCGGGTCGCCGTTTTCGCCGAGCGCGAGATCGCACCACACGCCGCCGCCTGGGAAGAGCAGGAGGAGCTGCCGCGCGCCGCCTTCATGAAGGCCGGCAAGCTCGGCCTGCTCGGCATGACGGCGCCGCGCGCGCACGGCGGCCAGGGCTTCGGGTATGCCGCCTACGCGCTCGCGATCCGCGAACTCGCCAAATACCAGGCGGCCTTCGCCATCGACATTGCCGCGCACAATGCCCTCGGCTCCGGGCACCTGCTCGCCGCCGGCAGCCCGGCGCAGCACAAGCGCGTCCTGACCAAGTTGCTCAAGGGCACTTGGCTCGCGGCGTGGGCCCTCACCGAGCCCGAGGCCGGCAGCGACAGCGGCGGCGTGCAGACCACGGGCACGGAAATCCGCCCCGGTCGCTGGGAACTCAATGGCTTCAAGCGTTACATCACGCTCGGGCACACGGCTGACGTCATCATCGTGATGGCCGTCACGGGGCAGACCGCCGAGGGGCGCAAGGAAATCAGCGCCTTCATCGTGAATCGCTCCGAGATCATTCCGGTTCGCAAGGTGCCGACGAGCGGGCTGCGCGCCAGCGACACCGCCGAGTTCAAGCTCGTCAAGGCCAAGGCCGAGCTGCTCGGCGCGCGCGGCACCGGCCAGGCGACCGCCCTCGCCTGCCTCGACAAGGGCCGCATCGGCGTGGCCGCCGTCTCCCTCGGGCTCGCCCGCGCGGCCCTGGACGCGGCGCTGCACCACGCGGTCAACCGCCGCCAGTTCGGCAAACGTCTGGCCGATTTCCAGACCCTGCAGTTCATGCTCGCCGACTGCGAGGTCGAGCTGCGCGCCGCCGAGGCTCTGGTCTTGCAGGCCACTCTCCTCGCCTCGAATGGCGAACGCCACACGATGGAGTCGTCCGTCGCCAAGCTCTACGCCTCCGAGGCCGCCTCGCGCATCTGCAACCGCTCCCTCCAGATCCACGGCGGCTACGGCTACACCCGCGACATCCCGGTCGAGCGCTATTGGCGCGATGCCCGCCTCAGCGAGATCGGCGAAGGTTCCTCCGAGGTGCAGCGCATCGTCATCAGCCGGGCGCTGCTCAAAAACGCCGAAGCCACCCTCGCCAGCGCGCGTTGAAGCCTCGTGCCCGGGCTCGAAAAAGCCGCTGGGGCCTGACCCGCAGCGGCTTAAAGTGGTGGCAAGTCTCGGAATCGAACCGAGGACACAAGGATTTTCAGTCCTCTGCTCTACCAACTGAGCTAACTTGCCAAAGGAAAAGAGGGGCGAGTTAAAAGGCCGCCCAAAGGACGCGTCAACGGGGAATTTGAGTTTTCGGTGGCGGCACCGGTGCGAGGTTTCCACGCCACAATTCCCGGTAGATCGGGCTGTCGGGGGTGTCGAGGCGTCGCAGGTTGTAGTCCCGCGCCTCCACGTAATCGATCCCGTAGTGAAACGACGCCAGCAGCAGCGGGTAGGAGAATTTTTGCTTCCGGTGCAGATAGCTCCGGCACCACGCCAGATAGTCCACGCCCGCGGTGAGGTTCTTCCGCCAAGCCCAGACGTTGGGCTCGTAGGACTCACGGCTCACCGTGCGCCACGCCCCGGGCTTGATCTGCATGAGCCCGCGGGCCTCACCGTTGCGCGCCTGGGGATCGAAATCCGATTCCGCCGCCACCAGCGCATAGATGAAGGCCGGATCCATGCGGTATCGCGCCGCGAGCGGCTGGATGGCCGTCCACACGGTCTCTCGCGTCGCCGGGTCGCTCGCCGCTTCCTTCCGGCCGCAGGCGGCCGCCAGGCACGCCAGCAGCACGAGGATGAGAAGCCGCGCGTTCACCGGCCCCCGCCTCCGCTCAGTGCCGGCGGAAGACCAGCGCGGCGTTGTGGCCGCCGAAGCCGAGGTTGTCCGTCAGCACCGTGTCGATCTTCGCCTCGCGCTTCACGTTGGGCGTGTAGTCGAGGTCGCACTCGGGATCGGGGGTCTCGTAATTGATCGTCGGGGGCACGATACCGGTCTCGATGGCCTTCACGCTGATGATGGCCTCGATGCCGCCGGCGGCGCCGAGCAGGTGACCGGTCATCGACTTGGTGGAACTAATGTTCACCTTGTGGGCGTGGTCGCCGAAGATTTTCTTGATGGCGATGGTCTCGAACTTGTCGTTGTAGGGGGTCGAGGTGCCGTGCGCGTTGATGTAGTCCACCTGGTGCGGCTCGATGTTGGCGTCGCGCATGGCCTTGATCATCGACTGGGCCAGGCCCTTGCCCTCGGGATCGGGCGAGGTGATGTGATAGGCGTCACAGGTGGCGGCGTAGCCGGCGAGTTCGCAATAGATGCGGGCGCCGCGCGCGAGCGCGTGCTCCAGGCTCTCGATCACGAGGATGGCACCGCCCTCGCCCATGATGAAGCCGTCGCGATTGAGGTCGAAGGGGCGGCTGGATTTCTGGGGATTCTCGTTGTTCGTGCTCATCGCCTTCATCGAGCAGAAGCCGGCGTAAGCCAGCGGGGTGATCGCCGCCTCGGCGCCGCCGCACACCATCACGTCGGCCTCGCCGCCGCGGATCATGCGGAGCGACTCGCCGATGGCGTGGGTGGCGGTCGAGCAGGCGCTGACGACGCCGAAGTTCGGCCCGCGCGCGCCGAGCTCAATCGCCACCAGGCCGCCGCACATGTTGCTGATGAGGGCGGGAATCATGAACGGCGACACCTTGCGGGGCCCGCGCTCCATGAGGACCTTGTGCTGGTTCTCGATCGTCCACATGCCGCCGATGCCGGAACCGATGATGACACCGACGCGGTCGGCATCCTCCTTGGTCATGTCGAGCTTGGCGTCGGTGATGGCCTGTTTGGCGGCGCAGAAGCCGAAATGCGTGTAGCGGTCGTTGCGGCGGACCTCCTTGGGGTCCATGTGCTGCGCCGGATCCCAGCCGCGCACCTCGGCCCCGATCTGGCAGCTGTAGTCCTTGGCGTCGAAGAGCGTCACCTTGTCGATGCCGCACTTGCCCGCCACGATGCTGGCCCAGAAATCGTTCACATTGTGGCCGAGTGAGGCGACCACACCCATGCCGGTGACAACGACGCGTTTTTGAGAGGGAGGGTTTTCCATCGGGAGTGTCGGGGGTGGAAAAGAAAAAGCGCCCTACCAGACCAGCGCTAGGCCAGACGGTAGAACGCTTCGGTCAATGGCCAAAATTTATTTCTTCCCGGCCTTGTTTTGGATGTAGGCGGTGACATCGCCGACGGTCTGGAGCTTTTCGGCGTCCGACTCGGGGATCTCCCCCTTGATCTCGTCTTTGAACTCCTCTTCGAAAGCCATGATCAGCTCGACGGTGTCGAGTGAATCGGCACCAAGGTCGTCGAGGAACGACGCCTGCGGGGTGATTTGCTCCTCGTTAACATTCAGTTGGTTAACGATGATTTCTTTGACGCGCTGGTCGATGGTTTTCTGGTCAGCCATGAGATTGGAAATGATTCTAAAACGTTGGTGAAAGAGGTCACATGACCATGCCGCCGTCAACGGTAAAAACTTGCCCGGTGATATAACCTGCTTCCTCCGCACAGAGAAACGCAGTCATGTGGGCGATATCCGCCGCCTCGCCCAAGCGCTTGAGCGGGATGACCGAGGTGATTTTCTCGGCGGCTTCGGCGGGCAGCGCGGCGGTCATGTCGGTCTTGATGAAGCCGGGGGCGACGGCGTTGGAGGTCACGCCGCGCGCGGCGAATTCCTTGGCGATGGCCTTGGTGAAACCGATGAGGCCGGCCTTGGCTGAGCAGTAGTTGGCCTGGCCGGCGTTGCCCATGATGCCCACCACGGAGGTGATGTTCACGATGCGGCCCCAGCGCTTCTGCGTCATCGAGCGGCCGATGTGCTTGGTCCAGTGATAGCAGCTCGTGAGATTGGTCGTGATGACGGCATTCCAGTCCTCCTCGGACATGCGGAACAGCAGGCCGTCCTTCGTGATGCCGGCGTTGTTGACGAGGATGTCGATCTGGCCGAACTCGGCCAGCAGGTCGGCGCTGGCCTTGGCGACGGCCGCCCCGTCCGCCACGTCCACCGCGAGGGCCTTGGCCTTGCCGCCCGCCGCCGTGATGGCCGCCGCCGTCGCGCCGCAGCTGTCGGCGGACTTGCTCACGCAGATCACGGTCACGCCGTTCTTGGCCAGCAGTTCCGCAATCGCCTTGCCGATTCCCCGGCCGGCGCCGGTGACGAGGGCCACCCGATTGTTATAGGTCAGACTCATAGGGCGGCCATGGGATGGCCTGACCCCGGTGCCCGCAAGCGCGAAAATCCCCGTCACGCATCCAGCGGCGAGCGCACGCCGAGCCTTCACCCGCTCCCGCCCGGAGCACCACGCCCTCATCAGCTTGGCTCACGCCTCCCAATCCTTGGTAGTCTAATAGACTACCAAGGATTTTTTATCGCTGGCGCTCAGACGAGTTCCCGTCCTTGACGGCGGGCACACAGCCATGCCGTCAGCAACAGGGTGCGCTCGGCATCAAGACAACCTGTTCCGGCCTTCAAGCACACGTGCAACCGCTGCTTCGGCACTCCGAGGATGCGCGCCAGATGCACCTTGCTGCCGCGTTTGCGGAGCAAGGGTGTCACCTGCCTCACCAGTTCGTTCCACAGCGGAGTGTCCGCCCCGGGCTGCAAGGCCTGCCCGCGCCTGAGCGGACGCCGCTTCAATTTTCCCGCCGTGCGCCGGGCCGACTCCGCCGCCATGTCGGTCAACCAGTCAATGATCTCCACATAGGGGCGCAACCGGGGGTGAACTGGAACCGGATTTCCCATTTTCATGCGCGGCCTATAGCAGGTTTCTGGCGCCGTTGGTAGTTTAATAGACTACCAACACCATCTCCCGGAGCACCAAACACCCGTTGTCCGACCATGTTGTCATCCGATCCTTGGTAGTCTATTAGACTACCAAGGCTCACGCCTCACGCATCCAGCGGCGAGCGCACGCCGAGTCCCGGCTTCTGCATGACGTGCGTGTAGATTTGCGTGGTCTCCACGCTGGCATGGCCGAGCAGTTCCTGCACGGTGCGGATGTCCGCCCCGCCCTCCAGCAGGTGCGTGGCGAAGGAGTGCCGCAGCACATGCGGCGTCACCCGCTTGTTGAGCCCGGCCCTTTCCGCCGCGCGCTTGATCGCGTGCTGAAAGGCGGCATCGGTGCTGTGATGGCGGCGGCGGATCTTGGTGGCGGGATCGGCGCTGGTTTCACGCGACGGGAAAAGCCACTGCCACTCCCAGCGCTCCCCGGCCCGGGGATATTTGCGGGCCAGGCCTTCGGGCAGCCACACCCCGGGCAAGCCCGCCGCCCGGTCGGCCTTGTGCAACTCCCGCAGGCGCTCCAATTGCTCCCGCAACCGCTCCCCCAGCGACCCGGGCAGGACCGTGCTTCGGTCCTTGTCGCCCTTGCCGCCGAGCACGAGCAGCCGGCCCCGGGCGAGGTCGGCATGCTGCACGCGCAACCGCAGCAGCTCCAGCAGGCGCAGGCCGGAGCCATACATCAGCTCCGCCATCAGGCGGTGGGTGCCCTCCATCTGGTCAAACAGCCGCCGGCATTCCTCCCGCGACAACACCACCGGCACCCGCCGGCCCGGCGCGGGCCGTCGGTAGTCCAGCCGGCCCACGGCACGCTTCAGCGCCTGCTCCAGCAGAAAGACCAGCGCGTTGAGCGCCTGCTTCTGGGTCGAGGGCGCGGCGCGCTGCTGCACCGCCAGCGCGGTGAGGAAGGCCCCCACATCCTCCTCCGAAGCCGCATCGGGCGTGCGCGGGGCGATAAACCGCGCGAAGCGCCATGCCCACCCGCGGTAGGTTTCCTCCGTGCGCCAAAGGAAGCCTCGCTGGCGGATCGCCCGGATCAAGTCGCGCTCCCATGCCACCAGGCCCTGGTCGGACGCCGCCGGTGGCGGCACGGCCGATCCGCGCGGCCGGGGCGGGATGAACCCGCCTCCCTTTTTCGCCCGCCGATAGAACCAGCGCAGGGCCTCGCGGGCCTGAGGCGCGGCCGCCTTGCCCGCCAAATGGACGCGAATAGCCGCCACCGTCGCCGGGGCATGCCGCTGCTTGCACTCCTTCAGGAACGCCAGGATGGCGCGCTGATAGGCCGCCTGCACCGCTGGAGATAAGTTGGCCACGCCCAGTTCCTCCTTCCATGCCGGGAAGCTCAGAGGCAGGCACTCATCAGAGGATTCAGGCGGCCGGTTAAACACAAACCCAGTTTGGCTTTGGGCGGAAGCCTACTGCAACCGCAAAAAGCCAAACCGAAAATATCCAACCTTGTCTTTGAGCAACTTACAGAGATCGTAGTCCCCGTGAAACGCCGTATCCACCCTTATTCGAGTTTGGGCGAATAACACTGTTGGGCAAAACATGTCTCGTGCACAAATAGCCGCTGCGGTCCTCCTAGGAACATTCGCTTTCGTTCTAGTCATCGCTGGGGGCGCCTCGCTTGCTGAGTCTGAAGAGCGCGAGAGACAGACCCGCGTTACTGATTTTGATCCGACAGGGTTCACCACATTCTTGGCTGATTCGATCCGAGTCATCGCTTACACGACCGAGTGGAAGAAAGAGAATCGTCTAGCCTTGTCCCTCGTATGGAGCGGCCTCGCTTGCGCTATCGCAGCCGCGGTCGTTGCTTGCCTGTAATGAAGAAAGAGAAGAAGAGCCAACCAGTCCTCACAGCCAACTCCGGGGAGCTGACGCTCCCCTGCGTGGCTGACCTCAATCGATCGGCGGAAGTAAATGGAAAACGCCCTCTTTATTATCGCGTGTGCTTATGTGGTCATTGGTGCAGTCATGTATTTTTCAGTTCTCGGACAGGATTTAAAGACCGGGAAGCACAGTGTGACGGGATTCATCGGGACACTCGCGGGAACAAGCGGCCTCTTTGAGCTGCTCTTCTTATTTTTTTGGCCTCTCTGGGCTTGGTTATACTGGCGCACCGAGAAAAAAGCGCCGATCCAGCCGCCAGAGACAACGCGCGGGAAGTGACCGTCATTCGTATGGCCCAGCTCCGCTCCACATTTTTCCTAATTTCAGGTTCAGAGCACGCTCGCCCGCGCGCGTCTCATCGTTAACGATCGGCGGAAGAAATGACGGCTTCTGAGTTCAACTCCCGATTCGCAAGTAAGGTCGTGCCCTTCGACTGCTCGAAGGGGTGGCCTACCGGTGCAGACCTTTACTATCAGTGCCCCTCGTGCGGCGAGGTGATCGAGTCGCACCCGAAAGAAAGTGCCCATTGTTCCTGTCGCGGGATCATGATCGACGTGGATTATGGCCGCCTTTCGGCGACCGATGAAACGCGCGTCGTTCTACTACGCGCGTCCCAGAAAGAGCCGATCCAGTCCTCAGAGACAACGCGCGGGAAGTGACCGTAATTCGTATGGCCCAGCTCCGCTCAGCATCGCCAGTCCTTCAGAAGGGCTCACTGCACGCTCGCCCGCGCGTGTCTCACCTTTAACGTTAGGCAGAAGAATGCAAAATACCGAAGCAGTAATTCGCTCTGCAAAAGACGGAACCACGCTTACGTTTCGCCTGCTCGACTCAGCACGGCCAAAGGATGAAGAGAGGTCATTCGAAGTCACGATCGAAAGCCCAGATGTTCGCGCCAGAGTGATCGCATCTACTTATTATGCAGGTTCACCCGCATTACTATTTCGGAAGATCGCCCAAAACTGGAAAGGATGGAAGGACGAATCGAAGTGGGCTTCACTCGAAGGTGAGTTTACTATGAGTGCGAGGTCAGATTCATTGGGGCATGTCACACTGGAAGTCGCTCTCCGATCCGACACCTATCCCCCTGAATGGAAAATGAATGGTTTGATTCATCTTGAAGCAGGATCATTGGATAGCATTGCGCGAAGCGTTGCATCCATTCTCCCGATTGCCGAAAATGCTAGCTATGAAGGATAGAAAAACGGAGCCTAACAAGGCGATGCAGACAACTCCGGTAGCTGTCACGCCTCGGCGCGAACAATGGGGTCAGGCTTTGTAGTGTGTAGTTGACAGCGAGGACCGTCCTGCTGAACTGCCCGGCATGGCGCGACCGTTGCGAATGGAGTCCGAGGCCGGGGTCTACCACGTCCTGAACCGGGGCAATTACCGCACGGACATCTTCCGTTCCGACAAGGCCAAGGCCGCCTTCCTGAAGTGCCTGGGCGAGGCCTGCGGGAAGACCGGCTGGTCGGTCCACGCCTGGTGCCTGATGTCGAACCACTACCACCTGGCCGTCTCCACCCCCAACGCCAACCTGGTGGACGGCATGCGGTGGCTGCAAGGCACCTTCTCGACCCGGTTCAACCGGATGCGCCACGAGCGCGGCCATCTCTTCCAGGGTCGCTACAAGAGCCTCCTCGTCGATCCCGACGGTGGCCTCGGCCCCCTCTGCCACTACCTCCACCTCAATCCCGTCCGGGCCAGGCTGCGCACCGTCACCGACCTCCCCGCCCACCCGTGGACCAGCCTGCGCTGGCTGATGGAGCCGAAGCAGCGTCCGGCTTGGTATCAACCCCAACCCGCCTTGCAGCACGCCGGCGAACTCGCCGACACTCCCGCCGGCCGTGCCAAGTATCTCGCCTATCTGGCGTGGCTCGCCGAGGACGAACCCGCCCGCAAGGCCCAGCGTTTTGAGGCCATGTCCCAAGGCTGGATCATCGGCACCCCGGGCTTCGCGCAGGCCATGCTCAAGGAACACCAAGGGCTCATCGGCCAGGGCCGGCGCATGGCCGCCGCCACGCAGGAGACGCGCGAAACCCTCTGGCAGGAAGCCCTGAGCGGCCTCCTGCGCAAACTCCATCGCTCCCCGGACGACCTCGCCAACGACCGCAAGACCGCCGGTTGGAAAGTGGCCCTCGCCGCCGCCCTGAAGGCCCGCACCACCGCGACGAACCGCTGGCTCGGCGAGCGCCTGAACATGGGCGGACTGCACGAAGTCAGCCGCCAGGTCAGTGCCTGGCACCGCCAGCCCGATCCCGGCCTCCAGAAGAAACTGGGGCTGGCTACACACTACAAAGCCTGACCCCATCCTGCACTACTGACCCCATCCTGCATTTCCCCATCCTGCATTTCGATCCGCGCGGCGGGTATGATCCGGACATGGGTTACACTTTGTCCGGGGACATGGGTTACCTATGTCCCCGGATCATACCCTGCCCAACGCATCGGGCACATGGAAGTTGGTCTGTCCAGGCAAAGAATTGACTGTCCTGCGACAATGCGTAGTTTTTGCGCCCATGAAGACACTTGGTTTCACCTATTGGCAGGACGGGAAAGATTGGATTGGCTCTCTCGACGAGTTTCCCGACTACCTTACGCAGGGTGACAGCCTCGAGGATTTGCAGGAGCACCTTCAGGATCTGTATCGCGATCTCAGCTCGGGGGTTATCCCGAATGTCCGCCGCCACGCCCAGCTTGAATTGGCATGAAGCGTCGCGATCTCGTCAGAAAGATCGAAGAAAGCGGGGCCATATTCATCCGGCACGGCGGAAAACACGACTGGTATCAAAATCCGGAGACCAAGGTTTCCCAGCCCATACCACGGCACGCGGAGATAAACGAGCTGCTGGCCAAAAGCATTATCAAAAAGTTGGCCATGCAAAAGAAGGACTAACTGAACGCCGAGCCGATGACGCCAAAACCGCCTGGACGCCTTGAAAATTAGCCAAAGATAGAAGTTAGCTGAGGGCCGGAGGGGATTTGGCTCAGTAGACATCGCGCTGGTAGCGCCGGTCCTTCTTCATCTGCTTCACGTAGTCGGTGGCGGCGGCCGCATCCAGGCCGCCCTGCTGGGCGATCACGTCAAACAGCGCCACGTCCACGTCCTTCGCCATGCGCTTGGCATCGCCGCACACATAGAAGTGCGCTCCGGCCTTGATCCACGCCCACAGTTCGGCGGCGTTCGCCCGCATCCGGTCCTGCACGTAAACCTTGGTGGACTGGTCGCGCGAGAAGGCGAGGTCCACCCGCGCCAGCGCGCCCGCCGCCTGCCAGGCCTGCCACTCCTCCTCGTAGAGGTAGTCCGTCGCCCGGTGCTGGTCGCCGAAGAACAGCCAGTTGCGCCCGCTCGCGCGGGTGGCGACGCGTTCCTGCATGAAGGCGCGGAAGGGCGCGATGCCCGTGCCCGGCCCGACCATGATGATGTCCCTCGCCCCGTCGTCCGGCACGGCGAAGTGCGAATGCGAGACAAACACCGGCACCGGCGTGGTTTTCAGTTCCGTGCGATCGGCCAGAAACGTCGTGGCCACGCCGACCCGCGACCGGTGGTTGGTCTCGTAGCGCACCACCGCCACGGTCAGGTGGATCTCAGCGGGAAACAGCTTCGGCGACGAGGCAATCGAGTAGAGCCGCGGCATCAGCTTGCGCATGTGATCCACCAGTTCCTGCGGCGTCAGCTTCGCGCTCGGGAACTCCGCCAGGAAATCCACAAATTCGCGGTCCTCCAGCCAGCCGGCCAGCTGGTCCTTCGCCTCCGGCGCGAGCAGGGCCGCGAGCTTCGTCTTTTCCGCCTCGTCGGTCGCCTTGGCCGCCAGGGTCTCGACGATTTTCCGCGTCGGCTTGGCCAGCGCCAGCCGGCTGGTCAGCGCCTCGCGCAGCGGGATCGGTGCCGGGAGTTTCAACATGATCGGCGAGACGGGCTCGTCGCCGGTCGCGCCGAGCCGTTGCAGGAGCTCCGCCACCTCGCCGGGCCGGTTGGTCGGGAAAACACCCAGCGAGTCGCCGGGCTTGTAGGTCAGGCCGCTGCCGGTGATATCCACCGCCACATGGCAGGTTTCCTTGTGCGAACCGGGCTTGTTGAGCAGCCGGTTCTCGATCAGGCGGGCGGGAAAGGGGTGATCCTTGTGGTAGGCGCAGGCCGGCGCGGTGTCGCTCATGGAGTGGCAGTTTTAGCGCGGCCGGGCCGGGGCTTGGCAAGCCTCGTTTGCGTCATGGGGTTTCTCGTTGCGCCGTCCCGCCGCGCCCGCCATTCATCGCCTTTCCATGGAACCCGTCCGCATCCAGAAATTCATCGCCGAGGCCGGCGTCTGCTCGCGCCGGGCGGCCGAGGCGCTCATCGCCGCGGGCGAGGTCTATGTGAACGGCGGGAAGGCCGTGCTCGGCCAGAAGGTGCTGCCGGGCACCGACAAGGTCACCGTCCGCGGCAAGGCCCTCAAGTCGCACGCCCAGCCCAAGCTCGCCCTCGTCATGCACAAGCCGCGGGGCGTCGTCTGCAGCAACAGCGACCCGCACGCCGACCGCACGATCTTCGACCTGCTGCCGCGCGAGTGGGCGAAGCTGCGGCTGTTCTGCGCGGGCCGGCTCGACAAGGACAGCGAGGGCCTCGTCATCCTCACCTCCGACGGCGATCTCGCCCACAAGCTCATGCACCCGTCGAACCTGGTCGTGAAGCGCTATTACGTGTCCCTCGAGGAGCCCTTCCCCGCCAGCCGCCTCCGCCAGCTCCTGCGCGGCGTGGTCATCGACGGCGAGCACCTCAAGGTCGAGCGCGCCCACCTCGTCAACCCCCGGGCCGATCGCAGCTCGACCGAGCTCGATGTCCACATGCACCACGGCAAGAAGCGCGAGATCCGCCAGCTCTTCACCACGCTCGGCCACGAGGTCCGCCGGCTGCGCCGCTACCAGATCGGCGCCTTCCGGCTGAAGGGAATTCCTTTGCGCGGCGTGAAACAACTTTCTACCAAGGAGGTCGCCTCCCTCTTCGTTGTCCCCGCCGTGCACTACCGCGAGATGACCCCCTCCACCCACGATGAAAACTAAACTTCTCCTGCTGCTCCTCGCCGTGGCCGCCTCCCTCGCGGCCGACACGGTCGCGACCGACACCGCCGTCTTCGTGCAGACCGACCCCCGCTCGCCCGTGCTGGCCCGGCTCAAGGCCGGCAGCACCGTCACCATCGTCGGCGAGGCCCCCGCCGGCTGGCGCCGGGTCGAGGTCAGCGGCCCCTTCGAGGCCTACGCCCACAATCGCGACATCACCAAGGGCCTGACCGTCCGCGCCGGCGGCAACATCTACGCCGCCCCGCGCAACGACGCGCAGCTCCTCGCCGTCGCCACCGCCGACGACAAGACCGAGGTCATCGGCCTGGCCGGGGGCGACTGGTGCCAGGTCCGGCTCGAGAAGAAGCTGCAGGGCTTCATCGCGACCGGCGAAGCCGCCAACCTCTCCCCCACGCCCCGGCCCCAGCCGCCCGTCGCCGCGCCCACGCCGCCGACCGCGCCCGTGACCGCCGTCGGCCGCCCGGTGCCCCTCGCCGCCAACAACGCCGATACGCCCCGGCTGTTCGCGGGCACCCTGGTCCTGGCCCGCCGCGCCATCCTCAATCCCAATCCGCCCTACGACTACCAGCTCACCGATGCCACCGGGCGCCGCTTCGCCTACGTGGACACCCGCCGCCTGCTGCTCACCGACAAGATGGAGACTTTCCTCGACCGGGAAATCACCATCACCGGCACCGTGCGCAACACCGTGGACGGCAAGGATCTCGTCGTCGCCGCCGAGTCCATGGCCCTGAAGAAATAGCCCGCTCCTCTCCCGCCGGCGCGCTGCCGACCCCTTATGGAACTGATCGACGGCAACAAAATCGCGGCGGACATCATCGCCGAACTCAAAACTCAGGTGGCCGCCCTCCCCGGCCGCCCTCCCTGCCTCGCCCTCGTGCGCGTCGGCGAGGATCCGGCCTCCGTTTCCTACGTGAAGAAAAAGGAGGCGGCCTCCGCCACCATCGGCATCACCAGCCGCCTCATCTACCCGCCCGTCACCATCACCCAGGACGAGCTCTTCGCGCTGATTGACGGCCTCAACGCCGACCCGGGCGTTGACGGCATCCTTGTGCAGTCCCCGCTGCCCAAGCACATCAACGAGGTCGCCGTCTTCCGCCGCATCGCCGCGCACAAGGACGTGGACGGCTTCCACACGATGAACCTCGGCAAGCTCGCCCAGGAGGACGACACCGGCTTCGTCGCCTGCACCCCCGCCGGCATCATGGAGCTCCTCCAACGCTCGGGCGTCACCCTCGCCGGCCAGCACGTCGTCGTGCTCGGCCGCAGCCTCATCGTCGGCAAGCCCGCCGCCCTGCTCGCCGTGCAGCGCAAGGCCTGGGCCAACGCCACCGTCACCATCTGCCACTCCCAGACCGCCAATCTCCCCGCCCTCACCCGCCAGGCCGACATCCTCATCGCCGCCATCGGCAAGGCCGAATTCGTCACCGCCGACATGGTCAAGCCCGGTGCCGTCGTCATCGATGTCGGGGTCAACCGCGTCACCGACCCGGCAAAAAAATCCGGCTACCGCCTCACCGGCGACGTCCATTTCCCCACGGTTTCGCCCCTCTGCCGCAAGATCACCCCCGTGCCGGGCGGAGTCGGCCCCATGACTGTCGCCATGCTCATGCAAAACACCGTCAAGGCCCGCCGGCAGAACGGCTAGCCCCCGCGGCGGCGCAAATGGGCCCCTTGGCTTAACAGAACCTTGCCAGCCCCCGGCAAACCCACTTCCCTGCCCGCGAGTCCGCATGGCCGCTCCCAAGATCCTCGTCGTCGATGACCAGCCCATCAACGTCCAGCTGCTGAAACGC
The DNA here is from genome assembly GCA_039807025.1 of Lacunisphaera sp. Classification (GTDB taxonomy): domain Bacteria; phylum Verrucomicrobiota; class Verrucomicrobiia; order Opitutales; family Opitutaceae; genus Lacunisphaera. The sequence goes on from JBDHQK010000018.1 coordinate 24,681, forward strand.
AAGCTGGAGCGCGAGGGCATGACCGTGGCCACCTCCTACTCCGGCCGCGAGGCGCTCGACCTCGTCAAGACCAACCGGCCCGACCTCATCCTGCTCGACGTCATGATGCCCGAGATGGACGGCCTCGAGGTCTGCCAGCGCCTCCAGGCCGACCTCGAGACCAAGGCCATCCCCGTCATCTTCATCACCGCCCGCACCTCGAAGGAGGGCAAGCTCGAGGGCCTCGGCGTCGGTGCCGTGGACTACATCACCAAGCCCATCGACCTCGACGAGACCCTCGCCCGGGTGCAGACCCAGCTCCGCTTCGAGACCCGCCGCTCCGCCACCATCGGCGCCGTCACCCAGGGCATCGCGCACAACCTGAACAACCTGCTCGGCGTCGTCATCGGCTACGTGGACCTCATCAAGGCCTACCACGAGAAGCCCGAGCTGGTGAAGAAGAACGCCCAACACCTCGAGGACGCCGTCAACCGCATCGTCGGCATCATCAAGCAGCTCACCGGCCTCGTGGTGAAGAACCGCCCCCCACTCATCCGCGCCAGCCTCGCCCGCATGATCGAGAGCGGCATCCGCCGCTACCAGATCGACTACAAGATCGACCAGCCCATCACCGTCGAGCCCCCGCCGGCCGACCTGCTGATCGACACCAACGTCGAGGTCTTCGAGGACGCCCTGTCCAAGCTCCTCATCAACGCCTGGGAAAGCTACCACGACGAGCCTGACGACAAGCGCCCCATCCATATCCGCACCGAGATCGCCGAGCGCCCCGAGGAAGGCCGCTTCGCCCTCGTGCACATCGAGGACCGCGGCCGCGGCATCCACCCCGAGATCCGCGACCACGCCTTCGAGCCCTTCACCAGCACCAAGCACACCGTCGGCGTGGGCATGGGCCTGACCGTCGCTCGCCACGCCATGCGCAGCCTCGGCGGCGAGGTCAATCTGGCCGACCGCCCCGGCGGCGGCGCCATCTGCACCATCCGCCATCCCTTGGAGCGGAAGCAGAAGGACAACGACTGAGACCCCCGGGGGATTCACTTCAAGCGCCAAGCGGCAAGCCGCCGAGGCCATCCGGGCTTGGCAGGCTTAAACCTTACGCCCTAAACTTTCCCCTTCATGTCCTCCCGCATAGCTCTCCTCGGCGCCGGCAACCTCGGCGGAGCCATTGTCCGCGGCCTGCTGGCGAATAAGGCCTGTGCTCCCTCCGACCTCGCCTGCACCAGCCTGACCGGCACCACCGCGCGGCACCTCGCCGCGGAGACCGGCATCACCCATGAGCCCGACCTGCCCAAGCTGATCGCCGGGGCCGACACCGTCATCATCGCCTTCAAGCCCCAGTCGCTGGCTGGCGCCGATCCGCGCCTCGCCGACCTGACCGCCGACCGCCTCGTCATCTCCGTGCTGGCCGGGAAGAAACTCGCGCGCCTTGCCCAGGCCTTCCCGCGCGCCCGCAACATCGTCCGCACCATGCCCAACACCCCGGCAGCCATCGGTGCCGGCATCACGCCCTACTGCACCCTCACGCCGCTCGACCCCGGCGACCGCAACCAGGTGAGCCGAATCCTCGATGCCCTCGGCCAATATCTCCCTCTCGACGAGGCTTACTTTGACGCGCTCACCGCCGTCGGCGGCAGCGGCCCGGCCTTCCTGTTTGAGTTTGTCGCAGGCCTGCGCGATGCCGGCATCGCCGCCGGCCTGCCCGCCGACATCGCCGGCCGCATGGCCCTGGAAACCACTCTCGGCGCCGCGCGGCTGCTCGCCCGCAGCGACGAGTCCCCCGAGGAGCTCCGCGACCGGGTCACCTCGCCCAACGGCACCACCTTCGCCGGCCTGCAGGTCATGGCCTCACGCCAGTTCCGCGACACGCTGAAGGAGGCGGTCCTCGCCGGCACCCGCCGCGCCGGGGAACTCTCCAAGGATTAATCACGGAACCACGAAAGAGCGGAAACCTGTCATTGCGAGGAGGCCCATGGGGCCGACGAAGCAATCCAGCTGACTGGATCGCCACGCCCGCCGAGCCGGGCTCGCGATGACAAGCAGGTTTTCGAAATGATCCCTCCGCTCCTCCGCGCTTCCGCGATTGCCATGGTTTGACGTGGCAGCTCCCCACTTGTCACTTGCCTCCTGTCCCTTGTCACTTTCCCCTCCGGCCATGGGCATGGAATTCGGCTGGTGGGACCGGGACGACGATGACGTGAAATGGCAGATCAGTGCGCGTTTCCACGGCGGCACCGTCGTGTTCAGCCGCAAGCATGGCCACCACACCTCCTGGGAGGACTTCGCCCCCACCGACGAGCAATGGGACCGCCTGCTCCGCGAGGCCGAGCGCCGCCTCCCCCGCCGCCTGATGAGCCAGAAACAATTCGACCAGCTCAAGGCCCAACGGCCCAGCTAGGTGTAAGCTGTAAGTTTTAAGCTGTAAGCAGGACCGCGCACTGCCGGGCTTAAACCTTACGACTTATACCTTAAAACTCTCCCGCGCCCGCGGCCAGATGAAGCGGAACGCCGGCGCCAGTTCCGCCGGCCGTTCCGCCACCCACCGGTCGATCTCCGCCACATTGAACCAGTCGCCCCGCGCGACCTCCTCGGGCTGAAGCACGAACGGCCCCTCGGCCTCCACGCGATAGACCCAGACGAATTCCTGCCCCGTCTCCTCGCGGGCCTCGATCTTGAACAAGCGCTGCGGCGGGCGCTCCGGCCGGCAGCCAATCTCCTCCGCCAGTTCCCGCGCCGCCGTCCCGTCGTAGTCCTCCCCCGCACCGACATGCCCGGCCGCCGACGAATCCCACACTCCCGGGAACAGGTCCTTCGCCATCGACCGCTGCTGCAGAAACACCTGACCGGCGCGGTTGACGACCAACAGGTGCACGGCGCGGTGGCGCAGCTGCAAGCGGTGCACCTCGCGGCGCGCCCGCTGCCCGGTCACCCGATCCTGCTCGTCCACCACGTCGAAAATCTCGTCCGGATTCTGGCCCATGAAACTGAATGTGGAACCCGGGAAATCAGGAAGTCCAGCCAGTCTGGCTCCCGTCTCCTGATTTCCCGGGTTCCAGATAAATCTTTCTCCTTCTCATCCGGCCCCATCCGTGCAATTCGTGTCCCTCCAATTTCCCCATGGCCAAAATCGAAGTCAGTCAGGTCGCCGAGATCCTCAAGAAGCACAAGCTCGACCCCTCCATCCTCCGCGAGATCGTCGAGGAGATGAACGAGATCACCGCGCCTGCCGCCGACGAGGACATCAAGCCGCCCGCGCCGAAGAAACAGTTCGTCATCCTGCTCTCCGACATGGAGGGCAAGCTGCCCCGGAAGGACCTCACCGGCTGGGTCGTGCAAATCGCCGAGAACGCCAGCCCCCACTCCACCACCGACCGCATCTTCAAGGGCGCGTATGATTTCAACGCCTCCAAGAAGGGCCGCATGCTGCCCGTGAAGTCCGTCGGCGAGGCCCTCGAGAGCGCCAGCGCCAAGTATTTCAAGGAGTCTGAGCTCTGGGTGAAGACCAAGCTCCCCGTCGCCGTCGTCGTCACCGACAACGTCCTCCCCCGCGACGAATTCAAAATGGAAAAAGTGGATCGTCGTCGCGCCAAGGACGACTGAGCGCGACCGCGCGAAGATGGCGTAGCCCCGAAGCAAAGCGCAGGGGTGAGCCTGAGCGGGTGCCCCAAGGGCGCGAAGGCGAGCAATTCAAGACGGAGAAAGTGGACCGGCGTCGCCGCGACGACTGAGCCCGCCGCCACTCCAGGACGACAAAGCACGGCAGCGCTTGCGCGGAGCGGAAGTTTTTCCGCCCGCCCGGAATTTTCTCTGGCCCTTTCCGCCGGCGTGACTGTAATCGTTTTGGGGTCGCTCACGTTTCGACGCCCGTGTTTCGTCACCTCTCGTTGCACCCGAGATCGGATTCGTGAGCGGCGTCATCGCCCGGACCCGCGGTCACGGCCGCGTCAACGCTCACCTGCCTCCGCCCTCGCCTTCACCGACAAC
>JBDHQK010000168.1:0-4916 GCA_039807025.1 Lacunisphaera sp.
CGGTGAACGGAAACTTGCCGACCTTGTAGTCGAGCTTCTTCTCCTTGGCGGCCTTCTCCGTCAGGCCGGTGCTGGCAACCTGTGGCTGGCAGTAGGTGCATCCCGGGAATATGCCGACCTGCTTCGGCTTGGTGACGCCGAACATGCCTTCGACCGCCTGGACGGCGCGGAACGACGCAACGTGCGCGAGCCAGGGCGGGCCCTGGATGTCGCCGGCGGCGTAGATGCCGGGCGTGCTGGTCTGGTAATTCTGGTCCACCTTCACGAAACCGCGGTCGAGCTCGAGCTTCACCTTGGTCGAGGTCAGCCCGTCGAGAACCGACGTGATGCCGATGGCGACGAGCACCGTCTCGACCTCGAGCTCGGTCTTGGCACCGTCCTTCACGAGGTCGAGCTTCACGCTCTTGGCGCCGACGCGGATGTGTTCGCTCTTGGTGCCGGTGTGGATGGCGATGCCCTGCTTGGTGAAGCTGCGCTCGAGGGTCTTGCTGACCTCCTCGTCCTCGACGGGCAGGATGTTGGGCAGCATTTCGACGAGCGTCACCTTCGTGCCGAAGGCGTTGAAGAAATAGGCGAACTCCACGCCGATGGCGCCGGCGCCGATGATGGCCATCGTCTTCGGGGCGGACTTGGCAGCGAGCGCCTCGCGGGAGGTCATCACGCGGGTGCCGTCCACCGGCAGGCCCGGCAGCGGGCGGGGCTTCTGGCCGGTGCAGAGGAGGATGTTTTTCGTGCGAAGGAACTTCCCCTTGTGCTCGCCCTCGGTGATCTCGACCATGCCGGGAACGGTGACGGATCCCTTGCCGACAAAGTAGTCGGCCTTGTTCTTCTTAAGGAGGAACTCGACGCCCTTGGCCATCTGGCTGGCGACGCCGCGCGAACGCTCCACGACCTTGGCGAAATCGAACGACGCACCCGTGACGCTCAAGCCGTAGCTGTCGGCCTTCTGGATGGTGCGGTAGAGCTCGGCGCTCTTGAGCAGGGCCTTGGTCGGGATGCAGCCCCAGTTGAGGCAGGTGCCGCCGGCGCGCTCCATTTCGATGACTGCCACCTTCTTGCCGAGCTGCCCGGCGCGGATCGCGCCGACGTAGCCGGCGGGGCCGCCGCCGATGATGACCAAGTCGTAGATGTCGTCTGCCATAGAGGGAGTTTGTGAGCGGCGAAAGTCGCGCCACCGGCCGATGCCGTCAAACGGATTCTCTGCTGGAGCCCGGCCTCCGGACGGGCTTGGCAAAACGCGCCCGGAGGCCGCGTCACCTTCAGATGTCGATCACATCCTCGCGCTTCGCCGGCGCGCCGGAGCGGCCGGGGCCACCCGGAGGCCGGGGCGGTGCGAGCAGGCGGTTCAGCACCAGGTTGGTCACGCTGACGATCAGCGCCCCCAGGAGGGCCGAGCCGAATCCGGCCACATGAAAGCCGTCCACCAGCCGGCCCACAAAGTAGAAGAGCACGGCATTGATCATCCAGATGCCGAGGCCCATGGTCAGAACGATGAACGGCAGCGTGAAGAGCAGCAGCAGGGGCTTTAGCACGGCGTTGAACAGGCTGAGCAGCAGCACGACCACGAGCAGCGTCGTGCCGGTGTCATAGCTGATGCCGGGCACGATCTTGGTGCTGAGCATGACCCCGAGGGCCAGCACCAGCCACCGCACCAGCAGGTTGACGAACGGTTGGTTCATTGAATGATGTGCCGCCAACCTTTGCCGCAGCCTCCTGCGGAGCAATGAAAATTCTCATCGTCCAGGATTATCTTCGCAGCGGCGGCACCGAGCGCCAGTCCGTCTTCATGGCCACGGCCTTCGCCAAGGCCGGGCACGAGGTCACCCTCCTTACCTTCCGCCCCCGCGGCGTGCTGGACCTCGACGGCGAGCAACTCCCCTTTGCCTTCCGCTCGCTCCAGCCTTTTGACACAGGTCTCGACTGGTTCGCACCCGGGTTGCTCAGGGCCGCCGCGGAGGCCGCGCCCGACCTCGTCCTCTGCATGGGCCGCATGGCGAATTGCTATGCGGGCTTCATCCAGCGCCGGCTGCCGGGGGCGGCCGTCATCTGCACCATGCGCACGGGCAAGGCCCTGCCCTGGCTCTTCCTCCGCTCCCTGCGACTCTGCCGGCACATCATCGCCAACAGCCATGTCGCCAAGCGCGTGCTGGCCGACGATCACGGCATTCCGGCGCACAAGATCACGGTCATCCACAACCCGGTCCTGCGTTTCACGGACGAGACCGCGCCGCGCAACCACGCCCTGCGCCGCTATCACGGCGCCAACCCGGCGACCGCGGTGCTGCTCAACGTCGCCATGTTCCGCCCGGAGAAGAACCAGCGCGAACTCATCGAGCTCTGCGCCAAGCTCCCGGGCTACCTCGACTGGCAGCTCTGGCTGGCGGGCGACGGCCCGTCGCGCAAGAAGTGCGAGCGCCTGGCTCACGACATCGGCCTCGCCTCGCGCGTGAAATTCCTCGGTTACACCTCAGACCCGACCCAGCTCTACCACGCCTCCGACCTCGCCATGCTGGCCTCGCAAAGCGAGTCGTTGTCCAACTTCCTCATCGAGGCCCAGCTGCACGGCCTGCCCGCCGTGGCCTACGACATCGTCGGTGTCGGCGAATGCTTCGTGCCCGGCAAATCGGGCTGCCTCATCCCCAACCGCGACCAACCCGCCTTCGTCGCCGCGCTCGACCGGCTCATCCGGCAGCCGGCCGAACGCCAGCGTTTCGCGCAGCACGGCCGTGAGCACGCCGCCGCGAATTTCGTCCCCGAGCGCCAGATGCAGGCGCATCTGACGCTTTTCCGCGAGCTGACCGCTCCACCTAAAGAACCCCGCGAAGAACCAAGGAAACTCGGCAAGCCGCCACTGACGATCGGTTGAGCGTTGAGGGTGGAACCCGGCCTCCGGACGGGTTGGTTGAAATGGGCGAAGTCAACTTTGGCTTCATTCGCACGTTCTGAAAGCGCGTCCGGAGGCCGCGCTCCACCTTTCCCGGTGATCCCCCTCCACCTGACAGCGTTATGCAGCAGGCCGGGCAAATCGCGGCGCGAGTTTGCTTTCTGCTGGCGCGCCCATTCAGTTTTCCCGTGCCGTCTCCCTCCGTCTCCGAGTCCATTCGCCTGCGCGGCGTCCGCCAGAACAACCTCAAGGGCTTCGACCTCGACCTGCCGCTGGGCAAGTTCGTGGTGGTCACCGGACTGAGCGGCGCCGGCAAGTCCTCGCTCGTGTTCGACACGCTGCACGCGGAAGGCCAGCGCCGCTATGTCGAGACCTTCAGCGCCTACACGCGCCAGTTCCTCGACCTCCTCGACAAGCCGCAGGTGGACACGATTGAGAACATCCGGCCTTCGATCGCCATCGAACAGTCCAACACCGTCAAGACCTCGCGCTCCACCGTCGGCACCATGACCGAACTGACCGACTTCGCGAAGGTCTGGTTCAGCCACGTCGCCGAGTGTTACGACCCGGCCACCGGTGAAAAGATCGAGGACGACACCCCGCAGACGATCTGGACCAAGACCCACGCCGCCCACCCGGCGGCGACATTACTCCTCTGCTTCCGCATTACGAAGCCCGGCAATCTGGAATGGTCCGAAGTGCTAACCAGCATCAAGGGTCAGGGCTACACGCGAATCATGGCGGAACGATCAACGCCGAACGCTGCGCCGATCGAACTCCACAAGATCGACGATGTGCTGGCCGCCTTGGTTGGTTCGAAAGTTGAACGTTCCAAGTTAAACGTTGAGCGTTGGGCGTTTATCTACGTCATCCAGGACCGCCTCGCCCTCGTCGCGGAGAACAAATCCCGCTTCCTCGAAGCCTGCGAATCGGCCCTGCACTTCGGCAAGGGCGAGGTCCATCTGTTCAAGGCGGACACCCTCGCGCCTGCCGGCCACTACTCGCGCGGGCTGCACTCACCGAAGACCGGTCGCACCTTCCGCCCCGCCTCGCCAGGCCTGTTCTCCTTCAACTCCCCGCTCGGCGCCTGCCCGAAGTGCCGCGGCTTCGGCCGCGTCATCGACATCGACTACCGCCTCGCCATTCCCGACCACTCGCTGTCCATCGCGGACGGCGCCATCCGGCCGTGGGAAGGCGAAATCTACGGCGAATCCAAGAAGGACCTCCTTATCTTCGCCAAGAAAGTCGGCCTGCCGGTCAACGTGCCCTTCGCCGCGCTCACGCCGACCCAGAAGGCCTTCGTGATCGACGGCTCGCCGGGTTATGACGGCGAGACCAACCAGTGGCCGAAATACTGGTATGGGCTGAAGGGATTCTTCCGCTACCTCGAGAAGACGACCTACAAGATGCATGTGCGCGTCTTCCTCTCGCGCTACCGGGCATACAACACCTGCCCCGAGTGCCACGGCTCCCGCCTCCAGCCCGAGGCCCTCTGCTGGAAGTGGCGCGGCTACACCTTGCCCCAGCTCTACCAGCTTCCTGTCGCGACGCTGCTGCCGCTGGTTCTCCAGTCGAAAATCGCGAATCAAAAATCAGGAATCGGCGGGGCGCACAGCGCCTCGCTGGCCCACGACTCCATCGTCACGCGGCTGCGTTACCTCGCGCAGGTCGGCCTCGGCTACCTGACCCTCGACCGCACCTCGCGCACGCTCTCCGGCGGCGAGGTTCAGCGCGTCAACCTCACCTCCTGCCTCGGCACCTCGCTCGTGGATACGCTCTTCGTCCTCGACGAGCCCTCCGTCGGCCTGCATCCGCGCGATATCGACCGCCTGCTCGGCATCATCCGCACCCTGACCGACGCCGGCAACACGGTCGTCGTCGTCGAGCACGACGAGGCCATGATCCGCGCCGCGGACCACGTCATCGAAGTCGGGCCGGAACCGGGCGCGCGCGGCGGCAACATCGTCTTCCAAGGCACCGTCACCGGCATTCTCGCCTCGCCCAAAAGCGTCACCGGCGCGTATTTCTCCGG
>JBDHQK010000169.1:0-4887 GCA_039807025.1 Lacunisphaera sp.
CGTGCCGAGGGTGTTCGAGATGTGCGTGAAGGCGAAGAGCTTCACCTGGGGCGTGAGCAGCTTGTCCAGCGCTGCCATATCCAGCCCGCCTTCACCGTCGGCACCGAGCAGTGGCACATATTTCAGCGTCGCCCCGGCAGCTTTCGCAGCCTGCTGCCACGGGACGAGATTGGAGTGGTGTTCGAACTCGGTCGTGAGCACGACGTCGCCGGGCTTCAGATGGGCGTGACCCCAGCTGCGGGCGACGAGGTTGATGCTCTCGGTGGTGCCGCGCGTGAAGAGGACCTCGGCGGGATCGGCGGCGTTGATGAACTTCGCGACGCGGGCGCGGGCGCCCTCGTAGGCGTCGGTCGCGCGCATCGAGAGCGCGTGCAGGCCGCGGTGGACGTTGCTGTTGTCGTGCTCGTAGTAGCGGACGAGGGCCTCGATCACTTGGCGCGGCTTATGCGCGGTGGCGCCGTTGTCGAGATAGACCAGCGGCTGGCCGTTCACCTGCTGGTGCAGGATCGGGAAATCGGCGCGGATGTTGTCCCAGGCGGAGGGCATGCTCAATCCTTGTGGGTTTCAGTCGTGGCGGTGATTGGGTCGCCCTTGGCGGCGTTGAGGGCGGCGTGCCAGCCGAGGGTGGCGCACTTGATGCGGGCGGGGAACTGGTGGACGCCCGCGAGCGCGGCGAGGTCGGACAGGTTGTCCTCATCCACCTTGCCGGTGGTGACGAGCCGGTGCACGTCGGCATAGAGGGCCTCGGCCTCGGGAACGGTCTTACCCTTGAGGTTGAGGGTCATGAGCGAGGCGCTGGCCTGCGAGATGGCGCAGCCGGAGCCCTCGAAGGTAATCTCGCCGATGCGGTCGCCGTCCAGCCGCAGATAAACGGTGCACTGGTCGCCGCAGCTGGGATTGTCGCCGTGGGCGACGCGATTGGCCGTGGGGAGTTTGCCGCGGTTCCGGGGGCGGCGGTTGTGATCCAGGATGACGGACTGGTAGAGGTCGGTGAGGTCTTGCATCGGCCGGGCAGTGAACGGCAGAGGCTACGCCGGAGCGCCCGTTTGGCAAACAGAGTTTCTGTCAACCGACCGGCGGGGCCGTCATTCCCGTGGGCGGGGGCACGACCTCGAGCACCTTGGCGATGAGCTTGCGGACACGCACGACGCCGACGATGCGGCGGCTGGCCTGGTCGGCCACGACCGGGATCGTCTTGAACCCGTGTTCGCGGAAGGCCGAGGCGGCGATGAGCGCGCTGTCGGTGGCGGCGAGCGAGGTGGGGTCCTTTTTCATGAAGTCAGCGAGCGGGGTCTCGGGGGACACGCCGTTGCTTTGGGCGCGGAGCAGATCGGTGAGGGTGATCATGCCCGCGAGGCGGATACCGTCGGGCGAGACGAAGAAATAGTCGGAAGGGTTGCGCGCGAACTGGTGGGTGACCTCGAAGAGGGTGTCGGTCGGCTTGAGCAACGGAGCGGGGGCGGGCTCGATGAAGTCGGCCAGCTGGAAGTCGCGCAGGGCGGCGAGCACGGCCGGGCGCTCCTGCCAGGCGGTGGCGGAGCGGCGGGTGATGGCGGCGGTGAGGGCCTGACGCAGCGGCGCGAGGGACTTGGAGATGGTGCTGAAGACGTGGCGGCCCATGACCACGATCTCCACCGGGGTGCGGGCCCGGACGGAGGCCGTGCGCGGCCGGTTGTTGATGAGCGCCGCTTCGCCGAAGAAATTGCCCGCGCCGAGCGTGGCGATGACCTCGCCGGCGGGCTGCTCGGGCGTGGCCCGCACGATCTCCACCTCGCCCTGCTCGATGACGTAAAAGCCCGACGGCGGCTCGCCCTGCTTGATGATGTAGTCCCCGGGCTCAAAGTGGGCGTGCGTAATGCGTTCGGTGACATCGGTGCGGATGCAACTGAGATCCCGCGGGAAAACCAGCAGCCACGCCCAGTCGAAGCCGACCTGCAGGCGCCGCGCGAGCGACGGCAGCTTGAAGAGGTAAACACCGCGCCAGACGAACCACGCGAAAAAGCCGGAGAGCTTGAAGCCGAACATCTCGGCCACGGCGCGGTGACCGCCGATGGAGCAGAGCTGGCCGAGCACCCGGAAGGAGAAGGGGCGCGTCGGCTCGCCCGCGAGGGCGCGGACGACATTGTCGGCGCACTGCCGGCCCTGGCGCTCCGCGAACTGGCCGGTGGGCGGAGAGGGCTGCTGGTCGTGCGCGTTGATGATGTTGGCGCAGTCGCCGATGGCCCAGGCGTTGGCTCGGTCGCGCAGGCGCATGTCGGGCGCGGTGAGGATGCGGCCCTTTTCCTTGGGCGTGTCGAGCCGGTCCACCACCGGGGCCGTGGTGCTGCCGATGGTGCAGACGATGGTGCCGCCGCGCACGAAGCCATCCTTCAACCCCACGCCCTCGCCGGTGGCGAGCATCACGCGGGCGTTGAGCTTCATGGTGACGCCAGCCTTTTCCATCTTCGTGCGGGCAAACTCGCGCAACGACGGGCTGATCTCGGGCAATAACTGGTCGCGCGAATGGATGAGCGTCACGCTGATGTCGTCCTCGCGGATGTTGCCGTAGAAGCGCCGGCTGGAGCGGACCAAGTCGTTGATCTCGCCGGCGGTTTCGACGCCGCTGTAGCCGCCGCCGACGACGATGAAGGAGAGATACCAGCGGCGTTTCTCGGGGTCTTCGCAGACCTCGGCCTTTTCCAGCGCGGAGAGGACGTGGGTGCGCAGGACGGCGGCATCGCCGACGGTCTTCAGGGGGAAGGCGTGGTCGGCCATGCCCGGCACGACGTTCAGATTGGAGATGTTGCCGCAGGCGAGGATGACGTGGTCGTAGTCAAGTTGGCGCGGCTGGCCGTCGTGGCTCTCGTATTCGATCCGGTTGCCGGCCAGATCCACGCCCTTGACCTCCTCGGTGCGGCACTGGACGCCAGGCAGGAGCTGGCGCAGCGGCACAATGACATCGTGGAGGCTCAGCGACGAACCGACGGCGTCGGCCAGCAGCGGGCTGAAGACGAGGTGGTTTTCCTTGTTGAAGAGGATCAGCTCGGCGTCACCCGGGCGGAGCTGGCGGCGGAGCGTCTGGGCGCACTTCACCCCGCCAAAACCGCCGCCGATGATGACAATGCGTTTCGCAGGCATGGATGCGTGCGGGGCACTCTGCCGGGGGGCGGGCCGAAGGCAATACAGGGGTTGGGCGGGGAAGGGGAGTGATTCGCTCCGTTCGTGGCTGCGCCGTCCTCGATTGTGTAAGGTCCCCCCTTCGCCAAGGCTACGGAGGACACCTTTCTTTCGGCTTCCTACAGTTTCCAAGGGGGTTTGAGATAAATCCCGAACAAGAGGGAAACAGAGCGAAAATCCCCGAAAATCCGGGGGCGAGACAAATCCGGCCGGCCACCCCCGGCTTTCCAATGGGTTTAATATAGAATCCGGCCGCCCTGCATGGGGCCTGCCGGGTCGATTCACAGGAGCGGCATCTGCCCTGCATCCGCCGCTTTTACGGCATCCTGCCGCCGCTGGCGGGCGATCTTATCCTTGAGGGTTTCCCCGGCCCGCTGGGCTACCAGCTCGGGCAAGGCGGGGCCGGCTGGCAGGCCCTTCGTGAGTTGCTGGAAAACCTGCCCCATCGCCACCCCTGCTGACATGGCCTCGGCCTGAATCTCCTCGGCGTTGAGCCCGACGTAGCGCTCAACGGCCGCTTTGAAATACGGCCAGAAGTCGCGGACCGCGCCGCCGCGCTGGGCCTTGCCGATGGCGTCCAGCATTTCCTTGATTCGGTCGGCAAGCCGGTGCCCATCGAGCATCCAGCCCCGACGCCACAGGGCGAGGATCATGCCGTCGATCTGGATGCGGCATTGCTCCAGCTTCCGGTCCTTCATCGCCCCGGCCCACTTCCAGTCAAGCCGGCGGTCGAGTTCCTTCCGAAGCCAGCGGTCGAAAGCCGGCAACCGGACCTCGGGCTTCTCGGCCCGATTGAACCATGCCCGCGTGTCAGTGTCCCGCGCCGCCTGCTCACGGTTGCGGTCGGCCCGGTCGTCGCGCTCGTCGAGGTAGGCTCCGAGGCTCATACCGGCATCAAGCGTTGACCGCGATCACGGCGGCGGCGGTCGGTGCGGATCACCTTGGCAACCATGCCGCGCGCCTGCGCCCGGCGGGCGTTGCGGTAGTGGCTGTATTCCTCGTCCGTCGCCTCGGCCTCCAGTCGGTATCCTGGACTGCCGGGATAGCTGATCACGGCGTCGGCCTCGCTCGCGACGGCGCGGACCTTTCGGTCGCTCCAGCCGAGCGCGACGCCGAGTTGCTCGGCGGTCATCCATCCCTGCCCGGTCAACACGGCGACGAGCTGCTCGACATCGGTCGGCGTCGTGGCCGGCGGGAAATGGATTTCAGCCTGCATCAGAACGGCACGGACTCGTCGACCTGCTCCTGCGCTGCGGCCAGCTTGTCCTTCGCCCGGCGCTGGTAGATCACGCGGCGCTGCATGATGCCGAGCACGACAGCGGCCTCCTTGTCGGTGAGCTGGTCCCACCGCTGCTTCGTCTTGATGACCTTCTGCACGAGGCCGTCCACGTAGGCGATGCGGCGGTTCAGGAGGTCGTCCTCGTCGTAGGCGTGGCGGTCGCCGATCTTCAGCTCGGCGCAGATGGCGAGCACCTTTTTCCACGCGTCGGCCCGGCGCTCGTCCGGCTGGTCAAGCGCGCGGAGCTGGGCCTTCAGGTTGCCCGGCTCGGTGATGGCGCGGAACTTCGCGAGCACCTTGTCGAGGTCGGCATTGGTGAAATTCTTCGACGACTTGCGCGCGCCGAGCGCCTTGAGGTGCAGACCGTGCCGCTCCATGTCGCCGTGCGGCCGGCCCTGCGACTTGAGCACGTCGCGGACGCGGCCCCACTCGCGGAAATAGAGCATGGTCTG
>JBDHQK010000170.1:0-4871 GCA_039807025.1 Lacunisphaera sp.
AAGCTCATCGCGGCCTTCTTCGCCCAAGCCGAATTGTTTTGAGCCAATCGTCACTTCTTTAGGTAAGTCTCAATAAGCAAGGTCATCCTCTGTCGGCCGAGCCATCCCAGGAGTTGCAGCGTGCGTTCCGCGTCGGGCGAGGCGGTGCGCCTGACGAAAAACTGGCTTACCCGCGACGGATCGAGCTCCAGCTCACGAGCCAGCAGCGCCTTGGCGCCGCGGACACGAAGAAACGGCCGGATCTGTGCGACCAAGGCCAACCACAAGGGCGTGTCAACGCCCGGACGCAGGGTGGCCCCTCGTCCCGGACGGGGGCGGGGCTTGAGTCGGCGGCGGGCGATGCGCGCGATCGCCACGCCCGCCGCCTCAAGGCCATCAACCATGTTTAGAGCGTGGCCGAGGCGGGAAGGAGTGTGCGTTTCCATATATTGCTTATTAAGCCAGAATAGAACGAAGACAAACTCGAGATGATGGGCGCTGAAGGGCGGACTTAATCACGCCCGTAGTAGGCGAGGGTGGCGAGCAGGCCGAGGAGGAAGGTCGGCAGGTTGATCCAGAGCTGGTGGAAGGGCACGGCGTAGTGATGCACGGCCCAGATCACCGCCACGTGCTTCACCGCGATGAGGCACCAGCAGGTGAGGATGATTTTCTCCACGCGGGGATGGCGCGGGACGGGGCGGCTGGCGTGGACTTCCTCAATGAACGCGTGGTCGGGCGAGGCGGACTCGTGCCGGGTGACCCACTGGAGGAGATTGGCAAACATGGGGCCAACGTAGCCGGTTCCGCCGGGAAGGGAAGTCCGGCCGGGCGACCTCCGGGGGGAGACGAAAATGCCTCGCGCGCCGCCACGCCGCCGGTAGATTCCCCGCCGCCAGCCTCGCGCCTGTCCGTCATGAAAATCACCACCCCCGGCAACGAGATCAACTACCTGCTGCAGCAGACCCGCGTCCACCACATGCACCTGAGCAGCATGGCCGATCTCAAGGCCAACATGCTGCTCACCATGGCGTCGATTGTGGTCACGCTGGCCGCGCCGCAGGTCATGAAGGCCGGTTCGCAGCTGCCGTTGCTCGTGTTGATCGGCTTCAGCCTGATGACCATCCTGCTGGCGGCCTACGCGGTCATGCCCAAGCTGCCGTTCTCCGGCCGCCAGGCCGCGGCCCCCGAGGTGCACAGCCCGCAGTTCAACCTCCTGTTTTTCGGCGACTTCACCGGCCTGAGCTATGCGCAGTTCGAGGCGGAGATGACGCGCGTGATGAACGACCCCTCGCTGGTCTATCAGGCGCAGCTGCGGGAGATCTACACCCTCGGGGTTTTCCTTGCGCAGAAGAAATACCGCTACCTGCGGCTGGCCTACACGACGTTTATCGTCGGCCTGTTCGCGAGCTTCACCACCCTGCTGCTGACCGGCCGCGGCTAGCCGGGGAACGTGGGCACGCTGGCGGGAGCACGGCGGGCCGGTGTCTTCGGCCTTGCCGGAGCGGGCGCGGCCGGCCTATATCTGCCGCCTTATGGGACGCCAATGGCTGCACGCGAAACGAGCGATCGTTAACCTGAAGAAAGGCCAGACGGTCGGCAAACTGGTCAAGGAAATCACCGTGGCCGCGAAGCTCGGCGGCGGCGACCCGGCCGGCAACGCCCGGCTGCACGCCGTTCTCGAGAAGGCGCGCAAGGCCAACGTGACGCGCGACGCCATCGAGCGCGCCATCGCCAAGGGCACGGGCGCCGGCGGCGACAAGAGCTCGCTGGATCATGTCGTTTTCGAGGGCTACGCGCCGCACAAGGTGCCGGTGGTGGTGGAAATCTACACGGACAACCACCAGCGGACGGCGCCGGAGATCCGCAATCTGTTCAAGAAGGGCGTGCTCGGCGCGGCCGGCAGCAACAAATTCCTGTTCGACCATGTCGGCATCGTCGAGGCGCACACAGCGGCGGCCGACGCCGACCTGGAGGCCGTGGCCATCGAGGCGGGCGCCAATGATTTCAGCCCGCTGACCCATGCGCAGAACGACGACATCCCGGAAGGCGCTACCGGCGCGCACTTCGTCACCGATCGCACCGCGGTGCACGCCGTCTCCGTCTGGCTGAAGGCGCACGGCTGGCAGGTCGTCACCAGCGAGATCGGCTACGTGGCCAAGCAATATCCCGTGCTGGACGACGCGCATCGCGCCGAGGTGGGCGAATTCCTGCAGGAGATCGAGGACCACGACGACGTGCAGCGCGTCTGGGCGGCGGTGAAGTAACCGCGCGCACCGGGCAAAAAAATTCCCCGCACGGGAAAAATGCGGGGGCGGGAGGAAAAAACGCCGGCTCAAAGAGCCGGCGTTGAGGGGGAGAGAATCAGCAACGCGAACGTTACTTTTTCTTTTTCTTAGCTGCCTTTTTCTTTTTAGCCATGACGCAGTGTCGGAAATTTTTTGCGCAGTTGCACTAAAAATATGCGCGCGCACGCAAAAAAGTTTCAGCGCGGAAAATCCGGAAAGTTCGCGCGACAAAATTTTTCGCGCGCGAAATTTCCTCAGCGACCGTAGAGCGCGGCGAGTTCGCGCAGGTAATTGGCCGTGCCGGCGAAAAGTTTTTCGAGCGCGGCGGCGCGGTAGCGCCACTGCCAGTTGCCCTCGGCCTTGGACGGCGTGTTGAAGCGCGCCGCGCTGCCGAGCGAGAAAAGATCCGGCAGCGTGACGATGGCGAGGCGCGACGCGCCCGCGTAGGCCGCGCGGATGAAGTCCCATGCGACATCGTCGCCCGAGACGCGCAGGTAGCGGCGCACATGGTCGCGCTCCGGCTCGGGCGCGGCCTGATACCAGCCGGCGGTGGTGTCGTTGTCATGCGTGCCGGGATAGATGACGGAATTAGGGGTCGCGTTGTGCGGCAGGTAGGCGTTCTTTGCGTCGCTCCCCCAGGCAAACTGGAGCACAAGCATGCCCGGCAGGCCGGAGTCCTCGCGGAGTTGCACGACGGAGTCGGTGAGCACGCCGAGATCCTCGGCGATGATGCGGGCGGAGGGCAGCGCGGCGTGGAAGGCGCGGAACAGGTCGAGCCCGGGGCCGGGCACCCAGGCGCCGACGCGGGCATTCTTCGCCGGGTAGGGGATGCGCCAATAGGCGTCGAAGCCGCGGAAATGGTCGATACGGACGATGTCGCAGGCCTCGAAGGTGGCGCGCAGGCGGTCCAGCCACCACGCATAGCCGTCGGCGCGGTGCGCAGACCAGCGATAGAGCGGGTTGCCCCACAGCTGGCCGTCGGCGGAGAAGTAATCCGGAGGCACGCCGGCCACGGCGAGCGGCAGGAAGGTCTTGGGGTCGAGTTCGAAGAGCCCGGGGTTGGCCCAGGCATCGGCGGAGTCGGCGGCGACGAAGATCGGCAGGTCGCCGATGATCTCGATGCTGCGTTCGCGGGCGGCGGTGCGGATGAGGGCCCACTGGCCGGAGAACAAATACTGGCCGAACTGGCAGGCGGCGATGGCGTCGGCGAGCCGGGCGCGCAGCGGAGATTTTTTTGCGCGGGCAAAATCACGCGCCTCGAGCGGCCATTCCCACCACGCGAGGCCCTTGAAGTGTTCCTTCAGCGCGCGGAAATAGGCGTAGGCGTCGAGCCAGTGCGCGTTTTTTTTGCAGAAGGCGGCGAAGTCGCCGTAGGGCAGGGCCGGCTTCTGGCGCACGAAACGCGCGTGGGCGGTCGCAAGCAGGCGGGGCTTGAGGTCGTAGATCGCGCCGTAGTCGGCGCGGTCGGCGGACAGCGCCGCGAGCGGGGCAAGCTCGGTGTCGTCGAGCAGGCCGGCGCGAACGAGCGGCGCAAGGTCCACGAGGTAGGTGTTGCCCGCGAAGGCGGAGAAACACTGGTAGGGGGAGTCACCGTAGCCGGTGGGACCGAGCGGGCAGACCTGCCAGTATTTCATCCCGGCGGCCTGCAGGAAATCGAGGAAGCGCACCGCGTGGTGGTCGAGCACGCCGCAGCCCTGCTCGCCCGGCAGGCAGGTGGGATGGAGGAGGGCGCCGGCGCCGCGCGCCTGCAGCCAGTTGTAGAGCGGGAGGGGCGCGGCGGATTTTGATGCGGAGGCAAACTTCGGGCGTGGACGGCTCACGCAGGCATGAGAACGAGGAACGAGAACGAGAACGAGAACGATTTAGGGATAGACAAACACCCGCGAGTGAGGCCGCCCGCGCTCCAGTTCGAGCGCCTGGTGCCGCGGCGACTCCGCCGTGAGGCCTCTCAATAACCGGCGGCCTGGCCGTCCTTGCGGGATTCGCTGGCGCCGAGGTAGGTGCCGTTCTGCGGGTCGCGTGCGATGGCTTGGTAGCGGGTGGCGAAAGCGCGGCCGTTGATGCGATCGGGCTGGGCAGGCAGCGGGAGGCAGAGCGCCAGAGGCAGGAACGGGCGGCGGTCAGCGGTCATGCGGCAAGATAGAACAAGGAATTCCCAAAAAAAAGAAAAGCCCGCCGGGCTCGGGGGCTGGCGCGAGCGGGGAGTGGTGGCGGTTTAGTGGACGGAAACGCTCTCGGCGGGCGCTGCTGCTGCGGGCACGGTGGGCGGGGGTGGCGCGGCGAGCACAGCGTCCACCGCCTGCAACAGTGCGTCGGCGCGAAACGGCTTGGGCAGGGCGCGCTGCACCCCGAGGCGCTGGGCGAGCGGCAGAAAGAGGGATTCGCTCAACCGGTAGCCGCCGGAGATGGCGATGACGCGCGGCCGGGGCGCGGCATGGCGCAGGGCCATGATCAATTCCAAGCCGTCCATGTCCGGCATGTTGATGTCGGTGATGATCAGGTCGTGCGGATCGGCGTGGTGAAGAGCGAGGCCGCTTTTGGCGTTGGGCGCCGCCGTCACGATGTGTCCGGCTTGGCGGAGCACCTCGGCGGTGACTTCGCGAACGG
>JBDHQK010000171.1:0-4847 GCA_039807025.1 Lacunisphaera sp.
AGCTCGGCGAACCCAAGCCGCGCTCGGGCAAGCAGGAATACCTCGAAAACCTCCTGAACACCTACCTCCACGGCTGAGCCATGAGCCTGTTTCTCGGCATCGACAGCGGCACGCAAAGCACCAAGGCCGTCGCGCTCGACCTCGACAGCGGCAAGATCGTCGCCGAGGCCCGCGCCCCGCACTCGCTCATCCCCGGCCTGCCGCCCGGCCACATGGAGCAGCATCCCGCCGAGTGGATCGCCGCACTCGACCGCGTCATCGGCGAAGTCGCCGCTAAGGTCGACCGCAGCCGCGTGCTCGGCATCGGCGTCTCCGGCCAACAGCACGGCTTCGTGCCGCTCGACGCGCACGGCTCTGTCATCCGCCCCGCAAAGCTCTGGTGCGACACCAGCACGACCGCCGAATGTGCCCTGCTGAACAAAAAGCTCGGCGGCGCAAAGGGCGCCATCCGCGCCGCCGGCCTGCCCTTCCTGCCCGGTTACACCGCCCCGAAGATTCTCTGGCTGAAGCGCCACGAGCCGGCGAACTACAAGCGGCTCCGCCAGGTGCTGCTCCCGCACGATTACCTGAACTACCACCTCACCGGGAATTATTTCATGGAGCCCGGCGATGCCTCGGGCACGGCGCTGATGGACGTGCGCAAGCGGACGTGGTCAACGAAAGTCATCAACGCCATCGACAAGAATCTCGCCGACTGGCTGCCACCGCTCTCCGCCTCGAGCGCAACCGCCGGCACGCTGCGCCCCGCCCTCGCCGCGAAATACGGCCTGTCGCCCGAGGTCGTGGTCAGCGCGGGCGGTGGCGACAACATGATGGGTGCCATCGGCACCGGCAACGTGACGCCGGGCGTCGTCAGCGCGAGCCTCGGCACGAGCGGCACCATCTACGCCCACAGCACCAAGCCGGTCGTGGACCCGAATGGCGAGATCGCTGCGTTCTGCTCGTCCACCGGCGGCTGGCTGCCGCTGCTGTGCACGATGAACGTCACGCTCGTCACCGAGCAAGTTCGCCAGCTCTTCGGGTGGGACCATGCGGCCCTCGACTCCGCCGTGGCCAGCGCGCCCGCCGGCGCCGGCGGGTTGAACCTGCTCCCCTACTTCGACGGCGAGCGCACCCCCAACCTGCCGCGCGGCACCGGCGTCCTCGCCGGGCTCACCCGCAACACCCTGACGCCCGGCGGCCTGGCCCGTGCGGCGATGGAGGGCGTGACGCTCAACATGAACTACGGCCTGCGCCGGCTCGCGGCCCTGGGCCTGAAACCCCGCGAGATCCGCGTCACCGGCGGCGGCGCGCGTTCCGCCGTGTGGCGCCAGCTCATGGCCGACATCTTCGGCGTGCCCGTCGTCGCCATGGTCGAGGATGAAGGCGCGGCGCTCGGCGGCGCGCTGCAGGCCGCGTGGTGCGTGGCGCTGCGCGACAACCGCAAGGCGAAGCTCACCGACTTTTCCGCCCGCGCCGTCGCGCTCGACGAGAAGACGCGCTGCAGGCCCAACCCAAAGCACCGCGCGGTTTACCGCGAGGTGCAGGAGCGACACGACGAACTCAGCCGCACCCTGCGGCCGTGGTTCGGGTAAAATCGTTCCCGTTCTCGTAATCCTTCTCGCTCTCCAAGTTTCCGAATCGCGAGAACGAGAAAGATTGGGGTCAGAACGCCGAGCCGTCGGCCTTGGTGCCGCAGAACGACACCTCGATGCCCAGCTGCGCGGCGAGCGAGGCCTTGGTGTAGGCCGCGAGATCAGCGGCGGCGGCATTCTTCGCGTAGGC
Organism: Lacunisphaera sp.; assembly: GCA_039807025.1. Taxonomy (GTDB): domain Bacteria; phylum Verrucomicrobiota; class Verrucomicrobiia; order Opitutales; family Opitutaceae; genus Lacunisphaera. Next base: position 1,765 of record JBDHQK010000171.1, read on the forward strand.
CACCTGGATATGGTTGGCCTGGTGGCGCGCCATCATGAGATCGCGATCCACGCCGTAGGTCACCGCGTGCATGATGGGCCATTGCACCGTGGTTTCCTTCCAGCGGCGCTCGGTCTCGGCGCGCGGCAGCGAGATGGCCTTGGCGCGTCCGATGTCCAGCTTGAGCTTGCCGTGCTGCACGAACACGCGGCTCCAGACGATTTCACCGGGCTTGGCGATGCCGCGGAGTGAGCCGCCGCCGAGGCGGAAATACATCGGCGGCTGGCGCAACGAGTCCGAGCCCGCCCAGCCGTCCACGTGGTGGTCGGCCGGCGCGCTGCCGGAGATGAGGAAGACCCACACGTAGTCCTTGGTCGTGCCCGAGCGGTCCCAATCGCCCCAGCGCAGATCGTGCAGCGTGTTGGCCACGGGCTGGCCGAGGGCGGCGTGGACGCGGTTGGTGAACAGGCCGTCGAGGCCGGCGCATTCGTCCACTTCGTTGAAATGCACGATGGGCTGACCCGGACGGATGACCTGGCCCGCGGCGTTCTTCACCGGCGGCCGGTCGGTCGAGTTGAGCGTGCCCTCGACGAGATCGGAGGCGGGCAGGAGATCCTTGAGGCCCTGCTGGTATTGGATGCCGATGGTCTCGCAGCCGAACTCGTCGGCGATGCGGCAGGCGGCGACGTAGGTTTTGCACTGCCACAACACCTGCTCCCTCGTGAGCTCGGTCTTGTCATCCTTCCCAAAGTGGAAGGTGAAGCCCTTCTTGAGATACCAGTTGAAGACCGCCTTCGCCTCGGCGTCGGTCACCTGCGTGGCGCCGTAATAGAGCGCGGACTGCGACAGGCGCTCCTTGCAGACGCCCACGTTGTAGAGAAGGTCGTCGGGGATGATGGCGTTATACATGCCCATGCAACCCTCGTCGAAGATGCCCATGATGGACTTCCTCACGCGCAGGTCGGTGGCGATCTTCTTCGCGACCGTCCTTGCCTTCACCGGCACGCGGGCCTTGGCGAAAGGCCGCACATGCGGCGTGCGGTGCGTGGTGACGCCGGTCTTCAGCCAGCGGGCGAGGCCATCGAGGAAATACTCGTCGTCAAAGTTGTCGCTCCAGAGCGTGGAGTATTTGACGCCCGCCTTGGTGAGCGAGCCGTTGAGGTTGAGCATGCCCACGAGGCCCGGCCAGGTGCCGCTCCAGTTGGCGACGGTGAGGATCGGCCCGCGGTGGCTCATGAGGCCCGCGAGCAGGTGGTGCGAATACTGCCAGACCGCCTCGGCGACGATGAGCGGCGCGGTCGGGTCGAGCTGGGCGAAGACCGCGAGGCCTTCCTTCTGCGACGCGATGAAGCCGTGCTTCACGCCCGGCTTGTAGGGATGGGCGCGCACGAGATTGCGGCCGAAGCCGGCCACGGCGGCGGCGAGTTGCTTTTCCATGGCCGCCTGGGCGGGCCAGCAGACTTGGTTGGCCGACTGGCGCAGATCGCCATTGGCCAGGAGCAGAACGGTCTTCGGGGAGCGGGGCATAGGGCGGTCAGTGCAGACAAACTCTCCCGCCGCGGCAAGTCTGGTTGCCCCTTCCGTGAGATGGTGGACGCTACTGGACTCGAACCAGTGACCCCGTGCGTGTGAAGCACGTGCTCTAACCAACTGAGCTAAGCGTCCGAAACGAGGGCCGAAGGTTGTGAACCCCCCGGCGCGAATCAACTCTCTTTTATTTGCGGGTTTTCACGGGCCGCTTCCGCCCGGGAAACAGCGTCCGGCAGATTTCGCAAACCGTCCCATCGCACCCGCGCGCCGTGCAGTGCTCGCGGCCGTAAAAAATGATCCGCAGGTGCAGCCGGTTCCACTCGCTCTCCGGAAACAGCCGCTTCAGGTCGCGCTCGGTCTGCTCCACACTTCTGCCGGCGGTCAGCTTCCAGCGCTGCGCCAGCCGGTGGATGTGGGTGTCCACCGGAAAAGCCGGCACGCCGAAGGCCTGGCTCATCACCACCGACGCCGTCTTGTGGCCCACGCCGGGCAGGGCCTCGAGCTCCTCAAAAGTCCGCGGCACCTGCCCGCCGTGGCGTTCGCCGATCAGGCGCGACAGCTCCCGGATCGCCTTCGCCTTTTGCGGCGCCAGCCCGACGGTGCGGATGAACCCGCGGATCTCGTCGGCCGTCAACTGCGCCATCTTCGCCGGTGTGTCGGCGCGCGCCCACAACGCCGGGGTCGCCTTGTTCACGCCGGCATCCGTCGATTGAGCCGAAAGGACTACGGCCACCAGCAGCGTGTAGGCATCCTTGTGGTCCAAGGGGATGGGCGTCTCCGGATAGAGCTCCGCGAGGCGCCGGGCGATGAACGCCGCGCGCGCTGGCTTGGTGCTGTATTCCCCGGCTGAAACCACGCGGCAAACAGAACCGCTTCGTCGGCCAGAACAACGCTTAATTGCTCCGAAAGGAGCCCAATTCCCGGTTGCGCCGCCCCTGCCCCCGCCTACCGTCCGCCCATGGCTTCCCCGCGCGACCTCCTCGCCCCACTCGACTCCTTTGAACGCCGCCACAACGGCTCGCCCGACGCCGACGTCGCCCTGATGTTGCAGGCGGTCGGCCACGCGTCGCTCGACGCCCTGGCTGATGCCGCCGTGCCCGCCAACATCCGGCTGAAGCGCCCGCTGCGCCTGCCCGCCGCTCTTGGCGAGCGCGAGGCCCTCGCCGAGCTGCGCGCCATCGCGGCGAAGAACAAGATCTTCCGCAGCCACATCGGCATGGGCTACTACGACACCGCCACGCCCGGCGTCATCCAGCGCAACATCCTCGAGAACCCCGCCTGGTATACCGCCTACACGCCCTACCAGGCCGAGATTTCGCAGGGCCGCCTGGAGGCCCTGCTCAACTTCCAGACCCTCGTCACCGACCTCACCGGCCTGCAGATCGCCAACGCCTCGATGCTCGACGAGGGCACCGCCGCCGCCGAGGCCATGATGCTCGCCCATCGCGTGAAGTTCGGCGACAGCCACGACGCCTCCGTCTTCTTCGTCTCCGACAAGTGCCACCCGCAGACGATCGACATCGTCCGCACCCGCGCCAAGCCGCTCGGCGTCACCGTCGCGGTCGGCGACCACC
>JBDHQK010000172.1:0-4829 GCA_039807025.1 Lacunisphaera sp.
AGGGCGAGACCGGCGGCGCCATCTACCTCGTCGACCCGGCCGGCTACAAGGTGGACCTACCGATCGAGAAACGCCTGCCCGTGCAGGGCAAAAGCATCATCACCAGCCTCGACATCGACCTACAACAGGCCGCCGAGACCGCGATGGAGGGCCGCACCGGCGCGGCCGTCGCGCTCGACATCCGCACCGGCGAGGTGCTCGCCCTCGTCTCCAAGCCCGACTTTGATCTCAATGATTTCGTGCCCCGGCTCTCCCACGAGACGGCCAAAGCCATCGAGGCATCCGGCGGCTGGCTGAACCGGGCCATTCAGGGGCAGTATCCTCCCGGCTCCACCTTCAAGATCATCACGGCCCTCGCCGGCCTGCGCGCCGGCACCATCGAGCCGGGCGTCTCCCGGATCATCTGCCCCGGATTCATCATGGTCGGCAACCGGCGCTTCCCCTGCGCGCACAACGCCGTGCACGGCGAGGTGGACCTCGTCAAGGCCCTCACCCAATCCTGCAACGTCTTCTTCATCAAATATGGCCTGGACACAACGCCGCAATTCCTCGCCGCCGAGGCCAAGCGCTTCGGCTTCAATCACCCGACCGGCATCGAATTGCCCTCGGAATTCCGGAGCCCGCGCGTGGCCGACCCGGAGTGGCGCAAGGAGAACTGGCGCTCCGCCAACCTGCCCGACGGCATCTGGCGCGGCGGCGACACCGCCAACATTGCCATCGGCCAGGGTGACACGCTGATCACCCCGCTGCAGGCCGCCTGCATGGTCGCCTCCTTCGCCCGCGGCGAGACCGAGACCAAGCCCACCCTGCTCCACGATCCCCGCCGGCCGGTCCAGCGCACCACGCCGATCGGCCTGTCCCCCTCCGACTACAACGCCGTCCTCCGCGGTCTGGAGTCCTGCTACCAGATCGGCACGGGCCGTCTGGCCAAGGTCGAGGGCCTCACCGGTGGCGCCAAGTCCGGCACGGCCCAAAAAGGCCGCATCGAGCTCGCCTGGCTGGTGGCCTTTGCCCCGCTGGAGAATCCCCGCATCGCCGTCGCCGTGGTGCTGGAGGGCGCGGAAGACCAGAATTTCGGCGGCGGCCTCTATTCCGGCCCCGTGGTCAAGGCCATCCTCCAAGCCTGGCAGGACAAACGCGACCGCCCGGCGGCTTCCGCGCCGCTGAATTTCAAGATGGAGTGATCACCGCGCCCGGCGCTGCGCCTGCTTCGCCCGGCGGAATACCCCGCGCGGCTCCGGCCACGACTCGCGCCGGCCATAGCGCAGACGCTGCAGCTCCGACATCACGACATCCTCACTGGCTTTTTCTCGCAGGCGGATGAGCCACCTCCCGGCCTGGAGCCGCACGGGATCAAAGGATTGCGGCCGGCGCCACCGCCGCCAGCGCCACCAGCCCCACTGTCCGAGGCGCACGAGCAGCCAGCCCAGCGATCCGAGCCCCGCGAGCAGCCCGAGCGTGCGTCCAAACCGTTTCGCATCCCACGGCTGCTGGAGCCACGCCTTCAGCTGCTTGGCTAAGTCGTCGAACCACGCCCGCAGCGCGCTGCCGGAGTCGGTGGTGAAGGTTTTCACCGAATCGAGCATCTGCACCTGCGCGCGAGAGTCGAAATTGACGATGCGCCGATACCAGAGCACGCGCAGGCTGTCCACGCGCGCCGACCAGCTGCTATCCTGCTCCTGACGAACCGCCTGCGTCGCGCCCCCGGTGGCCGTGCTCACCGCCCCGGGCGTCGGATCGGCCCGCACCCACGCGGCCTTCCCATCGTAAACCTCCACCCAGGCGTGCGCATCGGAATTCCGCACCATGTAGTAGTTCTCAAAGGCGTTCAGCACCCCGCCATGGAAACCGGCCACCACCCGCGCCGGGTGGCCGGCCGCCCGCGCCAGCACCGTCAGGCTCGCGGCAAAATATTCGCAGAAGCCCGGCTCGTTGGAGTCGAGCCAGCGCACGATGTCGTCCTTGCCCGCGCCCGGCGGCAGCTTGGCCGACAGCGCATAGGCGTGCCGGGCCTGCAGCCAGTTGACGGCCCGGCGGGTGAATTCCGCGGCGGAAAGCTCCGCCCCGCCGGTGATCTCCGCCACCACCCGCTTGAGCACCGCCTCGTTCGCCGTCCCCACCGGGCCGCGCAGGTTCACCATCGGGTCATAGCGGTTCAGCCCGCTGCCAGAGTGCGGTTTCGCCCGCGCCGCCGCGAGCAACTGCGGGAAACGTGCATCGTTGAGCACGGCGGTCATCTCCACCTCATCGAGCTGGAACGCCGTCATCGTCATCGGCTCGGTCCGCAGCGCCACAACGCGGTGCCCGGCGCTGGTCTGCAGGGGCGACACCTCGCGCATCCGCAACATGCCATAGCTGCCCGGCAGGGGCAGGAACCGGCTCACGCCGGGCTCGATGTAGAAAGTCCACGCCCCGCCGATCGCGTTGATCTCGCGCCCCAGCTGCCGGCCCCGCAGTTGCTGGGTCACCCGCTGGCCGCGAATCAGCTCACCCTTGAGCCCGGCGGACACCTTGAAGCCTTCCGGCGTGTATTCATCGAGCACGACCAGCCGCCAGTAGGGCGCCTCGCGCAGCCCCGTGGTGTCCGTCAGGTCCACCCGCATGGCCACACTCTCGTCGCGGATCAGCTCGGACACGTCGCCAAACTTCACCGTGTCGGTGAAGCCGGTGCGGCTCTTGCGGGTGATGTAGCGGTCGAGGAAGAACCCGCTCGCCAGCTCGAAACGCGGGATGAGGAGGAAGAGCAGGCCCGACATCGCGACCACCGCCGCGAACAGCGCCGCCGCAAACGCCAGCAGCCGCCAATCCGCCACCGCGCGCAACCGCGCGAAGAACCGGCGCCCGTCGAGGCGCGTCCAGGCGGTTTCGGCCTCAGGCGGACGCGCCCCCCCGGCCTCGGCGGCATCGAGCAGCGTGATGACAAAGAGAAAACCCAGCCCGCAGGCCGTGAACAACAGCAGCAGGAAGGCGAAGCCGAGCGCCGAAGTCAGCACTCCGGCCACCACCACCAGGAACATGCTCAGCACGATGAGTTGCAGGTCCTCGCGCTTCCTCCGGTAGGCGACCGTGCGGTAGAGCACCAGCAGGATGGCCAGCCGGATGAGCACCGGCAGGGTATCGGGGCTGTAATAGAAATCCGCCCCCATCGCCACGATGATGGCCGGCACCGCGAGCTTCCACACCAGCGCCGGCACCCGGCCGGGAATTTGCGGCCAGATCAGCACCGCCAGGATCGCCGTCCCGGCCACGCCGACCAGCCCCAGCGCCTCGACATCGAGGAAGAAGACCGTCCACAGCGACACCAGCGCCATGGCGCCGCCCAGGAGCCATTTCAGGCGCCGCAGCTCGTCGAGGTTAAGCTGACGCGATTTGGCGGCCGTCGACATGGGCGATGACTCCGCGCGCTCCTTCGGGCGCGAAGGTGATGATGTTCTTGGTGGTCTTTGTGGGCAGGATGCCCTCACCCTGCGGGAACGATGCCTCGCGGGGTGAGGGCACCCCGCCTACAGCTGAGGCAGACGGCTGCAGCCGCGCCAGCTCGTCGAGCACGACCTCGAGGTCGCGGATGCGCCGCGTTTCCAGCAGCGGACCGCCGTTGACCGTGAGGCCGCGCAGTCGGCCGCTGGCGTAAAGATCCTCCGCCAGGGTGCCCGCGAAGCTGCACAGCAGCTCGAACTGCTCGGGACGGGCCCAGACCGCTGCGGGCGTGTCGAGCCGCAGGATAAAGCCGTCATGGTTCTCGGCGGCGAACTGCCGGATCATCAACTGGCCCAGCCGCGCGCTGGCCTTCCAATGAATCAGGCGGTGTGAATCGCCGCGCTGGTAGGGGCGGAGGGCCAGCAGGTCGTCGCCGGTCCCGATCCGGGCGGTGCGCCGCCCCGACGAGCCCGCCTGGTCGGAGGCGGTGCCGGCCCACTGGTATTCCACCTGCGCCGGCCAGACGAGCACGGTGTGCCGCAGCGCCATGCCGATGTTTTTCCGCAGGAAACCAAACGGAAAAAGTGAACCCACCGCACTCAGCTCGACCACGGCCTCGCCGCGACGGGCGGGCTTCACGCCCCAATCCAGCGCCGTGGCGTCACGCGGCCCCAGCCGCTCGCGCAGGTGGATCCGTCCGCGCGTGATGTGTTTCTCCGCCGCGGCCAGAATCTCCCGCATCTTCATCTCCTTCTCCGGCTTCGCGGGCGGCGGCAGGTGGCGGGGCTGCGTGGCCAGCTCGAACCACAGGCTGTAGCTCGGCAGCCAGCTTTTCCGGTTCTCCACCTCGACCGTGACCAGCGTCTCGTGGCCGGCGCGCCAAGGCCCGGATGGACGCAGGCGCCAGCAGGTGCCCATGAAGTTGAACCACGACAGCAGGCCGCTGAGCAGCAGGCAGGCGAGCAGCAGCGAGAGCGTGATAAACAGGATGTTGCTCGCCGTGTTGTAGGCGGCCGTGCCGATGCCGACGGACAACGCGGTGAGGAAAAGCCCCGGCACCGTGAGCGAGATACGGTGTCGCTTCGGCGGAAACACCAGCGACCAGAGCAATATCCGCCAGTCGAATCCCCGGCGCTTGCGATCCGGCGCGCCGGGGCCGTGCCAGTCGGCCGCCGCGACGGCGACGCTCGTCGCAGGACGCTCCACGCTCAACGGCGAATCCGGAGCCGCGAGTGACAGATCCATTGGCTCAGTCCCCTTCCCTCTCACTCCGGTCGCGGGATGGACGCGATGATCCGCTTCAGCGCCGCGAGCACCGTGCGGCGCTCCTCGAGGGCATCGGAGGTCTGCCGGGCCAGCGACAGGCGGTGCGCCAGCACCGGGCCCACCGTCTCCTGAATATCCCCGGGGAT
>JBDHQK010000019.1:0-28070 GCA_039807025.1 Lacunisphaera sp.
TCAAGCTTGCCGCCAACGTCGATCTCTCCCGTATTGCCAAAGGCACTCCGGGTTTCTCCGGTGCCGAACTCGCCAACCTGCTGAACGAGGCCGCCCTGCTGGCCGCCCGCCGCAACAAGAAGAAGGTCGAGATGATCGACGTGGACGACGCGCGCGACAAGATACTGTGGGGTCGCGAGCATCGCCGCGTGATGGATGACAAGGAGAAGAAGTCCCTCGCCTGGCACGAGGCCGGCCACGCCGTCGTGGGCGCCGTGCTCGATGACGGCTCCTTCCCCGTGCACAAGGTCACGATCATCCCCCGGGGACAGAGCCTCGGCAGCACGACCTACCTCGCGACCAAGGACATCCTCGGCCGCACGAAGAAACAGTATGCCGACCGGGTCTGCACCTCGATGGCGGGCCGCATCGCCGAGAAAATGGTCACTGACGACATCAGCGACGGCGCCTCGGGCGACATCAAGCAGGCCACCAAGATTGCCCGGGCCATGGTGTGCGATTTCGGCATGAGCGACCTCGGGCCAATCGCCATGGGCGAGAACCAGGACACCGTCTTCCTCGGGCGGGACATCACCCGCTCGCAACACATCAGCGAGGACACCGCCCGCCGGGTGGACGCGGCGGTGGCGGAGATCATCAGCACCGAATACAAGCGCGCCGAAGCGATCCTCGGCGAGCACCGGGCCGCCCTCGACAAGATCGCCGCCGCGCTGCTCGAGCACGAGACCATCGAAGGCCGGCATGTCCTCGAAATCCTCAAGGACGGCGAGATCAAGTCGCCCATCGTCATGGTGAAGCAGCCGCCCCGGCAGCCGCCGGAAGCAGGCAGACCCGCCGGGCAAGCGGCTCCCACGGCGCCCGCCGGCTCCCCGGCCCCGAGCCCGGCCTGAGGGCGGGTTTGATTGCAGGCGGGGTGAGTGCACCCCGCCGCGATGGCGGAAAGATTTGATGGTTGCCCGCGCCACCGCGGCTGGGCACAAAGCACGGCACTTTTCCTATGAACATCTGCTGCATTGGCGCCGGATATGTGGGTGGCCCGACCATGGCCATGATTGCCCTGAAATGCCCCGACATCACCGTGACGGTGGTGGACATGAACGCGGCCCGCATTGCCGCCTGGAACAGCGGCACGCTGCCGATCTTCGAGCCGGGCCTAGATGAGGTGGTGAAGCAGGCCCGCGGGAAGAACCTGTTCTTCTCAACCGACGTGTCCGGGCAGATCAAGAAGGCCGACATCATCTTCGTGGCGGTAAACACCCCCACCAAGACCTATGGCGTCGGCGCCGGCCGGGCGGCCGACCTGCGCTACATTGAATCCGTCGCCCGCACCATCGCGGAGCACGCCGAAAGCGGGAAGATCATCGTCGAGAAGTCCACCATCCCGGTGAAGACGGCCGACGCCATCAAGACCATCCTTGCCGCCAACTCGAAGGGCCTGAAGTTCGCGGTGCTGTCCAACCCCGAATTCCTCGCCGAGGGCACGGCGGTCAAGGATCTCACCAATCCCGACCGGGTGCTCATTGGCGGCGAGCGCACACCCGAGGGCGAGAAGGCCATGGAGACCCTTGCCGGCGTCTATGGCCGCTGGGTGCCGCGCGATCGCATCATCACGACCAACCTGTGGTCGTCCGAGCTCTCGAAGCTCGTGGCCAACGCCTTCCTCGCGCAGCGCATCTCGTCCATCAATTCCATCTCCGCCCTCTGCGAGGCGACCGGCGCCGACGTGGACGAGGTGGCCAACGCCATCGGCAAGGACAGCCGCATCGGCCCGAAATTCCTGAAAAGCTCCGTCGGCTTCGGCGGCTCCTGCTTCCAGAAGGACATTCTCAACCTGACTTACCTCTGCGAGAGCTTCGGCCTGCCCGAGGTGGCAGCCTACTGGACCAGCGTCGTCGGCATCAACGACTGGCAGAAGCACCGCTTCGCGGCGCGCATCGTGAAGGAGCTCTTCAACACCGTCGCCGACAAGAAAATCGCCGTGCTCGGATTTGCCTTCAAGAAGGACACCAACGACACGCGCGAATCCGCCGCGATCAACGTCTGCCGCGACCTGCTTGCCGAGCACGCCAAGGTCTCCGTTTACGACCCAAAGGTGCCAGCCGACGAGATCAAAGCCGACACACTCGGCAAGGGCGTGGACAATCCGCGCCTGACCGTCGCCAAGGACGCCTACGAAGCCTGCGCAGGCGCCCACGCCATTGCGATCGTGACGGAGTGGGACGAGTTCAAGACGCTCGACTACGCGAGGATCTACGCGGGTATGCCGAAGCCGGCCTTCCTGTTCGACGGCCGCAACATCGTGGATCTCGCCGCGGTGCGGAAGATTGGCTTCATGGCTTCCGGCATCGGCAAGCCGTCGGGCGGCCGGCGCGCGGATGATGTGGAGTGAAACGCGGGCGGCGTGCCCTGCCTTCAGATAAACCCGAGCGGCTGGTAGTCTGCCCCGAGGATGGCTTGGGATTTGCAGCCGAGCCACTGGTCGAGCACGGTCGAGTAAACGGCACGGAAGTCAGTCGAGTATTGCAGATCCTGGTTGCGCGCCACGTCTAGGCTGGGTGCCGTGCCGTGCAGGCCGGGCTTGAGGCGCGAGCCCATGACGAAGAGGGGGGCGGCGGTGCCGTGGTCGGTGCCGCGGCTCTCATTCTCGCTCGGGCGGCGGCCGAACTCGGAAAAAGTCATCGTCAGCACCTGGCTGTCCAGTTTCTTCGACACGAGGTCTGCCTGAAACGCGGCGAGGCCCTCAGAGAGGGTCTTCAGCAGGTTGGCGTGCGCGTTCAGCTGGTTGTTGTGGGTGTCGAAGCCGCCGAGGGAGACGTAATAAACGCGTGTCGCGGTGCCCGCGGCGATGAGGGCGGCGACATTGCGCAGCGAACCGGCGAAGGGCGTGCCGGGGTAGGCGGACTGGGTCTGGTAGTTCGCCAGCACCTTCTGGAACTTCTTTTCGGTGACGAGGGCATCCATCATCGTGTGGCGCAGGTAGCCGGCATTGTCGTGGTCGTCGTGCCGCCCGGCCGGGGCCTGCACCATCTGCTCCAGCAGGGTGAGGTTCTCGGCCTGCTGGCGGCGGTTGCGTCCGGCGGGGAGCGAGAAGGTGGGATGCTGCTGCGCGCTGAGGAAGGCCTGGGGCACCTCGTTGCTGATGTTCACGCCGCACGGATCGCCGCCTTTGGGCGTGCCGGTGCAGGCGTTGTCAAAGAAGCGGCCGAGCCAGCCGGTCGGCAGGGTTTCGTTGCTGTCGCTGCCGGTCTCCCAGATTTCCGTCGAGCGGAAGTGGCTGCGGTTGGGGTTGGGGTAGCCGACGTTCTGCACGATGCCGAGCTGACCGTCCTTGAACAGCCCGTGCAGCGCGGTGCAGCCGGCATTGAGGGCGAGCGTGTCATTGAGCTTGAGCAGCTGGTTCGCCGGCAGGCCGAGGGTGGGGCGGAGCCGGTGGTAGTGTGGATCGGCGAAGGGCACGACGGTGTTGAGGCCGTCGTTGCCACCGGCGAGTTGCACGAGGACGAGGATGCTGCGGTCCTTCTCGGGAGCCGGGGCCTGCGCGTGGGCGGACTCGACGAGGAACCCCGGGGCGAAGCGGCTGAAGGCGAGCAGGCCGATGCCGCGGGCGCCGTAGCGGAGGAACTCGCGGCGGGTGGAGGGAAGGAGGTGGGCGGGGTTTTTCATGCTCAGCAAAGCTGGTAGTTGGGGGATTCGAGGAGGGTGGCCAAGCCGGCCCGGGTGGCCGCCTCCGCCGCGGTGTGGCGCGCACTGCGCTCGAAGAAGTTGGCGAGCTGGCTCTCAAGCTCGGTGCCGGCCAAGTCGGGCACATGGCGGTGGACGAGTTCGCGGGCGCGATCGGGGGGCGGCAGCTTGGCCCACTGGGCCAGCCGCGCTTCATCGAGGGTGAAATTGGTCACGCCGTCGGCGTAGGCCGCCGCGAGCTCCATCTGTTCGTCGCCATTGAGCAGGTTCTCGTTGAGCGGGTGCAGCAGCGCTTGGATCACCTGTCGGCGGGCGGCGAGGGTCGCGGAATTGATCCAACTGCGGCCACCGACCCAGCCGCGGACGTTTGGCGGGTCGTAGGGCAGCTGCCCCATGGAGCGCAGGCTGCCGATCAACTGGCGCGGCAGCGGGGCCACGCTGAGATCCAGATCCTGCAGCAGGCCGAGATAGAATTGGACCGGACTTTTGATATAGCCGCCGCGGTAGCGCGGATCGAAAAACACGCGGCTGGTGAAGAACTTCACGGCGAGCTTGCGGAGGTCGTGGCCGGTCCCGGCCCACCAGGCGCCGAGGGCGGCAGTCTGCTCCACTGGCAGCGGTTCCTCGCTCAGGTAAAAGTCGACCATCTGCCGCGGCAGGAAGGTGCCGGCGGCCGGTTGCTTGAAGACCAAGTCGATCACGTCGTCGCCGGTGAAGGCGCCGCTCCGGCCGAAGATTGTCTTGCGGCCGTTGTCGTGCTGGCGGCGCGCGAAGACAAACTCGCCCTGCCGCTGGCGGTAGCCGGTGAAGGCGCGCGCGGCCTGCTTGATGTCGTTTTCCGTGTAGTTGCCCTCGCCGAGGGTGAAGAGTTCGAAGAGCTCGCGGGCGAAATTCTCGTTGGGCGCCTCCGGCTTGCTCTGCTGCAGATCGAGGTAGGTGATCATGGCCGGCGAGCGGGACATCAGCTTGGCGAGATTTGGCGCGCGCCCGAGCGCGAACTTCCGGATGTAATCCTGATGCTGGTGGATGAGCGCGGCATTCCTGACCTTGTCAATGCCGACAACCCAGACGTCGGAAAGAAAAAACAGCCATTTCTCGGATGGTGAGTTCTCGGGGCGGCTGGCGAACTGCAGCCACTTGATGGTCAGGTCGAACAACGCCTCGCGCGAGCGCTCGCGGGCGGCCTGCTGCGCCAGACGCTTCTCCTGCGCGCTGCCGTTGGCGGCACGGCGGTAAAGCTCGGGGCCGTCGGCTTCAAGCTTGGCGATCAGGCGCGGCTTGGGGAAGGCGGGCATGTGCGCGAAGTAACGCTCGACGGAACGGGCGGGCCCGTCGGCCAGCACGCGGCTGAGTTCGCCCCGGGTGGCGCTGAAGCCGATGCGCTGGAGCAGGTGGCGCGCGGCGGCTTCGTTCCAATCGGCGTCGGGCAGCGGCTGCCACGCTTCGGTCGGGGTGAGGAAGAGCGACGTCGGGCTCATGGTCGTGGGGTAGTGACGGTGGCTGGACCGGCCGGTTTCACACTGGTGCGATTGGCCGGCTATTGGCGCTGTGCACTTGGGCGGACCATTTCTTGTAGGCGGGCGCTTCGTGCTGAAAGGCATCGGGGGCCGGGACCGGGCGGAAATACTCACCAGCTGCCAGCACGGGAAAAATATCCGCGAGGTGGTAGCTGCAAACCGCGGCGGGGCGGGGTGGCTGGGCCCAGGAACGAAAATTTTCCGGGGTCAGCCATTCGCCGTCCGGCAAGGCGGACGCGGCCAAGCGCAGCAAGGGCGATATCCTCCCATCCGCGCTGACGGCCTGGCTGTGCCAGGTGTCGCGCCGGGCGTCGGCGATGACGCTGAAGGCGCGCGGTGCTTGCGTCCAGACGAGTCGGGCGGCGACGGCGAGGCTCTGGTAGGCGTAGGCCGGGCGGGGCTTGAGCACCTGCCAGGTGCGGAGGGCCATGGCGATGGTGCGCGTGCCGAGCATTGAGCCGGGCCCTTCGCAAAACACGAAGGCGCCGATGTCGCCAATCTTCATCTCCGCCGCCCGCAGCACGGCCTCGGTGCCGGCAAAGATGCCGGAGCCAGCCTCGTCTTCCGAGCTATGCCAATGCGGGGAGGCCGCGGCCTGCCACAGGCCGACTTGCACCCGGGTCGAAGCGGCGTCGAGGACGAGCAAGCGGCCGTGGCTGGCCAAAAGCTGTGTGAGCGAAGGCATTGCACGGCCAGCTTGGTCCGGAACGAGGATATGTCCACGCCGGTTTCAGGCCCTGCCGCCGGGAGCCCAATCTGGCATTGACCGGAGGGGTTGGCGACCTACGTTGGCCGGTTCATCGACTGAAATCCGCCATCTTTATACACCGTGAACGTTCAAATCACCGACATCAACGAGACCCGCAAAACGCTGACCGTCACCCTCGACAAGGGTGAGGTCGATGGCGAATACAACACCATCCTGGGCGAATTCACCAAGCAGGTCAGCCTGCCTGGTTTCCGGCCCGGCAAGGCCCCGGCGGCCATGGTCGCCAAGCGCTTCGGCAAGGAGCTGAAGGATGAGTTCAAGCAGAAGGTCATTGGCAAGGCCTACCGCGACGGTCTCGAGCAGTCGAAGCTCGAGGTGCTTTCGCTCGTTGATGTCGAGGAGGGCGCGATCGAGCCCGGCCTCTCCGCCGCGATCAAGCTCACGGTGGATGTGCGCCCCGAGTTCAAGCTGCCCGATTACCACGGCATCGTCACCGAGACCCTGCCCACCGAGCCGACCGCCGCCGAGGTGGACGCCGTGATCGAGGGGCTGCGCGCCGAGCGGGCTGATTTCAAGGTCGCCGACCGCGCCGCCGCCAGGGGGGACTACGTGCGCTTCGGTTACGCCGGCACGCTCGACGGCCAGCCGCTGGCCGCTGTCGTCGGCGACAAGGCCATCTACGCCGCCGCGCCGCAAACCTGGGAGGAAGTCGAGGGAGCCAACGAGGGCCTGCTCCCCGGCATGTCCAAGCAGCTCGCCGGCCTGAAGGCGGGCGACAAGAAGGACACCACCGTGACCTTCCCGGCGGAATTCGCCGCCGTCCCGGCGCTGGCCGGCAAGACGGCCACCTACGCCATCGAGGTGCAGGAGGTGCGCGAACGCGTGCTCCCCCCGCTCGATGAGAAATTCTTCAAGGACAACCAGGCCGACGACCTCGCCGGCCTCCAGTCGCAGGTCACGACCAACCTGAAAATGCGCAAGGAATACGAGAACCGCGCCGCCCAGCGCCGCCAGGTCACCGACGCCCTCGTCGCCCAGGCCAGCTTCCCGGTGCCCGAAAGCCTGGTCGCCTCCGAGCGCGACGGCGTGCTCCGCCAGTTCATCGAGGAGAACATGCGCCGCGGCATCCCGCAGGAACAGTTCGAGCAGAACAAGAAGGAACTCTACGACAGCGCCACCAAGGCCGCCCTCTCCCGCGTCAAGGTGCAGCTCATGCTCGCCAAAATCGCCGACGCCGAGAAGCTCAAGGTGGACGAGAAGGATTTCAACAACTGGATCATGCGCGAGGCCATGCGCTCCGGTCAGAAACCCGACAAGCTGGCGAAGGAACTGGGCAAGGACCGCGAGCAGCTCCGCGCCATCCAGCAGCAGCTCCTGTTCGACAAGGCCCTTGATTTTCTGGTCACCAAGGCTACCGTGAAAACGGCCACCGCCAAAGCATGAGCTACTACGTCCCAATCGTCCTCGAAAACACCGGCCGCGGCGAGCGGTCGATGGACATCTACAGCCGCCTCCTCAAGGACCGCATCATCTTCATCGGCACACCGATTGATGACGGCGTGGCCAATGTGGTCATCGCCCAGATGCTGTTTCTCCAGATGGAGGACCCGAAGAAGGACATCCAGATCTACATCAACTCCCCCGGCGGGAGCGTGACCGCCGGCATGGCGATCTATGACACCATGAACTTCCTGCAGTGTGATTTCGTCACCTACTGCATCGGCATGGCGGCCAGCATGAGCACGGTGCTGCTCGCGGCCGGCACCAAGGGCAAGCGTTTCGGCCTGCCCAACAGCCGGGTGATGATCCACCAGCCCTCTGGCGGCGCGGGCGGCCAGGCCGCCGACATCGCCATCCAGGCCAAGGAAATCCTCCGCTGGCGCCGCACCCTCAACGAGACCATCGCCAAGCACACCGGCAAGACCACCGAGCAGGTGGAGACCGATTCCGACCGCGACTACTACCTGAGTGCCGACGAGGCCAAGGCCTACGGCATCGTGGATCATGTGGTCACCTCGACCCGCGACGCCCAGAAAATCACCGGGATCGCTGCCGCCTGACCCGGTCCCGGCAATCGTTTAGGCCGGGAAAATCCCTCGACTAACGGCCCGCAAGCGCCGATATACCTCCCTCATGGCCAAATCCTCGCGCATGACCCTCTGTTCCTTCTGCGGCAAGTCGCAGGCGGAAGTCCGCAAGATCATTGCGGGGCCGGGCGTTTACATCTGCGACTCCTGCGTCAACGTCTGCAAGACGATCATTGACCGCGAGGTGAAGGCCCCCGCTCCCGAGGGGGCCAAGCCGGCCTTCCGCCTCGTCAAGCCCGCCGAGATCAAGAAGGTGCTCGACGATCACGTCATCGGCCAGGACCACGCCAAGAAGGTGCTCTCGGTCGCCGTTTACAACCACTACAAGCGCCTCAACTTTGACGGAAACTCGGGCGGCCAGACGGAAGTCGCCGCCCTGCCGGCCGAATTCAGCGACGTCGAGGTCGAGAAGAGCAACATCCTGCTCGTCGGTCCCACCGGCTCCGGCAAGACCCTGCTCGCCCGCTCGCTCGCCCGCATCCTCGATGTGCCGTTCGCCATCTCCGACGCCACGACGCTCACCGAGGCCGGCTACGTCGGCGAGGATGTGGAGAACGTCGTCCTCCGCCTCCTGCAGGCGGCCAACTACGATGTGAAGAAGGCCGAGTGCGGCATCATCTACATTGACGAGATCGACAAGATCCGCCGCACCACCGAAAACGTCTCCATTACCCGCGATGTCTCCGGCGAGGGTGTGCAGCAGGCGCTGCTCAAGATCCTCGAGGGCACCACTTGCAACGTGCCCCCGCAGGGCGGCCGCAAGCACCCGAATCAGGAATACATCCAGGTCAACACCGCCAACATCCTCTTCATTTGCGGCGGCGCCTTCGTCGGCCTCAACGAGGTCATCAAGAAGCGCCTCGGCCAGCGCTCCCTCGGCTTCCATGTCAACGCCCAGGACCACGACCTCACGCCTGATGAGATGATGCGCGGCGTCGCCCCGGAGGATCTCATCCGCTATGGCATGATCCCCGAGTTCATCGGCCGCCTGCCGGTGGTCTCCGTGCTCGACGAGCTCAAGATAGCCGACCTCGAGAAGGTGCTGCTCCGCACCAAGAACTCGATGGTGAAGCAATACTCCAAGCTCTTCGCCATGGACGGCGTGCAGCTCAAGTTCACGCGCGACGCCATCATCGCCATCGCCAAGCGCGCCATCGAGCTGAAGACCGGCGCCCGCGCCCTGCGCGCCATCCTCGAGAAAATCATGCTCGAGGTCATGTATGATCTGCCGCAGCGCGACGACATCGCCGAGGTCGTCATCGACCGAGCCGTGGTCGAGGGCCGCAAGAAGCCGGCCCTGCGGAAGCCCGCCGGCGGCGTCGCCACGAGCAAGGACGCCGCCTGATCCGGTTCAATTGCAGGTGGAGCGTGTTGGCCCCAGCGCGCTTGCCTCGCGGCGTTCCGTTCAACGCGCTGAGGTCAGCACGTTCCGCTCCCGGCCTCTTTTGACTCGTGGCACGGCGGGCCCTTCGCATGCTCGCCGCAGTGGTTGAATGGCTTAAAACGCTCCTTCGTGCGCCGGCTGCGGCGCTGCCTTCCCCGGTTCGTTGGCTGATCCTGGGCGTGATGCTGGCTTATGTGCTCGCCGGCGCACTGGTGATGGACCGCTGGCAGCATCGCAGCGGACAGCCTGTGAGCCAGCTGGGGTTCGGCTACGGAGTGTTGATTGCCGAGTTGCAAGGGACCGGTGACTACCGCGCCCCGGCGGGCGTGCACTATCCTGGGGTGGCCTTCAGCGCGCACCGGCTGCCGTTCATCCCCTATTTCCTCATCGCGCTGAAGGGTGTGCTTGGCGACGACCTCCGGTGGGTGGCGCTGGCCAAATGCGTGCTCTTCGGCGGCCTGTTGGTGGCGGCGGTAGCCTTGGTGCTGCGCACGGCGCGAGCGCCGCTCTGGGCTGTGCTGCTCCTGCTGGGTGTGGCGCTCACGATGCCGCGGTGGGCGCTGAACGTCTTCGAGGTGGGGCTGGAGGAGGGCTACAACATCACGGCGCTGACCCTGCTGTTTGCGCTGTTGTGGTTTGGCGATGCAGCCGGCCGCGCGCGCGTGGCCTGGGTGCTGACGGTGGGCAGCCTGCTCGTCCTGCTGCTGTTCCTCAAAAGCTCCATGATCTACTGGTGCCTCGCCGTGCCCGCGCTGGTGGGGCTGCGCCGGCGCGACTGGCGGGTGGCGGTCGCGCTCTGGTTGATGGTGGGAGTCGGGCTGTATGGCCTCGCGGCCTTCAATGCGCGGCACTCCGGTCGCTTCACCACCGGCTCCTCGTGGGAGGGATGGAGTCTCTACAAGGGCAACTGTGCCGACACCGCGACGACCTACCCCCTCTACAGCCTCGATATCCTCGACTACGAGGGGAAGGTCACCGCGGACCGGCCGCTGCGGGATGAGTGGGATCACAACGCCTATTTCCGGCAGCGCGCGGTGGACTTCATCCGCGCCCATCCGGGGGAATTTTTCGCCAATGCCGTGCGCAAGGCCTGGGTCTTCTATGGCGAGGTGCGGGCCACGGGCCTGGCGCAACGGGGGGAGTCACGCTACTCCCGCCCGGAATACCTGCTGCAAATCCCGTGGATGATCGTGTTCCGCGTGATGCTTTGGGCGGCCATCCTCCTCGCGCTGCAAGCGCTGTGGCGGCTGCGGCGCGAGCACTGGCGCTCCGCGGCGTTCATGGTGGCGCTGACTTATCTCGCCTTTCTGGCGCTGTATTCGGCGTTCCATGTCGTCGGCTTCGCCTATGAGCGCCACGTGATGCCGGTGGTCATGCCTACGGCCCTCTACCTCCTCTGGCGGTGGAGCGACCGCGCCAGCCGGAGCGTCACCAGTTGAAGCTCTCGCCGTGGGCGACTGACTTGGCGAAGGCGGCGAAGAGCTTCACGCAGTTCTCCACATCCTCCAGGTCGACGACCTCGCTCGGCGTGTGCATGTAGCGAAGGGGGATGGAGACGAGGCCGCAGGCCACGCCGCCGCGGGCCATCTGGATGGCGCGGGCATCGGTGCCGGTCGGTCGCGGGTCAGCCTCGAGCTGGTAGGGAATTTTCGCCTTCTTCGCGCAGGCCACGAGGCGCTCATAGACCTTCGGATTGATGTTCGGGCCCCGGCAGATGATGGGACCGCCGCCGAGCTTGGTCTCGCCGAATTTGCGCGGGTCGCAATCCGGGTGGTCGGTCGCGTGGCCGACATCCACGATGAGCGCGACATGCGGGTCCACGGCAAAGGCCGAGGTCTGCGCCCCGCGCGTGCCGATCTCCTCCTGCGTGGTGGCGACGGACACGACCTTGGTAGCCAGCTTGCCCTTGTCCTTCGCGAGGCGGATCAGGGCCTCGCCGACGATGTAGGCGCCGACCTTGTTGTCGAAGGCCCGCGCCGTGCCGATGCTGCCGGTGATGAGCTCGAACTCGTGATCGTAGGTCGCCACGTCGCCGATGGCAATGCGGGTGAGGGCCTCGGCCTTGGTCTTGGCGCCGATATCGATCCAGATTTCGTGGATCTCGGGCACCTTCTTGCGGTCGGCCTCGTCCATCAGGTGGATGGCGCGCTTGCCGGTGACGCCCTTCACGGTGCCGGCGGCGGTCTGGATGATGACACGGCGGCCGGAGATGATGCTGCGGTCGTGGCCGCCGATGGTGTCGAAGTAGAGGTAGCCGTCCTTGTTGACGTAGGTGATGATGAGGCCGATCTCGTCCATGTGGCCGGCCAGCATGAGGGTGGGGCCGCCTTGGGGGTTGAGCGTGGCGAGGCGGTTGCCGAGGGCGTCGTTGGCGTAGGCGGCAGCGTGCGGCTTCACGAAGCGGTCATAGACAGCCTGGGCCTGGGCTTCGGCGCCGGAAGGGGACTTGGCGCGCAGCAGCTCGGTCAGGAAAGCGGGGGCTTGGTAGTCGGGCATGGCAGGAATCTGTGTTCAGGCGGTTTGCCGCTGCAAACGAAAATCACCCGGGCTCAGGCCGGCCGCAGCAGGTAGTCGGCGCCGATCCGGTCCGCCGGATCCTTGTTGCCGACCGGCGAGAATCGGTAGCCCAGCGGCCGCAGCAGGGCCTCGGTCCCGGCCACCTCCTGCGGGCTGTGAAACCCCATCAGGATGACCGGCCGGCTGCGCTTGATGCTCTCGAGCGCCCCGCCGACTGCATGGTGGCCATGCCCCTCGACGTCGATCTTGACGAAATCAGGCGGGCGAATCTCTCCGCGGGCGACCAGATCGTCGAGGCGGAACAACTGCACCGGAATGGTGAGGGTCGCGGCTGTCTTGACCTCGCCATCATAGGCCAGGTGCACCGTGGTGTCTCCCGCCTCCAGGCTGCTGAAAAAATCGGCCACCCCGGCGGTGTCGGACGCGGCGCATTGGTAGGCCTTCAGCCAGGTCAGGCGATTCATCCGCCGATGCCGTTCCAGGCGGGCGAAATTCGCGGGCAGGGGCTCGATTGCGACCACCTGGCCTTCCGGGCCGGTGCGCAGGGCGAGCCCGACACTGTAGTAGCCGAAATGGGCCCCCAGATCCCAGCAGGATTTGCCGCGCAGGTTGCCAAGGGAGTCGATGGCCTGCGCCATGGCGGGTTCGTAGCCGCCGCGCCAGTAGGCGCTCCATGGGAACAGGGTCCACCGGGCGCCGGCGGGGAAGCCGCGCCGGACGCGCACCGGGAAATGCTGCAGGCCGGTCAGGCGCAGGATGGTGGCAGCGGTCTTTTGCACAAGGTCTCTCATCGGCGGGTCAATTGCCCGGCGATTTCCTCGAGCGGATACGTGATGATCTCCGCGAGCGTCGGGTGATACCACGGGGCGCGGAGCATGTCGTAGACTGTGGCGCGCAGGGCAAGCGGGGTGGAAAAGGCGTGGATGAGCTCTCCGGCGTCCTTGCCGACGATTTCCGCGCCGAGGATGCGGCCGCGCTTGGGCTCGGCGATGACTTTCACGTAGCCGTAGTTGGCCTCCATCAGGATGGACTTGCCGTGGTCATTGAAGGGATAGGAGGCGGTCAGATAGCGCACGCCCGCCGCGTCGAGGTCGCGCTCGAGTTGACCGATCGTGGCGAGCTGCGGATCAGTGAAGACGATGTTGAGCAGCAGCGACCAGTCCACGGGCTGGAGCCGCTTCACGCCGCTGGCGTGGCGGGCGGCGAGTTCGCCTTGGGCGATGGCGAGGTGCACGATCTCGTGCGGGCCGGAGCAGTCGCCGGCCGCGTAGATGTGCGGGGCGCTCGTCTGTTGCCAGCGGTTGATGAGGATCTGGCCGTCCGCGCGGGTCTTCACGCCGGCGGCGGCGAGGTTGAGGCCGGCGGTGTTGGGCTCGCGACCGAGCGCGTTGAAGAGATGCGCGGCCCGGCGCGTGACGAGCCGGCCGCGGTGGCGGAACTTCACCGTGGCGCCGCGCCGGTCGGTGGCGACGGACTGGAGTTGGGTGGCGGTGAAGAGTTCGATGCCCTCGTCGCGGAAGGCCTGTTGGACGACGGCGGAGGCGGCGTCGGAGTGGTCGCGCAGGATGTTGGGACTGCGCTGGACGAGAGTGACCTCGCTGCCCATGCGGCGGAGATATTGCGCCAGTTCGCAGGCGACGATGCCGCCGCCGAGCACGAGCACGCTTTTCGGCAGAAAATCCAAATCGAGCACATCGTCGCTGGTCCAGGCGTTCGCCTCCCGCAGTCCCGGCACCGGGGGGACGCTGACGCGTGAGCCGGTCCCGATGAGGAAATGATTGGCGCGCAGCCGCTGGCCGTCGGACAGCTCGACGGTGTGGGCGTCGATGAACCGCGCGTGGGCGCGATGCAGGTCGAACTTGCCGTCGGTGAGCGCCTGCTCGCGGTATTGGGCGAAGTCCGCGATGATGCGTTGTTTCCGGGCGTGCACGGCGCGCATGTCCGCGCGGGCGCCGGTGACCTTGAGGCCGAAGCGATCCGCGTGGCGGGCGTGGTGCAGGATTTCGGCGGCGTAGAGGAGGGTCTTGGACGGCATGCAGCCGCGCAGGATGCAGAGGCCGCCGAGCTGCTTGGCCCCATCGACGATGGCGACTTTCCGGCCCAGGCTGGTGGCGACGCGGGCGCCGTTGAAGCCGGCGCTGCCGCCGCCGAGACAGATGAGGTCGTAGGTTTTCATTTGGTGGGTGCGGGTTCTCGGTGGAAAACTGCCAAGCCATGGCTGGTCGTCCCCCGGCGATATCGGCGGAGTGAAGCACCATCATATTCCTCGCCGGTGTCTGAAGGCAGAAGCAAGCTCCGGAAATAACCATCGGCAATCAGGCCGCCCAAGCCACCGTGCTCCAACGACCGCCCGGCGCTCCGTTCCAGCCCGTAGTTGAACGCAATGACCAGTGAGGGGGAACCGACATTGAGCCACGGCAGGTTGAGACTGGTCAGGGACGAGAAGCGCGGCTCGGGTTGTTCCTGCCACACCCGCCAAATGGCGGTCAGTCGGCCAGTCTGGTCGGCCAGGTCGGTTTTTCCGGCGTAGCCCATCAGCACCAGACATTGCAAAGCCGCGGCCGCCAGCAGGCCGGGCATCGCCCATCGACGGGAGCCGGGCAGGGCAACGAGACCGATGGCGAGGAGCGAAAGCATGACGAGGCTTGTGAAGTAATAGTTGGAGGTTGCGCCCAGTTTGCAGCTGGCGGCAAAGGAGGGGGGCAGAGTGCTGAGCAACCCCAGCCATCCCAGCGTCCGCGTGTCGCGAGCCAGCGGGATCGAGGTGTCGCAAGGTGAATTCCCGGACCGGGAAAGCAGAGGCATGAGCAGTAGCCAGAGAGGGGCGCTTTTCACCAACATGTCGCCCAAATTGCGCAGTCCCAGGGCGGGATAATAGACGTTGGTTGTCGCGACGTGGAGAAAGGCTGTCCGGTAGTCCGTTCCCATCAACAGGAACGTGGCCAGCCACAGGCCGATGCTGGCAAGCGTGAGCACACTGGCCGGCCGCCATTGCCGACGATAGATCAGGAATAGCAGGGCGGCGCCGAGTCCGAGCACGTAGGTTTGCTTGAACGCCCATGCTCCGTAAAATAGCAGGGCGGTGACCATCGCGGTTCCAAGCGGGCGTCGCCGGTAACCCAGAAGCAATGCGACAAGGGCCCACATTTCCAGCGTCAAGGCCCAGATGTCAGGACGAAGCGTGTGCGCCCACCAGCCGACCAATGGGCCGGAGAACACAAAGGCGGCCAGGGCCGCGGCCACCGCCGGCTGGCCGGACCGCACGCGCTGCGCCAACAGCAACAACGCGATCCCGCCCGCGATGGCTCCGACTGCGGTCACGAGGCGACCAATGAGGGGAATGCCGGCATCGCCGGTCAGTGGCATGGCTGCGCGGACCGGCAGGGCGTAGGCTGAGTAAAACAGCCAGTTGAAATAGGCCGAAGCGAAAGGCAGGCGGGTGGCGTCGGCATAGACCGGCCGGTCGTGCCCGGCCCGCCAGACGGCGAAAAAACTTTCCTCCTCGAAGCCTGAGGTGACGGCCACGCCGGGAGCGGTGGAGGCGGCCTCAAAGGCCGCGTGCGCGCGTCGCAGGAAAACGGCGCAGGATAGGACCACGCACACTAAAGCGATCCATGTCAGCAAACGACTCCAACTGTCGGGCACGTTGTCCGGGTTCGAAGTTGAGAGATGGGCGCCCACGCTAGCGGCCTTTGCCAAAAAGCATGATGTGAATCGTCTTCAGGACGATCGAGGCATCGAGGACGAAGGAGAAATAGCGGATGTAGTAGAGGTCGTATTCCAGCTTCCGCATGGTGTCGTTGAGATTGGCGCCGTAGGGGTAGTTCACTTGGGCCCAGCCGGTGATGCCGGGCTTGACGAGATGGCGGAAGTGGTAGCAAGGAATTTGCCTTTCGTAGTCATCCACGAGCCGCACCCACTCGGCGCGCGGGCCGATGAGGCTCATGTCGCCGCGGAGCACGTTCCAGAGCTGCGGGACCTCGTCGAGCCGGCTGGTGCGCAGGAAACGGCCGAGGCGGGTGATGCGCTGGTCGTTCGGCTGGGTGTAGTCTGCCCCGCCGCCGCCCACGCGCATGGTGCGGAGCTTGACGATGTCAAAGAGCTGGCGATTGCGCCCGACCCGGCTTTGGCGGAAAAACACCGGGCCGCGGTCATCGAGCCAGATGGCGGCGGCGACGAGCGGGAGGAAGGGCAGGACAAGCAGCAGCCCGAGGCTGGCGAGGCCGATGTCGCTGAGGCGCTTGAGACGCTCGAAGACCGGTTCGCGGGCGATTTGAAACCCTTCCTGGAACAGCCAGGTCTGGTTCAGGCGGTAGAGGGGGATCTTCCGCCAGTAAACCTCGTGGAAAAGCTCGAGCGTGTAGGTGGGCACGCCGGAGAAGTGCAGCTCCATGAGTTTCTGGGCCACGGCCGGCGGCAATTCCGAGCTGGTCTCGCGGAGGATGATCGCGTCGATGTTGCCCGCGTATTCCTCCAGGTAGTGGATCACGTCGCCAAAGGGAGGCGCGGATCCGGTGGTGGGTGCGGCGCGGTCGGGTGCGGGGGTGGCGTGCGTGGCGTAGAGCACGGCCTGCGACATGCCGACTTGGCGGCATTCCTCCTTGAAGGCGATGCCGCTCTCCTCGCTGCCCAGAAACATGAAATAGCGCTGCTGCTTGTGCGCCATCTCGCGCTGGTAGATAAGCCGCCGGTAGCTGAGCGACACCGGAATCAGCAGCAGGCCGGAGCCGGCGATGACGAGCCGGCTGCCTTGCAGGGCAAACCCGGCCGGGATGAAAGCGTAGGTCAGCAGCAGCGTGAACAGCAGCACGAAGCCCAGCGCGATGGTGTGCAGGCTGGTGTAGGTGACCGACATCATGTCGGTGCGCGCGTCGTAGCCGTCGATCAGGTGGAGCGCGAGAAAGTGCATGAGCCCCGGCAATAGCAGCGGGGCGATGATCAGGCCGTCCCACAGCCGCGCGCCCCAGGCCCAGGCGACGAGGTTATACACCACGCATACCGCGACTGCATCGAGCAGCACGAGCAGCAAGGTGACGGTTCTCCTCTGATTCATGGCAGGTCGATTACGGTTGGGAATCGGCGCATGGCAACTGAACTTGCGGGCCAGCCGGGATCGCGCGCACCAGCGCTTCCCACCGTGCCAGCGCCGCCGTCAGGGTGAATTGCCGCTCGTAGGCCGCACGCGCATTTCGCCCCATTTGCGCAAGGATTGAGGGATCGGCCTGCCAGGCGGTGAGGGTGGTGGCCAGCGCGGCGCCTTCGGTCGTGGCGAAGGCCGCACCGCACTGCTCGCGCGCCAGCAAGCGAGCGATCTCGCCGTCGGCCGGGCCGACGAACAGGACCGGCCGGCCGGCCGCAAGCACGCCGGCCAGCTTGCTGGGATAAACGAGTCGGGCGAAGCCGGGCTTGAGCGTCACCAAGTGGGCATCGGCCGCCGCGAGCGCGGCCGGCAGGTCGGCGCGGGGTGCGGGCGGCAGCAGGCGGATATTGCCCAGCCCACGCGCATGGGCGGCGCGCCGGACCTCCTCAAAACGCGCCCCGGTGCCGATGAAAAGAAACACGATGTCCGATCGCGCCTTGAGCTGTTCCGCCGCCGCCAGCACGGCGGCGAACTCATGCACCCGGCCCAGATTGCCGGAATACGCGACGACAAACTTGTCCGCCACCCCCCAGGCCGCGCGGCGGGCGGCGATGGCTTCCGGCGCGGCTGGGGTGTGCAGTTCGCGCGGCGCCCAGTTCGGGATGACAGAGATATTGTCCGCCGGAACGCCCCGGTCCGCCACCTGCTGCCGCATGTCCTCGCCGAGGGTCGCGCAGCGGCTAGCCGTGCGCCAGGCGACATCGCGCAGGGTGCGCAGCGGACTGAGGGGCAGGGTGACCAACGCCCCGAGGTGCGCCGTGAGAATCTCGGGATAGATGTCCTGAATCCAATGGACGACGCGGCCACCGCGATGCACGGCGATGTCGGTGACGGCGGCGGCCAGCAGCGGCGGGTCAGTCATGACCACCACGACATCGCCCGCCTTCACGAGGCTGGCGAGCAGGCGCTGGGCACCGCGCCGGAACCGACCGTAGTTGAGGGTGCGGGAGAGCAATCCGCCATGCCGGTCGCTGCCGCCGGTGCGGTGGAGGATGACCCCGTTGTGGGTGGCCGGGGTCCCGCCGGCTGCGATGACATGGACCTCCCAGCCCCGCGCCGCCAGTCCCTCGGCGAGGTCGGTGAGCAACTGCGCCGTGGCGGCGGTTGACGGCCAGTAAACCCGGTTGACGAAGATGACCCGCGGGGAGGTGTTGCTCACGACTTGGCTTGTCTGAGGCGCTGCAACTCCCGGGCCTTGGTCGCGCAGAGAAATTCATACCAGCCCATCAGTCGGCAGAACACAAAGCCCCGGTAGCCATCAAGGAAACCGGCGCGCCAGACATAGTGATAGAGGAAGCGCAGGGTGGGGCGCCCGGGCAGCGCCCAGGCGAGACGGCGCAGGCGGCGCTTGCGGGCCAGGGCGGGGTCGAGGCCGGCCGCGTCGTGGCTGGCGGCCTCGACCTGGAGGCGGGCCTCCCAATTGCTGTAGCGGTTGTGCTTCTCGACCCAGGTGGCGATGTCGGGAAAGGCGTAATGCTCCATCTCGCCGGCGAGGTAGCCGGCCGGGCCCTGCAACTCGACGTGCTCATGCACCTCGTTGTCGCCCGAGCCGGCACCCGCGCCGCCGGCGGGTTGCTCGTAGCGGCCGAGCGCGTGGCGGAAGAAGCGCAGGTTCCAGCTCGGGAAATAGCCGCAATGCTTGAGCCAGCCGTCAAGGAACCAGAAGCGGCGGTTCACGTAGTAGCCCTGGTGCTGCGGCTGGCCCAGGGCGGCGCGCATCGCGGCTTCCAGCGCCGGTGTCACACGCTCGTCGGCGTCGATGATGAACACCCATTCGTTTTTCCACGAAATATTCGCGAGCGCCCAGTTTTTCTTCTTGGGGAAGGTTCCGTCCCACTTGAAGTCCACCACGCGGGCCCCGGCGGCGCGGGCGATGTCGGGCGTGCCGTCGGTGCTGCCGGAGTCCACCACCACGATGTCATCGCACCACGCGACCGAGGCGAGGCAAGCGGCGAGGTTGGCCGCCTCGTTCTTGGCGGGGATCAGGACGGAGATCGGGGCGGATGGGGCCATGCTCAGCGGGATGCCTCCTCCTGGGCCCGCAGGTCGAGCGCGGCGTAGCGGAGGGCGCAGTAGAAGGAGGCGCAGAATGTGAGGACGACGGCGGGGTTGGCAAAGGGGAATTCGACCCACGCGTAGAGCAGCAGGATGCCGCACCCGGCCAGCAGGTAGCGCGGCAGGACCGAGTCAACGCGCCACCACGGAATCGCGAGCAGGGGCAGCAGGCCGAGGAGGACGAGCAGGCCGGTGCCGACAAAGCCGGTCTCGGCGAGGGACTGGAGCCAGTCGTTGTGCGCCTCGGCGTAGAAGGGGATCCACACCCACAGCTCGGCGGCGCGCTGGGTGTTGTAGATGCGGAACACGCGGGCGTAGCTCTCGAGGCCCCAGCCAAACCACGGTTTTTGCGCGGCCATGGTCCAGGTGTCGCGGTAAAGGGTGAGCCGCGAGGCAAAGGTGGCCTCGCGCGCGCCCGGCGCGAGTTGGGTGGTGGTCTGGTGCAGCCGCTGCGCGATGGCCCCGCGCCCCAGCCAGGCGATGGCGGCGGCGGCCAGCAGCGCGGCCAGGATCAGGCTGGCCACGGGCACCAACGCGGAGGCGCGACGCTCGCGCCGACGGCGCACGAGGCGCAGCAGGAACTGGGTCAGCGCGCCCAGCAGCAGCAGGCCGATGAGGACGGTGCAGGAGCGCGACGCGCTCAACGGCACGGAGGCAGCCAGCAGGAGCGTGACGACCGCGCCCAGCAGGACGGGCGAGTGCCAGACATCGCGCTGGCCGCCCCGGCGCAGGGCGTGGAAGAGCAGGCCGAGACAAATCGCCGTGCTCAGCACCACAAAGGCGCCCCAGTGGTTGTGGTAGATGAACGTGGAAAAATAGCGCGCGTTGGGCGACGGCACGAGGCCGAACCAGAGACCCTTGGCGCCGGCCAGCTTTTGAAACGTGCCGAACACGGCGAGGACCACCGCGTTGGCCGCCATGATGAACAGCACCGTGCGGACGAGACTGCGCCGCGTGAGCACGAGGAAAAGGTTGAAGCCGGAGAGCACGAGGACGTTGAGCACCCAGAGCTCCTTCGCCGCCAGCAGCGGCAGCGCCGCCGAGGGCAGCCAGGGGTTGGGGTCGCCCATGACCAGGGAACGCTCGCCCGCCACCACGACCTCTCGGAAGCCCGGATTGAAGCAACTCGCGAGCACGAGCACATCATAGAGCCAGAGTGGCCAGAGGTAACGCAGCGCCGGCCACGCGCGCTCGCCCGCCGATTCGCCCCGCTGCCAGCAGGCGGCGACGAACAGCCCCACGCCGACGGTGCCCCAGAGCGAGATGCCCTGACGCACCCACGGCGCCTGGCCGCCGAAGGCCCACGTGGTGAACACGAGCAGGGTGACGAAGTGAAACAGCACCAGCTTCGTCAGCAGGCTGGGGCTGCGGCGGGCGGTGGAGTCAGCGTCGCTCATCGCGGAGGTGACGATAGAACCCGACAAGCAGCCCGGCGGCGCGCGCCCAGGAAAATTCATGCGCCGCCCACGCGCGACCCCGGCGGCCCATCGCGGCGAGCTCCGCCGGAGGCGTGGCCAGGGCGGCGCCGAGCGTGGCGGCGTAGTTTTCCCAAGGCCCGCACCAGCCGCAGCCATTCGCTTGCAGGCCGGACCACGGCGTCGTGTCGGTGACCAGCGCCGGCACGCCGGCGGCGAGTGCCTCCGCGATGACGAGGCCGAAATTCTCGGAGTGCGAGGGCAGGACAAAGAGCGAGGCCGCGGCATAGGGCGGCGGCCGGCCCGCGCCGTCGAACACGGCCACGCGGTCGGTTGCGCCCGCCGCGGCGATGGTGGCGGAGAGTTCCGCCGCCGTATAGTCCTCCGCCACCCCGACGATGAGCAGCAGCCAGTCGCCGCGCGGAGCGGCGAGCCACAGGTCGATCAGCTCGCGCAGGCGCTTCTTGCGGTGGAATCGCGAATAGAAGAGCGCGACCGGCCGCGACCGCGCGGCCGGGCAGAGCTCGTGCCAGATCGAGCGCGCGGCGGCGAGTTCGGCGTCGGTCGGGAGCGGCACGCCGTTGGGTGAGACACAGACGGGCTGATTGAAACCGAGCGCGCGGATGTCGTCGCGTTCCTCCGGGCTGGTGGCGTGCCAGCCGGCGGCCGCAGCCAGCGCGCCGGGATGCACCAACAGGCCCGCGAGCCGCTTGCGCCAGCGTCGGTGCCGGTAGGCCCAGCCGCTCAACATGCCGCGCGGGGAGATGACCAGCGGCATCTGCCGCCGGTGCGCGGTCTCGTGCGCGTAGTGCAGCGGCAGGAGCCAGAGCGCGTGGTTGTGCACCACCTCGGCCGGACTCGTGCGGAGGTGGGCGGCGAGGCCGGTCGAGCGACAGAGCCAACGGGGCGACTCACGGGGGAAGACTTGGATCCGGGCGGCATCACCGGCGGTCGCGAGCGGGGGTTGCCCCGGTTCCAGGGTGGCGAGCAACTCGACCGGGTCCCCCAGGACGGCCTGGGCATTGGCCAGCGCCCGCACAGATTTGGAGGGACCGCCGTGGCGTTCCTCGAGGCTGGGCACGATATGGCAGACGCGCATGCCTCAGGGCACCCGTCGCGGCAGGGCTAGTGTTTGGTAAACCGCACGGCTCACGGGTCTACGGTCGGGCCAGCCGGCATCGAAATCAAAGAGTTCATAGCCTGCGTCGTGAAGCAGGGTGGTAATGGCATCCGCATTCCGCTCATACACCTCGATCAGCAGCCGGGGCCGGTGGGTTCGCAGGAGCCGGGCGCCGCCCCGCAGCACAGCCAACTCGGCGCCTTCCACGTCGATTTTGATGGCGTCGGGCCTGCGCCGCCGTTCGAGCAGCCAGTCCAGGCTGACTGTGACGACGGGATTGGTGGCAATGGTGCGTCCGACCAGGCCTTCACCAGAACCATTTGCCGAGGTCAGGTGAGACCCCGAGCGGGCGCGCTCGGGGGTGGAAAAATTCTCGAGCGCCACGCCTGACGAAACGGCGCAACTCAAGACCTGCACCGACGCCGCGCCCGGCGCGGGCTGACTGGCGGATCGGCGCATCAGGTCGACGAGCCAGGGGTCGGCTTCGACGGCCAGCACTTCGCCCTGCACGCCGGCGCGCTGGGCGGCGCAAAAGGCGAAAACACCGAGGTTGGCGCCAATATCCCAGACGCATTCGCCCGGCCCCACGGCGTGCCATGCGAATTCAAATAAGTCGCGCCAGCGGGTTTCCGTGAGGGGGTAGAAATAAGCCAGCGCGGCCGCGGGCGTCACCTGCAACCGGCGGCTCCCGAAGCGGGCTGGCAGCCGGCGTGTCAACACGAGACGCTGGCTGACCCGGGTGAGCAGGGTGCGGGGAAAAGACATGGGGTTATCGCGGCTCGGGGCGGTCCTTGACGGGCCGGCAGGGCGAGCCCACGCAGATCTTGCGCGCGGGCAGGTCCTTCACCACGACCGAGCGCGCGCCGACGACGCACAGCTCGCCGATCGTGACACCGGGGCCGACAAACACGTCGGCACCGAGCCAGGCGTTGGGCCCGATGGTGATCGGTTGCGTGACCAGCGGCATGGACCATTGGGTGAAGTCGTGTGTCCCGGCGCAGAGGTGGCAATGCTGGCTGAGGTTGGCGCCGGTCTCGAGACGGATGCGGGCGAGGTTGTAGAGGTTGACGTGCGGGCCGACCATGCTGTGCGGCGCGAGCGAGAGGTTGCGCGGAAAGACGATCCGGGCCGTGGGGAAAATCACGACCGGCCCGGTGATGTCGGCGCCGAAGAGGCGGAGCAGGGCGGCGCGGAAGCCATGGAGCGGCCGCGGACTCCAGCGGAAGAGAGTGGATTGCACCAGCAGCCACAGCCACCGGCCCAGCACGGCCGACTTCGGGTAGGGCGTGGTGCAGTTCCGGCCGAGGTAGGGGGTGCTCACAGGGCGGAGGATGCGGGCTGGGCGGGAGCGGTCAACTGCGCGAAGTCGGCGAGCAGGTCATCGGCGTAGGCCGCGTAGTCGTAGACCCGGGTATCCGCGCGGGCCGCCGCCGCGAGGCGCGGGCGCAGGCCGGCCTCGCCGAGCAAGCGGACGAGGGTGGCGGCCAGTTGCGCGGCGGCATCAGGCGCGGCGTGGTCGAAGACGAGTCCGTTCTGCCCGGCGCGCACGAAATCGGTGAAGCACGCCAGCCGCGACACCACGGGCACGGCCCCGGCGGCCATGGCTTCGGCGACGGCGACGCCAAAGGTCTCGCCCTGTTCGGCGAGGCTGGGATAACAGAAAATGCCGATGCGTCGGTAAACCCCGGCGAGCGTCCGCTCGTTGAACTCGGGATCCAGCAGGGTGAAGCGGCCGGGGTCCATCGCCGTCGAGAGGCGGTGCAGCAGTTGGCCGCGGAAAACGACGCCCGAGCCGCCGCGGGCCACATCGGCGGGGCCGCACAGCAGCAGGCGCCACGGCGGCAGGCCGGGTGTGGCCGCCAGCAGCTTCACCGCCTCGGCGAGCAGGAAGAGTCCCTTCTCCTCGTGGATGCGGCCGACGTAACCGAGCACCACCTCGCCCGGCATGGCGGGCGGCAGGCCGGCGGGAGCCGCACTCGTGGCCGCGCCGAGCAGTTGCCAGTCGATGGGATAGCCGCGGACGCGGGTGACGGACGAGAGGGCGGGATTCTCGGCGAGCACGCGGTCCCGCACGTAGCTGCTCGCGGCGAGCACGCGGGCGATGGCGCGGTAGCGGCGATACTGGCCCTTGGGCATGCGGCCGGTCATGATGACGACGCGCCCGGCGCGGGGCTTCAACCAGCCCAGCCAGACGGGCAGGGTGACGGCGTTGACCACGATGATGTCGGCGGAGGGCAGGGCGAAGAACACGCGCCAGCTCCAGAGGAAGTCCAGCAGCAGGTTGCGCCCCAGGCTGCGCTGATGGTCCCAGCCGGGGAGGCGCAGGTGGTGGATCCCGTCGCGCGTCTCCTTGTGGGGAAAATCCCGCCAGCGTCGCGAGATCATGGTCACGGCGTGGCCGCGGGCGGCGAATTCACGCGCGAGGTTGTGCCAGGATTTTTCCGTGGAGCCGCCGCTGACGGGCGGCACGGGCAGGAAGAATCCGCTGACGATGGTGATGCGCATGGCTCAGGCCGGGGGCAGGCTGGCGAGGGCGGCCAGCAGGCCGTCGGTGGTCTGCTGGTAGGTGTAGCGGCTGGCGGTGGCGAGGGCGTTGCGGCCGAGACGGAGCATTTCCTCCGACGGGGAGCGGAGCGCGGTGCGCAGGGCCGCGGCCAGCGCGGCCGGATCCTCGGCGGCGAACACCCAGCCGGTCTCACCCGGCTGCACGAGGTCGCGCTGGCAGCCGACGAGGTCGGAGACAAGGCAGGGCACGCCCAGGTGCATGGCCTCGTTCACGGCGAGGCCCCAGGTCTCGTAGTGCCCGCGCGAGGGCAGGACGAAGAGGTCGGCGAGCAGGTAGCGCGCGGGCATCTCGCTCTGGTTGGCGAAGGGCAGGAAGCGGACGCACCGGTCGGGCCGCGTGGCCGCGAGGGCGGTGAGCCGCTCCTTTTCCGCGCCGTCGCCCACAAAGACCAGCGCATCCTCCGGGGTGGCGACGGCCAGAAAGGCCTCGAGCAAGGCGACCGGCTGCTTGGCGGCGGAGAACTTGCCGGCGTAGAGTGCGACACGCTTGCCGGCGAGCCCGAGTTCGCCCCGCAGCTGTTCCGCCGCCGCCCGCGTGGCGGCGTCGGCGGGATTGAAGTGTGCGGCGTCCACCGAGTGCGGGGCGAAAAACAATTTGGGCTCCGGCACCCCGAGGGCGCGGAAATAGTCGCGGTTGGCGGCGCCGACGCAGGCGAAGGCGGCGAACTGCCGGTAGAGGAAACGCAGCAGCAGGCGGCGCAGGAGCGGCAGGCGCGCGCGGCCGAGCAGGTGGGAATCGCCGCGGAAGAGCAGGGGCACGCCCTGGCGGCAGGCCCACCAGATCGCGCGCTGGTGCGAGCGCCAGTTGTAGCCGAAGAGCAGCACGGCATCGGGCCGCCACGCCGCGAGGCGCGCGGTCAGCCCGGGATTGTCGAGCCCGCCGAAGTGGTGCGTGCCCGGATCGCGGGCGACATTCGGCACGAACTCCGATTCGTAGCCGGCGAGCAGGTCAACATCCCACTGGAAGGTGGCGCCGAACTGCGGGTCGCGCTGCGCGGTGACGCCGAACTCCCAGAGGTAAAACACGCGGAATTCCAGCGGGGTGTGCTCGCGCAGCCAGCGGAACCACGGGCTGTAGTATTGCACGGGATGCGAGAGCACGATGGCCAGGCGACGCATGGCGGGGATCAGAGGCCAAAAAGGCTGCGGAGCAGCAGCGGCAGCCCGAGCACCACCATGACCGCCTGCTCGAGCGAGGACACCCACGCCGCCATCGTGAGTTCGGCTGAGAACGCCCATGCGGTCAACAGCACCATGAGCAGGCCGGCAAAGGAGAACATCGGGCTGTAGGTGGACCAGATCTGGAGTTTCTTGAGCCAGTAGCCCCACAGGGCCCCGAGTGCCATGGTGCCAATCAGGCCGAAGTTTGCGTAGGCCTCGGTCACGAGCCCGAAGGCGATCGTCGTCGAAGCCGTATCCTCCTCCCGCTGGAGGCCGTAGTAGATCGCGAGTTCGTAGGTGGCCACGTGGGAGCGGGGCTTGTCCGGCCAGAAAAACCGCGGCACCAGCTGCGGCAGGACGTAGGAGTAGGTTTTCCCGTAGAGATAGTCCTGCCGATCGGGGGTGTTGTCCACGATGAGGCAGAGGATGTGCATGAGCGAGGTGCGCTCGAGCATCTTCTGGCTGACGGTCTTCCCTCCGCTGGTCGGCAGCAGGCCGTAGCCGATCCACTCCTCAAAGAACGCAGGCAGCTGGGTCAGGGTCGGGACGGGATGATGTTCATCCCAATATCTGGTGCGCATCTGCGTCTTGCCGGTGTGGAGCAGGGCCAGCACGGCGAAGGTCAGGCCCAGCACGAGCCAGGGGATGCGCTTGCCGCCGGAGACGTAGCCCAGCAGGCCGATGCCGATCAGGCTGATGGCCCCGATCAGGATGAGTCCTACGCTCATGAAGATCAACTGGGGCAAAAGGGTGCAGACGAACACGGTCTTCTCTCCCTGGGTGAGCTCGCCCCGGCCCCAACGCTGGGCCCCGATGAAGGTGCAGAGGATGCCGATGCCGTAGAAGATCGCGCGCAGGATGCTCTCCAAGTCGGCGGGCACCCAGTCGGTGAAGGTGCTGATCGTCACGTAGGCCGTGGACAGGACGAGTCCGTAGGTGATCAGTTTTTCAACCTGCCGGGAGATGAGCGACTCGCGCCAGAAACGGCTGTGCCCGGGCAGGCCCCGGACGTTGACATAAACGAGGATCGCGCAGAGCTGATAAAGGATGACCGCGAGACAGGCCTGGGTGATGACCTCGGGCGCATAACCCGCGAGCTGCTCCCGGGCGTTGAGCACGGGCATGGCGTAGGCGTTGGCGCACAGGAGCAGGATGGTCTCGAAGACCGGGAAGCGGCTGCCGCCGGTGCGGGCCCACCACAGGGCCGGCAGCACGGCCAGCGCGAACATCACCAGGCCCAACACCCGGTGCAGGAGGAGTTCGACATTGGCGGTGTAGGCGAGATAGCCGAGCAGCCCGGCCAGCAGGGCCGAGCCGGTGAGGAACAGCTTGCGGCCGCGCTCGGCATGGGCGCCGCCGAGGATGCCGTAGTCCATGACGGTTTCCTCGGGGAGCGGGGCGGGGGTGAAGTCGTGCATGGGCGGCTCAGGTGCGGCCGGCGGCCGTGAGGATTTCCATCTGGGCCGCGGCCACGCGGGCGGCATCCCACTCGGGCCGCGCCGCGGGCGGGGCGATGCGGCCGTCGGCGAGGTCTTGCAGCCAGGCTGTCGTGGCGCGAACACACGCCGCCGACGGCGGGCCGTCGGGGAAGGCGAAGCCGCTCTGCCCCAGTCCGGCGAGCCGCGCGAGCATCGCGCTGCCGGCGGGGGCGAGGGCGAGCACAGGGCGGCCGGCCGCGAGCACCGCCAGGAGCTTGGAAGGGGTGAAGGCCAGATCGGTGGAGCCCAGCAGCAGATTGGCCTCGGCCTCGAGGGTCACCTGTAAGGCGTCGAAATAGCGGATCCGGCCGGGTTGCTCAAACACGGAGTCCTGCAAACCATGTTGCGCGGCCAGGGCAAGCGTCGCCGGCTGCGCCTGCGGGTCGTAGCTTGTGCCAAAAAAATGCACGGTCACGCGCGCACAGCTCCGGCGGGCCCCGGCCAGCGCGGCGAAGAGCACCGCCACCGCCGCGAGCTGGCCCGGCCCGAGCGCTCCGGCGCAGGCGAGGCGCACACCGCCGGCCGGCAACAGCGCGGGCCGTTCCGCGAGGGTCGCGCGCAGGTGGGCCAGGTCGGGATCAGGCGAACCGAAAGGCAGCTCGATGGCGGGAGTGGCGTGCAGCACGGGATAGCGGCTGCGGACGGTGTCCAGATACGCGGCGGAGACCGCCAGCAAGCCGCCGGCACCGCGCAGGGTCCAGCCTTCCAGGATGCGCCCGAGGCCCCGGGCAAACCGGTATTTCCAGCCGCCGGGCGGGCGCGGCGCGCCGGGCCGCTCGTAATAGTCGCTGACCCAGGGATCCTGCAGGTCGATCACGTAGGGCACGCCGGCGAGCATTTTCCAGAGACGACCCAGCGGCAGCGTGATGAACATCGTCGTCGAAAAATAGACCGCGTCGTAGCGCCGGCCGCCGAGCAGCCGGCAACCGGCAAGGAACAGGAAGGGCAGCGAGCGCAACGCGACGTTGTTGACGCCGATCAGGCCGGTCCAGAGCCGCGAGCAGCAGTGGGCGCGGACCACGCGCACCGCCGCCGGCACGGTGGCCTCCAGCTCCGGTTCCACCGGCGCAGTGGGCGTGGGGTCCGCGACCGTGAGCACCGTCACCTCCCAGCCGGCGGCGACGAAATACGGCAGCGCCACGCGCACCCGCTGCATGTCCGGGGCGTTGACCGGCGGGAAGTGGGGGCTGACGATGAGGACGCGTTTGCTCACGCGGTGGGTGCGGCCGGTCGCAACAGGC
>JBDHQK010000173.1:0-4725 GCA_039807025.1 Lacunisphaera sp.
GACGTCCGCCGCGCCATCTCCACCTTCCAGCAGGCCACCGAACTCGCCGAGGCTTCCAAGAAAGTCGTCGAGCAGGCCGAGGAGGCTGTCCGCTTGGCCAACGCCCGCTTCAGTGCCGGCACCGCGACCCAGCTCGATGTGCTCACCTCGCAGGTGGACCTGACCACCGCGCGCCTCAACCAGTTGCAGGCCTATTACAGCTATAACGTCGCGGTGGCCAACGTCCGTCGGGCGATGGGCCTGGGCGACGAGCTTGCACCGGCTGGCGAGCTGCCCTGGCCGGCGAAATAAGGCGCTCTCTCCCTGTAGCGGCGCTCCATGAGCGCCGTTCAGGGTGAACCTCGGCGGTCATAGACCGCCGCTACAATTTTTCATTCGCTCGGAACGCGCAACCTCCGTCACTTTCCCGTGCCGTAACCGCCTGTGTTCATGAAGTTCGCCCGCCTCCCGGTTATCCTGCTCGCTTCTCTGCTGGTGCTCGGCCTCGTGGCCGGCGGGCTGGCTCTGACCCCGGCCGTGCAGCGCTGGGCGGTGTTGCGCGCGGTGCGCGGCGAGCCGGGGCTAAAGTTTGACGTGGCCGCCGTGGCGGCGGGCCTGACCCGGATCCGGTTGGACGGGGTGAGGATGGAAAAGCGCGCTCTCACCGTCCAACTGGCACAGGCGGAGGCAGACTATTCCCTGTGGCAACTACTGCTTCATCGCCGCCTGGTCATCGCTCGCCTGACGGTCAGCGGCCTGATGGTGGATGCCAGCCGGCTCTTGCGCGAGACAACCGGGGCCGCGGCCGGAGCACCCATCGCCGCCCCGGGCCTGCTCGCGCAGGCCGAATTGCCATTCGCCCTTGTCCTCGATGAGTGCCTTCTCGAGGGCCGGGCCTTGCTGCCGGGTTCGGCCGGCGGTCCGCCGGTCAGCGCGGAATACAAGATCACCGGAGGCAGGTTTGCCCCGGGGCAGGAGGGGAATCTGGTGCTGGCTGCGACCCTGAACAACCCCGCAACGGCGGCCCGGGTCACCGCGCTCCGCGTCGCGGCGACTCTTCGCGCCCTCCAGTCGGAGCAGTTGGCCTTCACTCGTGTCGGCCTGACCGCCGTGGTGGACGCGGAAGGCCGGGACCTGTCCGGGGCGGAGCAATTGCGCATCGCGTCCACACTGGGCACCAGCCCGGCGGGCGAGAGCTATGCTCTGGCCATCGACACCCTCAGCCGTGGCGTGGCCGCGAACATACTGACGGCGCGCGCCTCCTTGCCGGCGGGCGGCCAGACCTTTGTCGGGGACTGGAAGCTCCTGGCCCGCTCCGCGCAGTTGGAGCCGTTCTTCCTTGGCGCCGCCTTGCCCGAGTTCAGCGCGCACGGCGAGGGCCGGTTCACCTTCAATTCCGTGACGGCGGCCGCCAGCCTGCAGGGCGGACTGACGGCCAGTGGCAGCCGCTGGGAAACCTTGGAACCGGCCTGGCGCCCGATCGGCGCCGTCAAGGCTTCGGCGCAGTTCGATCTGTCGGCCACCGGGGGCGTGGCGCGCCTCAACCAGCTGGACCTCACGCTCGCGGGTGACCAGCCCGTGCTCTCGCTGTCGGCCGCCCGCGCCGCCGAGATCGATTTCAAGGAGCGCCGGCTCACGGTCGGTGGCTCGACCGCCGGTGAGGCGCTCACGCTGGTGCTGCACGGCCTGCCGCTAGCCTGGGTGCGGCCGTTTGTGCCGGCGGTGGATATCTCGGGCGGACTGATCACCGGCCAGCTGGCCATCGCCGGCGAGTCCGACCGCTTGGCGCTCCGCGCCGTGCAACCCTTGCGCGTGGGCGGGTTGACGGTCGTCCAGGCCGGCCAGGTGCTGCTGTCCCAGGCGGACATCAGCCTTGGCCTCGACGCCGTGCTGACCAAGACAGCGCTCTCGGCAACAGTCCGCGAATTCAGCCTGCGGACTCCGGCCGGTGACACCCTTTCCGCGCAGGCAACGATCTCCGTGCCGGTTTCGAAAAATCCGCCGGTTGCATTGGCCGCCACTTACACTGCCGACCTGCCGACACTGGTGGCGCCGTGGCTGCCGCTGGGGCGGGTGAAGGCGGCGGGTGAAGCGGATCTCACCCTGCATGGAGAAAGCGTCGAGCTGCGCCGCCTCGAGTCTCGCGCGACGGACGCGGCGGGGCTTGACCTGTTCCGGATCTCCGCCCTGCGACCGTTCGCCATGGATCTGGCCGCCCGCCGGGTCGTCGCGACCGGTGCCAATGGAGCCACGGACCTGTTGCGCGTGGTGGTCGGGCGGCTGCCCCTCTCGGCACTGCCCCTGACCGAGCCGGGCACCCAATTGGGCGGCGCCGTGACGGCGGGTGAATGGGTGCTCGCCGTGGAAGGTGACAAGCTGACGGTGCGCACGATGACACGGGTCAAGCTGACTGATGTCTCTCTCTCGGAGCAGGGGAAGCCCGCTCTCACGGGCCTGCAGATCGAGGCGGGGCCCTCGGTGGAGATGGCAGGTCAAACCGGCGTCAAACTGCAAACCGGCGACGTCACGGTCCGCACGGCGGGCGGGACGCTGTTGCTGACGGCCAAGGGTGAGGCCACGCAATCCGCGGCCTCGGGCCTGCAAGGCGCGCTGACTTTCGGGTTGGAAGTGCCGGTGCTGGCGGCGCAGCCGTTGTTTGCCGGCACGCAGGCGGTCTCCGCCGGGCGCGCCAGCGGCGAGGTCCGCGTGGCCTTCGGGCCGGTCAGGCAGGTGGAGGCGCGGCTGACGGTCAACGGCCTCGTGAGCACGCTCACCAACGAGACCCTGCCGGTGGCCAATCTCAGCTTCCGCGCCGTGGCGCAGCCCGACGGCAAGATTTCCGTGCAGGCGCCACTGTTGCTGGACCGCGCGGGCCAGCGCTCCGATTTGAATTTTGCCCTCGAGGCGACCCCGGCCGCCCGCGGCTACGCGCTGGATGGCAAACTGACCGGCGGACATGTGGAACTGGCCGACGCTCTGGCGGTGCTGGGGGTGTTTTCGGCCGCGTCGTCTGATGCGCCGACCCCTGCCGACACGACGATGCGGCCGGCCGACACCGTGCCGTTCTGGTCTCGGCTGTCCGGTCGCCTCGCGCTGGACGTGCAATCCGTCACGCGCGGCACGGACTGGGCGATGACTGATCTGACGGGTCTGCTGGAGTTGGATCCGGCGGGCCTCACATTGCAGAAACTCACGGCCACCTTCGGCGAGAGGGGGCGATTCGCGGCGAAGGCTCGGGTCGGCTTCACCGCGGGCGCGCAGCCCTATGATCTGACGGGGGAGTTTTCGCTGACCGAATTTGATATCGGCCGCCTCTTCAAGGCCTTTGACCCCGGCAAGCCGCCGACCATCGAGGGCATGTTTGCGGTTAACGGTCGCTTCACCGGAAACGGCGGAACTCTGGGTGCCACGCTCGAGCGCAGCCACGGCACGTTTGCGCTGACCAGTCGCGCGGGTATTTTTCGCGGTTTGCAGCGCACCACCAACAAGGTGTCGCTGGCGACCAAGGCGGTGGACCTGGTCGGCTCGCTGTTCGGCGGCTCCAAGGTCGTCGAGAAGGTCGCGGGGGCGGCCTACGTCGTGGACCAGCTCGCGCAGAGCCTCGGTGAATTCAAATACGACCAGCTGAGCGTGCGCCTGGCGCGGGACCCGGCGCTGAACCTGACGCTGGACGACATCAGCCTCGTTTCGCCGGAGATCCGGCTGATCGGGCAGGGGACGGTCACGCATGTCCCGGGCAAGTCGCTGCTGGAGCAGCCGCTGCGTGCGTCGCTCACGCTGGCCGGCCGGGGTATCGTGGAGACCCACCTCGGCAAGCTGCG
Source organism: Lacunisphaera sp. (assembly GCA_039807025.1). GTDB lineage: Bacteria > Verrucomicrobiota > Verrucomicrobiia > Opitutales > Opitutaceae > Lacunisphaera. The sequence continues at coordinate 3,801 of JBDHQK010000173.1, forward strand.
CCTGCTCAACGGCGCGCGCGACGACCTCGACTACGCCAAGACCAAGGAGGCGCTCACGCTGGAGGGGACACTCGCCCGGCCCGACCCAACCGCCTTTTTCACGCGCATCGCCACCGCCAAGCTGGGTGACTTGCTGGCGCCGGAAAACTAAGGCTGCCGGTCTGGCCTTAGACGGATGAGCCGGGCAAACCCGTAAGAAAATCACCGGCGGGCGCGGGGTAGGGGGCAAACGGCTCGATTTTTCTATCGGCGCGAACAGGCTGCGGCCATCAGCCCCATGCCGCCGCCGGATACAGAACAGGCCCGCTGGTTTGCTACGGAGGTGCAGCCGCACCGCCCGGCGCTCCGCGCGTGGTTGCTCGCGCGCTTCCCGACGCTGCCGGACGTGGACGACCTCGTGCAGGAAAGCCTGGCTCGCATGCTCCGCGCGCGGGAGGCCGGCCCGATCGGCTCGGCCCGCGCGCTGCTCTTCACCACGGCGCGCAACCTCGCCCTCGACGCTGTGCGCCGCCAGCGCGTGGTGCGCTTTGAGCCGATTACGGACGAGACGCCCTCGTCCGTCTTAGCTGATGGCACCGATGTCGTTGAAACCATCAGCAAACAGCAGGAACTGGAACTCTTGACCAAAGCGATCCAGTCCCTGCCGGAGCGCGCCCGCCAGGTCTTCACCTTGCGGACCGCCTACGGCTTGACCCAAAAGCAAATCGCCGAGCGACTGGGCGTCTCCCTCAGCACGGTGGAAAAACAAATGACCCAGGGCATCCGGCTCTGCGCGGAGTTCTTTGCCGCCGGCACCCGCTGAACCATGAAAACCGTGCCCTTCCAGAATCCTCATGATCCGATTCCCGCCGTCGTCGCCGACCAGGCCGCCGCCTGGCTGGCGCGCCGCGATCGCGGCCTGTCTCCCGCCGAGCAGGACGAATAC
>JBDHQK010000020.1:0-27670 GCA_039807025.1 Lacunisphaera sp.
GGCGATGACCGGGGGCAGTTTCATGCGGCATGGGCGCCGAGGGCGCAGTGTAAAATCTTCTCTTGGGTGGCCTCGGCGGCGGTGAATTCACCTGCGATCCGCCCGCGGTTCATCACGAGGATGCGGTCGCTCATGCCAAGGATCTCGGGCAGCTCCGAGGAGATCATGAGGATGGCCTTCCCCTCGGCGGCGAGGCGGTTGATGAGCTGATAGATCTCGACCTTGGAGCCGACGTCGATGCCGCGCGTGGGTTCGTCGAAGATCAGGATGTCCGCCTCGCAGCACAGCCACTTGGCGAGAACTACCTTCTGCTGGTTGCCACCGCTCAGGTTGACGACCCGCTGGTGCAGGCCCGGCGTCTTGACCCGCAGGTCGGTGGTGAGTTTTTGCGCCGCCGCCGTCTCGCGGCGACCGTCCACCACCCCGGCCACGCTGAAGCGGTCCACGCTCGCGAGGCAGGTGTTGGCCTGGATATCGAGGCAAAGCACGAGGCCCTGGCGCTTGCGATCCTCCGTGAGCAGGCCGAGACCCAGGCCGATGGCCTGTCGGGGCGAGCGGACCTTCACCTCGCGCCCCTTCACTGTCACCCGGCCGGCGGTGACCGGGTCGGCCCCGAAGATGGCGCGGGCCAGCTCGGTGCGGCCGGAGCCCATCAGGCCGGCTAGCCCGACCACCTCGCCGCGCCGGAGCGTCAGCGAGATGTCATGCAGCACGCCGGCGCGGGAAAGATGTTCCACGCGCAGCAGTTCCTCGCCAGGCGGCACGGCTTTTTTCGGAAAATGCTCCGTCAGGTCGCGGCCCACCATGAGGCTGACCAGCTCCGGCAGGGTGGTCTGCGGGATATCGCGCGTGGCGATGTAACGGCCGTCGCGCATGACGGTGACGCGGTCGCCGATCTGGAACAACTCCTCCATGCGGTGGGAGATGTAGATGAGCGCCACGCCGCGCGCGCGCAGGGCCCGGATGACCTTGAAGAGCTGCGCGATCTCCTTGTCCGACAGCGCCGAGGTCGGCTCGTCGAGCACGAGGATCTTCGCCTCGACCGAAAGGGCCTTGGCGACCTCGACCATCTGCTGCTCGGCCACGCCGAGGTCGGCCACGACCGCCCCCGGATCAATGGTCACCTCCAGTTCGCGCAGCAGCCGGGCCGCGTCGGTCCGCAGGCGCGCCGCGCCGATGAGGCCGGGCACCTGGCCGCGCGGCTCGCGGCCGAGGAAGATGTTCTCCGCCACCGTCAGGTGCGGCACGAGGTTGAACTCCTGGTAGATGATGCTCACGCCGGCCGCCTGGGCCTCGCGCGGGGTCGCCAGCTCGCACGCGCGGCCGTCGAGGGCGATGGTGCCCGCGTCGCGCTGGACGGCACCGGCGAGGATCTTCATCAGCGTGGATTTGCCCGCGCCGTTCTCGCCGAGCAGGATGTGCACCTCGCCCCGCCGCACCTCGAGGTCCACGCCATCGAGCGCGACCACGCCGGGGTAGCGCTTGGCGATGCCTTTCATCTGGAGGATGACGGGGGTGGGATGCACGGAAAAGAACGTGTCAGAAAAGCCGGCGGCCCTGCGCTTGCGGCGGGCGCGGCACGCCGAGCAGCCCGGCCAAGGTCGGCGCGAGATCATCCATGCCGGTGCGCTCCACATGAACTCCCGGCGTGACGCCGGCGCCAAACCACAGTTGCGGCACATGAGTGTCGTAGTCGTAGGGCGTGCCGTGATTGGTGCCCGACTTCGGCCGGTCGATGAAGTAGGGCTTGAGCACGAAGATCACGTCCTGGCTGCGGTCGGGGAAAAAGCTGCGCCGGGTGGCGGCGGGCAGCAGGTCTCCCTCCGGCACCATCGCCAGCACCTCCTCCGCGGTGAAGGCGTTGGCGATCTGCGGCCAGGCCTGCAGGGTCTGCTTCACAACCCCGGCCGCCGCCGCGACCGTGATTTTCTTGGCCGCCAGCGCGGATGGGCGGAGGTGGTAGCCGAAGTTGTCGCGCAGCGCCCAGTATTCATTGGCGGGCAGAGGGCCAAAGGCCCGGTCGAGGGCCGTGTTCACCGCCGCATCCAGCTCGGCGGTCTGCAAGCGGCCGGCGGGGATCTCCGCGCGCAGCGCTTGCACATGTTCGGGCAACGGACTGGAGCCGTGATCGGCCGTGAGGACGATCACACAGCTGGCCAGCCCTACCTCGCGGTCCAGGCAGGCCAGCAGGTCCGCCAGCACGCGATCAAGCCGGAGCACGGCATCCATGAGCTCGTGGCTGTCCGGCCCGTAGGAATGGCCGACCTTGTCGATCTGCGAAAAGCCCACGCATAGCAGGTCGGTGTTCGCATGCCGGCCGAGCTGCTCCTGTTTCACCGCCTCCTGCACGAAGGTCCCGACCAGTTCGGAGGCGGCGGGATCATTCTCAAAGGCCTCGTAGAACTTCGGCGAGAGTTGCGGGCGGCCGCCATCCACCTTTTTGGGGAAGGTGCGGCCGAAGCCAAAATCGGTGTTCTCACCGGGAGCGTCATCGGGGCCCTGCACCGCGTCGTAAATCTCCGGCGCGAGCAGCCGTTCCCAGGTTTGACCGAAACGCGCCTCGACGCGGCCGGCGGCGTTGAAGGTTGCGATCCACTCGGGCAGTTTGTCGCGGTAATAGGTGGAGGTCACGAACCGGCCCTCGTTGATCCAGTAGGCGGCATCGGCCAGCTTGCCGCCCATGAGGATGGCCGAGCGGTCCTTGTGCGCGACGGCGAACACCTTGGAGTGGGTGCCAAAGCGCAGCTTCAACTGGTCACCCACCGTCGTCGCGAGGTAGTTCCGCGGCGAGCGTCCGGCCTTGGCCTCCAGCACGCCACCCGGCGAGCGCCCGGTGGCGGGCGCGGCACCGACCAGCGGGAAGGCCGGATCCTCGACCGACTCGATCACCTGCCAGGTCGTGCGATCGACCCACTCATTGGCGACGATGCCATGGATGTTGGCGTGCACGCCGCTCAGGATGGTGGCGTGGCCCGGCGCGGTTTTCGTCACCGCGTGACGGTAATGGTTGTTCTGGAAATCCGCCCCACCCTCCAGGAGGCGCCTGAACCCGCCTTCGACGAAATACGGCCGGAAGCGGACAAGATAGTCCGCGCGGAATTGATCGATGGAGATGACCACCACCAGCTTCGGGGCTGGGGCCGATGTTTCAGCCCGCATCGGCGCGACGAGCGCGACCAAGCCGAGCAAGACGCCGATCCAAACGTGAAGACGCGAAGGCCGCCGAGGGGGGGTAAGGGGCATACGAAAGCTGTATTGAACAGGCTTTCGGCAAAAATCAATGTAAACGTTTACCTTTTATCTAAATCTTGTTCCCAACACTCGTTAATCATTTCTCAACAGGAATTTCTGATTACAAGCTTCGGAAGAAGCTTGAGGTGTGTTTCCGCGCGTTTTGGGTCCTCGAGACGCTTCAACAGCAATTCCGTCGCGGCCTGGCCGACCTCGTAGGCGGGCTGTCGCACCACTGTGAGCGGCGGATCAAGCGCCTCGGCCCAAGGCAAATCATCAAAGCCAATCACGGCGATATCCCCCGGGATTCTCAGCTTCCGCCGGTGGATCGCCTCCAGTGCGCCCACCGTCATGAGATTGTTGAGCACGAACAGGGCCGTGGGCGGCGACGGCAGATCCAGGAGCTCCTCCGCCATGGCGCGACCGCTCGCCTGCTTGAAGTCGCCGCCCCGGATGTATTCGGGCGCCACCGGCAGCTTGTGCGCGGCCATGGCGTCATCGTAGCCGAGCCGCCGTTCGCGGCTGGTGGAGACATTGAGACGGCCCGCGATCAGCCCGATGCGCCGGTGACCCAGTTTGATGAGATGGTCCACGGCCTCGAAGGCGCCGCGGCGGTTGTCGACCTCCACCTTGTCCATGGCGCGGTGCGTCAGGCTGCGATCCACCGTCACGACTGGCACGCCGGTCTCGATGAGTTTCAGCACCACCGGATCGCGTTCGCTGATGGGCGGCAGGATGATGCCGTCCACGGATTCCGACTGCAGGACGTCGATGTAGAACTCCTCCTTCCTCAGATCCTCGTCGGAGTTGCAAAGCATCACGGCGAACTTGTGGGCGTAGGCGACATCCTCCACGCCGCGCGCCATCTCCGCAAAGAAGGGATTCTGGATGTCCGGGATGATGAGACCCAGCAGGTGGCGGAACCCACCCTTCTGGCGCAGCCGACGGGCCACGCGGTTGGGCTTGAAACCGAGCTCGGCCATTGCCTTGCGGACGAGATCCCGGGTCTCCGGCACCACCTTGTCGGAGTTGTTGATCACGCGCGACACGGTCGCGATCGAGACCTGGGCGTGGCGGGCTACATCGGTGAGACTGGCCATGGGCGGGCGGAACAGCGCGCTACGATGCGCGCGGCGGCGGCGGCATGTAAACGACAATCATTTCCCGCCGGGCTGCGCCTTACCCCGCGTAAGCCGCGTCCAGCCCGAGCCGGAAATAGGCGCGGGCGTTGGCGAAGCAGATGTTCCTCACCATGCCACCGACGTGCTCGCGATCGAACGGGATTTCGCCGCGCTCGACGAGACCGCCGAGGAAATTGCAGAGCACGCGGCGGAAATACTCGTGGCGCGTGTAGCTGAGGAAGCTGCGCGAGTCCGTGAGCATGCCGACGAAGCGGCTGAGCAGGCCGAGGTTGGCGAGGGTGCCCAGCTGCCACTCCATGGCTTCCTTCTGGTCGAGGAACCACCAGCCGGAGCCGAACTGCATCTTGCCGGCGACGGAGCCGTCCTGGAAGTTGCCAATCATCGTCGCGAAGACGTAGTTGTCGGCCGGGTTCAGGTTGTAGAGCACGGTGCGCGGCAGCTCGCCGGACGCGTCGAGGGCGTTGAGGTAGTTGCTGAGCGCGCGGGCCTGGTTGAAGTCGCCGATGGAGTCGAAGCCCGTGTCGGGCCCGAGGGCCTTGAGCAGGCGGGTGTTGTTGTTGCGCAGGGCGCCGAGGTGGAGCTGCTTGGTCCAGCCGGCCTGGGCATCCCAGCGGCCGAGCTCGAGCATGAGGAACGAGCCAAACTTCGCCCAGTCGGGGGGCGATGCGGCCCGGCCGGCGCGGGCGGCGGCGAAGATCGCGGTCGCCTCGGCGTGCGTGCAGGATTCGGCCAGCGCGGTTTCCATCCCGTGATCGGACAACCGGCCGCCGGCGGCGTGAAATTCGGCGTGGCGCTTCTTCAGCGCGGTGAGCAGGTCGTCGAAATTCCTGATGGCGACCTTCGCTTCGCCGCCGAGTTTCTCGAGCCAGGCGTTGTAGGCGGCGGGGGCGTTGACGCCGAGCGCCTTGTCGGGCCGGAAGGTCGGGTAAACCTTTGTCTTGATGCCGAGCTGGGCGATCTTCGCGTGGTCGGCGAGCGGGTCGGCCGGGTCGTCGGTCGTGCAGATGACGGCGACCTTGTTCGCCGCAAGGATGTCGTGCACCCGCATGCCGGCCAGCTTCGCATTGGCCTGCTGCCAGATGGCGTCCGCCGACTTCGGGCTGATGAGGTCGGTGATGCCGAAGTAGCGCGCGAGCTCGAGATGGGACCAGTGGTAGAGCGGGTTGCCGAGGGTGTTGGGCACGGCCGCGCACCAGGCGTCGAACTTCTCGCGTGGCGGGGCGTCCCCGGTGCAGACGCGCTCCGTCACGCCGTTGGCGCGCATGGCGCGCCACTTGTAGTGGTCGCCACCCAGCCAGATCTCGGACAGGTCGGCGAACCGGTGGTTGTCCGCGATCAGCGCCTGCGGCAGGTGGCAATGGTAGTCGTAGATCGGCTCGGCCTTGGCGAAGTTGTGATACAGGTCGCGGGCCGCGTCGGTGTGGAGCAGGAAGTCGTCGTGGATAAAAGGCGTGGCCATTTTCGATTTTTGATTTCTGAAGCGGGTCGCTTCAGCGGCTGATGTCGTTCAGCATCGCGTCGAGCGTGGTGTAGGATGCGAGCAGCTTGCTGGTGGCGGCGCAGCGCTCCCTCGTAGCCAAGCCGGTGTTCTCGGCGAGGAAGATGAGGTAGGCCGCGATGCGCTTCGAGAACAACAGGCGCGTCTCGGCGCTGACGGCGTAGAAGCGGGCGCGCTGCCGGTAGCCGGCGGGCGTGTGGTCGCCGAGGGCCGACTTTTCCGGCCGGCCGCCGGCGGCGAGCACGTAGAGGAAGTTGTATTCGAAGAAAATCATGTGCTCGGCCGAGGGCGGCAGCGCCTCGAGCTCAGCGCGGCAGGTGGCAGGCGAGGCGAAGACGTCCGTGGGCCTGTTCAACGCCGCCAGCGAGGTCGTGACGAAGAGGCGGGCCATCTTCTGCTCGGTGGCGTCGGCGCTGAAGGCACCGGCGACAGCCATGTCCACGGTGAACTGATACCAATCGCGCCAGAGGGCGGCGTCGGCGGGATTTCTTGATTGCGAGAGCGCGACCCCCATCTCGTAGGTGTAGCGGCCGCTGGTCTTGATCTCGAGCGCGCTGCCCGTGACCGAGCCCATGACCTGGTAGTTCTCCGCCGACTTGCCGGAGCCGGAGTGGAAGCCGATGGAGACGCCGAACTTCGCGCAAACGCCCCACTGCGCCTCGATGAGCTTCCGCAGCCCGGCGTTGTCCGGATACGGCGTGTTTTTCTGGAAGCCGAAGGCCGGGGCCACGAAGTTGACCGGCATGCCGAGCACCTCGCACAGCGCGAGCATGATGGCGGTCGTCTCGGGCGTGGTCAGGCCGGGCAGCTCGTCGATCGAGAGCTCGCGGAGATAGGTGCGGCCGGCTTCGGTGGTGAACGCAGCGGCGCGGGCGGCGGCGTATTTCTCGTCGCGGCGCTTCATCTTTTGCATCGGTGTCCAGACGGTCGCGAGCAGAGCGTTGAAGGCGGCGTCATCGAGCTTCAGGCCGGCGGCCGCGACCCGGGCGCGGGTCTGGCTGACGACGTCGGCCGGGATGTCGGCGATCTTCGCCGGCTGGTTGAGCGCGAGTTCGGGGGAGAGATCGAAGGTGATGTAGCTGGCGAGCAGGCAGCCCTTGACGAGGGCGTCCTCGCGGACATCGAACTTGCCGCCGATGGGCTGGTGGTCGGCGTTGAAGGACCAGGCGATGCGGCGGCGATGAAACCCCGTCTTGAGCTTCGAGAGCACGCAACCGTGGCTCATGCCCTCGACGCTCTGGCCCTGGTGGCCCTCGGGGACACTGGTGCCAATGAAGGGGAACGGCACGGTGTCGAGCCGGTGGCCGAGCATGGCGTCCACGTCATAGACGAGCTCGCGCGGGATGGAATTCTGGTTGGCGGTGAGGCCGATCTCGAGGGCGCTCATCGCCCACTCGACCGCGGGCCAGTGCAGCGTGGTGAAGCGTGCGCCGACGCCCAGCGTGGAGCGGCCGAGTCGGGCGCCGGCGGTCGGGAAGATCGTCGAGCCCGCGTCATGTTCCTGGATGAGGTTCTTCAGCTTGAGCAGATTGACCCAAGTGGCGGGAAAGGCCGCCCGGCCGGGCTTGGTGGACACGCCCTCCGCGAGCACCCGGCTCGGGTCACTGAGCGTCTTGGACTCCAAGCGCCACGCGCAGTCGCCGGTCGCGGCCTGCTCGACCAGCGTCCAGGTGCCGGCGGCCGTCTCGAAGGTGGACTTCGGGTGGAAGACCAGCCCGGTGGCGGCCGGGTCGGCAAAGGATTTTTGCAGCGACGGCCAGTCGAGGCAAAAGTCAGGCGAGACGCAGGGATTCTGCGCGATGCGCAGGTGGTGCTTCAGCAGGAATTCGTTGATGGCGGACACGGGGAATGAGGTTCAGCCGCAGTCGTTTCACCCATGAAACAGCGGGCCAACATGGAATTATCTTCGCCCGAAAACGGCAAGCCCCGAGCCCGCCGCGGCCGCAAAAACCGGTTCAGAAACCGACCCGCGCCGAGAAGCCTAGCTCGCGGCCCGCGCCGACGCGGGCGTTGGTCGCCAGCAGATCGCGATCGAGGGCGTTGCGCAGGTTGAGCGCGACGTTGAACTGCCGCGGTCCGCGCTTCCAGGCGTAGCCGGCGTTCAAGCCCAGCAAGCCGTAGCCGGGGTAGGCCAGGTAAGCGCGCTTGGCGTCCTCATAGTGGGCGACGTAGGCGCCGATGTAGCTGAGGCTCGCGCCCCAGTTGAAGCCCGCGCCCTTCGGCGGGTTGCGGCGAAACTGGGCGGTCGCGGTGTCCTGCGGCAGCCGCGCGATCTGCCGGCCCACTTCCGGCCCGAGCGCGGGCGACTGGGTCGTGATGGCTTCCAGATGAACCCCGCGAAAGGCCACGTTGCAGGTGGCCGACAGCCGGTAGCGGAACTCTGCGCGGACTCCGGCAAAACGCTCCTCGCCGGCCGCGACGAGCTGCGGCTGGGTTTGGTTGGCGTCGAACACCGGGTCATCGTAGAGCGGATTGCGGCGCGCGATGTGGCGGTTGTAGAGCAGGAAGGCCGAGGTGGAATAGTCCACCTGGCCGTCGCGGCTGCGGCCCTTCACCCCGCCCTCGTAGCCGAGCGTCGTCTCGTTCTCCTGGATGCGGCCGGTGCGCGCATCCACCGGCGTGGAAGGATCGAAGGCCGTGCTCACGGTCGCGAAGACCAGCACGCGGTTGCGGACGACCTGGTGATTCACGCCGACGTGGTAACTCAGTTGCGCCGTGCGATCGCGGGTATGAGGGATCGGGGCCGTGGCCCGCCGGTCGTCCACCGTGAGAGCCACCTCGTCGGAGCGCAGGCCCGCCGTCAGCACCGTGCGGCCCCGGGCGAACGCCACGCGGTCGCTGATCTCGGCCGAGGTGTAGCGGGCGGTCTCGCCGCGATCCGTCAGGACCCGCGAGTAGAGAGCCTCGCTGAACTCCGGGAAAAAATAGTCCGGCGCGGCCGGGTTGAACCGGCGCACGGCCAGCGGCAGCGCGTTGCGGTCCGCGATGGACAGCGCCCGCTCGCCGCGGTCGTAGTCGCCCCAGGTCATGCCGGCGTAGCCGAGGAGCTTGTGCTCCAGCGCGCCGGTGCGGAAACGAGCGGTCAGCTCGAGGTGCGTGGCCAGGGCGTGCTGCCGCTGTTCCACATGGCGCGGCTCGCGCGTGCCCTCGAAGAGTCCGGTGGAGAGCACCAGTTGCGAGGTGGTGAACCGGTCCTGGTCAATCGAGCGCCACCAACCCTCGGCGGCGGCCCGCAGCGTCAGCGTGCGGCTGAGCTGGCTCTCGAACTGCGCGCCGACCACCAGGCTCTGGCGCAACACGCCGGCGTCCGGCCCGTTGGCATTGAAATGCGCGAGCGGCAGGTAGGGGCCTATCACCTTCTGCCCGGCAGCCAGCTTGTATTCGGGGATGCCGGGCGTCACTACCGCGTCGAGGCGGCGATAATCCACGCTGAGCAGGCTGCTGGCGGCGCGGCTGTGCTTCACCGTCAGCGCCCCGCTGATGAACAGGTCCTGCTCGCGCACAAATTCCTCCGGGCCGGTCCGGCGCGACCAATCCACGGCGAGGCGGTGCCAGAGCCGGTTCTTGCGCAGGGTGCCGGTGGCCTCGGCCGACACCTTCTGCCGTTGCCGCGTGCTGGCCGAGAGGTCCAGCCGGTTGCGGTTCTTCGCCTGCGGCCGCGTGGTGATGAAATCCTGGATGCCGCCGGGAGCCGCGCGCCCCAGCACCGGCACGAGCGGCCCCTGGATGACGATGGTCTTGCCGACATTCAACGTCTCGAGGATGCCGATTTGGATGAAGCCGTTGCGCAGGACCGGCGTCGGGAAGCCGCGCAGGTTGAGCCGCTCCTCGCCGGCCGCGACGGCGGCGGGCGACGTGGTGCTGATGGCGGACAATTCCGCCGCCGTCTCCAGGCTGAGACCCTCCTCGGCGTCGATATCCACCATCGTCAGCTCGTTGGCGAACGGCGCACTGCGCAACTCCTCCTCGTGCGCGCCCAGGCCGGTGGCGTCGTAGTCCTCGTCCGCCGTATGCTCCTTCACCTCAAACTTGGGCAAGGCGACCGCCGGATCCACCGCCGGGGCGATCTGGGCCGGCAGTCCGGCACCGGCCAGGCCGGCCAGCAGCAGGCACCGGTGGAAAAAAGATGGGGACAGCGGGCGCAAAGATAAACCGGATAGCCGTCGAGACGCCGCTAGCCAGCCCGGATTACACCGGAAGCACAAATCCACTATCGCAACGCCGGACCGACCCGGAATGAGTCATAATCGGCGTGGGTGCCGCGGTCGCCGGCGGCGAAGAGGCCCACCTTGGTGCCGACCCAGCGGCCGGCGGTGGCGGTGAAGGTGTCGCCGAGCGGCGTGAAGACTTTTCCGTCGCGACTGTAGCTGAAGCGACAGTGACCACCGTCGGCCACGTCAACCCGCAGATGCACGGGGCCGGTGATCTTTTCGCGGGCGACCTCCTCGGTCGCGAGCGGGTGGTCGGCGGCCTGACGGACCGTGACCTGCACGAGCTGGCCATCGCGCCAGCCGATCCAGGCATAGTCCCGGCCGAAGACGATCAGGCCGGCCTGCGCCGCCGTCGCGTCCGTGAGCACCGCTGTCACGCTGAATGCCGGCGCGGGGAATTTCTGCAGCAACAGCGCCGGCGAGTCATAGAGGTTGCCGGGCTGGGGCTCGGGCTGAGCGAAAAGGCGGAGCGCGCCGGGCTGGGCGGTGAGCGAGAGCCAGTCGGCTTGCGGGTTGGCCTGCCACTGCCACTGGAGGCCGAGGGCGGGCGAGTTGAAGTCGTCCGAGGTCGCCGGCACGGCGGCGGGTTGCGGCGGGAGCGCTGGCTTCCGGTGCACCAACACGGGCTCGCCCGGCGTGGCGCCAGTCGCGGCGCCCGTGCCCAGCAGTGGCCAGTCGTTCTCCCAGCGCACCGGCTGCAGGTGCACGATGCGGCCATAGGCGGCCTTGTCCTGGAAATGCAGGAACCACGGCTCGCCGCCGGGCGTGTCCACAAGCGCGCCCTGGTGCGGGCCGTTGACGGGCGACTGGCCCTGCGCGAGCACGATGCGCTCCTCATAGGGGCCGCGGATGTTGCGCGAGCGGAACACTGACTGCCAGCCGGTGGCGACGCCGCCGGCGGGGGCGAAGACATAATACCAGCCGTGGCGCTGGTAGAGCTTCGGGCCCTCGAGCGTCGTGTAGTTGGGCAGCTTGTCGCCGTTGATGATGTAGCCGAAATCGTCGATGACCCCGGTGCCCTCGGCGTTCAGTTCGAGCAGCGTGAGGACGTTCTTTACCCGGGCGCGGCTGTTGGCCCAGCCGTGAATGAGATACACCCGGCCGTCGTTGTCCCACAGCGGGCACGGATCGATGAGGCCGCGGCCGCCCTTCACGAGCACCGGCGCGCTCCACGGGCCGCGCGCATCGATGGCGGTGACGAGGTAGATGCCGAAATCGGGGTCGGGATAATAGATCCAGAACTTGCCCGCGTGATGGCGGATGGCCGGAGCCCACACGCCCTTGCCGTGCTGCGGCGTGCGGAAAGCGTCCTCCGGCACGAGCCGGGGCAGCGCGTGCGCGACGAGCGTCCAGTTGACGAGGTCGCGCGAGTGCAGGATGGGCAGACCGGGCACATGGCTGAAGCTCGACGCCGTCATCCAGTAATCGTCGCCCACGCGCACGACGTCGGGGTCGGAGTAATCGGCGTGCAGGATCGGGTTCAGATAGGTGCCGTCGCCGCGATCCGGCTGCCAGGCCGGCGCGTCCGCCGCGAGAGGGGCCGCGCGCAAACAGGGGCGCAGCGCCGGCACGGCGCGCCGCAGGTCGTCCATGACGAGGCGTGCGAAAGCGAGGCTCCCCTCGCCCCGCAGATGCGTGGTGTCGTTCCTGCCGGCGGAATCCGAAAAATTGAATTCGGCCGTGCGCGCGGGACCGATCTGCTCACAGAAGGCCAGGCTCGTGGCGTGGAGATCGATGAGCGCGACATTCTTCGCCGCGGCGAGACGTTTCACGGCTTCGGCGTAAGGGACGTGGGCGGAGGTGAGTTTCGCGGGGTTGTCCTTCGAGAACGTGCGGCGCACGAGCGGGGTGATGACCACGGGCGTGCCGCCCTGGGCGCGGACTTCGTCCACGTAGCGCGCCATGTTCGCGTAGAAGGTCGTGTCGGGGTCGGTCTGGCGCTCGGGACCCTTGCCCGGCTGGTCGTTGTGACCGAACTGGATCAGATAGTAATCGCCCTTGAGCGCGAGCGCCTGCGTCCAGTGACCCTCGTCGCGGTAGCTCTTCGAGCTGCGGCCCCCGCGCGCCATGTTCTCCACGAGGGCGGGCGCGGTGACGAACTGCCTGAACCCCGCACCCCAGCCAGAGTCGTCGGTCACGGTGGAATCGCCCACGAGGACGATGCGCAGCGGTGTCGCGGCCGGCTCGGCGGCCAGCCCCAGCGCGGGCAACAAGGCCAACAGGAGCCAGCGGAACTTCCGGCTCATGGCGTGGCTGGATTCCAGCCGTCGGCCCCGCCCAGCACGGCGGCCGGCGTGAGCGCGGCAGCGGCCGCCGCGGTGACCGGCTGGGCCCACGTGACGCGGGTGGCGTCGCTGGCACCCGGACCGGTGCTGCCGAACTCGGCGTAGAACGTCGTCCGCTCGGCGCCGGGCTTGTGCCAGTTGTGCCAACCCTCGGCGCGGACGACCGCGGACATCGCGGTGCGCAGGAACACGGTCCGCGCGAATTCGCGCCACGGGCGGCCGAGGTAGGTCTTCGCGCCATCATCCCCGGAGATGGTGCAATCGGCAAAGACGTAGCCGTGGGGCTGGTCCTTCGGGGTGGAGGCCGCCGTGATGTAGCCGTCGGCGAGGCAATGCACGCGGCAACGGTCAAAATAAGCCGTCGCTCCGCCGAAGATGAAATCCACGCTGCCCTCGATGGAGCAGTCCGCGAAATAGTGCCGGCCGCGGTTCACGAGGATCGTGTCCTGCCAGCCGAGGAAGCGGCAGTGGCGGAACACGAGGCGGTCGCCGTCGGCGCGAAGGGCGACAGCCTGGGCGACGGCGGGACCGCTGCCGCGCGGGCCGGGGCGGCCGGCGGTGTTGGCGATGGTGAGATTTTCCCACACCATGCCGTCGCCGTCGATCTGCACGGTGGCCGTGCGGAAGGTGCCGATGGGCTTGCCGTCGGGACCGGGGAGATTGGCGTGCTGGTCGCACGCAATGATCGTGCGGGACGCACCCTCGCCGACCACGCGGAGGTGGCCGCGTTCGCGCTGGACGTAGATGCGCTCGCGGTAGGTGCCGGCCTTGACGAGAATGCCCCAACGCGGCGCGGCAGGATCGGTCTGCATCGGGGCGGCGTCGATGGCCGCCTGCAGCGAGGTGTATTGGCCGGAGCCATCGGCGGCGACGATGGCATCGGGTTGGGGCGCGGCGCGCAGGCTGAGGGCGAAATTGAGAGCGAGCGCGAGCGCGGCCACGCGGGCCAAAGGCCGTTTGTAACCTAATAGGTTACAAAGGTTCAGGACGCGAATGCCGCGCGGCAGGGGAGCGGCGGCGGCGAGTGGTGTCGTGGGCGTGGAGCAACCCGCCAGCACCAGCATCAGGATGGTAGGTGGAACGCGGCCTCTGGACGCGTTGTGAGGGATGTTCCAAGCGCGTCCGGAGGCCGCGCTCCACCTTTCAAGCAGGTTCACGGCCGTTTGTGCTTCGCGCGCCAGCGGGGATAATCCTTGGCGAGCAGGTTGGCGGGCCAGTCACCGAGGTAATGGTAGCCGGTGCGGCGCTCGCGCTCGATGGCATTATAGTCGTAGCGGATAATCTGGTCGCGGCCGGTGAAAATCGGCCGGTTCGTGCCCAGCTCATAGAAACGGGCCCAGATCGCAGGCGCCGCCGGGTCGGCGAAGGTGCGTCGGTCCGGCCGGCCGTCGGCGGCGGTGAATTCCTCGTAGCGCAGGCCGTGAAGCGTGGCGCCGCGCAACCAGGCCACCGCGCCCTCGATGGCGGCGATGACCTCCGGCGAAGGGGAATCTATGCCCATCAGGAAGCGCACGATCCCGACGGACTCGCCGCCGGAAAGGGCGGCCGGCTCGAATTTGCGGGCCGGGGCCGGCGCGAGGGTGGTCTCGTCGTGCTGTGCGCACCAGGCGGTGAGCCGGCCGTCCTGCCTGACCTGGGTGCGCAGGATGCAGGTGGTGCCCCGCTCCACGGCGGCGGCGGCCTGCGCGCGGCGGGCGGTGTCCACAAAGGCGTAGGGCGCGCGCCCCCGGGCCGCGTCGCGCAGCAGGGTGAGCACGTTGGCCATGGCGTCGTCGTTGTAGGTGATGTGGGTGTAGTAACCCTTGACCAGCGGGAAATACTGGGGCCAGCCGCCGCTGGGGTATTGGGCCGCGAGCAGGTAATCGAAGCCGTGCACGAAGGCGGCGCGCAGCTCCGCGTCATCGTGCGCCGTGATGACCAGCGCGAGGTAGCACAGCTGGGTGGTGGTGGCGTCGTTGTCGATGGTCGGGGCGCGATGGTCGAACTTGGTGTCGGCCAGGAAGGCGGCCGTGGGCGGCGCCGTCATGTCCTTGTTTTTCGGCCAGCCGCCTTCCTTCGTCTGGTATTGAAGAATGCTGGCGGCGACGGCGCGCGCCTCCCCGCCGGCATACCACGCCGCCGGCTGGCGCAGGATGTCATCCCAGCGCACCGCGGCGCCTGCGGTCACACCGGCCGCCAGGCCGAGCACGAGGAACAACAGCATCCGGCGGATCATGGTCAGAGCTGGACCTGTTTGAACTTCGGCACCAACAGGTGCATGAGCACCCACGCGACGATGTAAGCGGAGCCGCAGATGACGAACATGATGCCGTAACCGACCTCGATCTTGCCGAGCGCGGTGTAGTGCGCGAGCATCACGCCGGCCGCGCGGGCGATCAGGATGCCGCCGATGCCGCCCGCCATGCCGCCGATGCCCGTGACCGAGGCGACGGCGCGCTTGGGGAACATGTCGGACACGGTCGTGAAGATGTTGGCCGACCAAGCCTGATGAGCAGAGCAGGCAATGGCGATGGTGCCGACGGCCAGCCAGGTGTTGATCTCGCCGAGGCGGGAAGCCGCGAGCACGCAGAGCGGGAAGAGCGCGAAAATAAACATGGCCAGCTTGCGCGCCTTGCTGGGATCCATGCCGCCGTTGATGAATTGCCTCGGCAGCCAGCCGCCGAAGATGGAACCGCCGGTGGCGATGGTGTAGACCACGGCGACCGCAAACGGCCAGCTGATCACCCCGGGGATGGTCGCGGGATCGCCGGCAAAGCCGGGGTTGGCCGCCGTGAAAGCCTCGATCTTCCGGTTGTTCTCGCCGGCGAGGAACGCCGGCAGCCAGAAAAGGAAGAACCACCAGATCGGGTCCGTCAGGAACTTGCCGACCACAAAGGCCCAGGTCTGGCGGAAGCCCAGCAGGCGGCCCCAGCTGACCTTCGGCTGGCTGGCCGCGGCGGCATCCGCCTGCTCCTCCTTGTCGCTGTGGATGTGGTCGTATTCGGCCTGGGACAGCTCGCCGCTCTTCAGCTTGGCCGCCGGGGAGTCATACATCTTATACCAGAACGCGAGCCAGAGGAGGCCGACGACACCGGTGAGGATGAAGGCCCATTCCCAGCCCCAGGCGGCGGCGATCTGCGGCACGCAGAGCGGGGCGACAATGGCGCCGATGTTGGCACCGGAGTTGTAGAGGCCGGTGGCGAGGGCGCGTTCCTTCCTCGGGAACCACTCGGCGATGGTCTTGTTGGCCGCCGGAAAGTTGCCGGACTCGGTGAGACCGAGCGCGGCGCGCCAGAAGCCGAAGCTCCAGGTGTGGTGGCCGAAGGCGTGACCGATGGCCGCGACGCTCCAGCCGATGAGCGAGTAGGCGTAACCCTGCTTGGTGCCGACCCAGTCGATCACGCGGCCGGCGAAGACCATGCCGATCGCGTAGGCCAGCTGGAAACAAATGACGACGTTGGCGTAATTCAGCTCCTGATCCGCCTTCGTCGCGCCAAACACGCCGTCTCCCGACAGGACGGGCTTCAGCAGGCCGAGCACATTGCGGTCGAGGTAGTTGACGGTCGTGGCAAAGAACACCAGAGCGCAGATCGTCCAACGGTATCGGCCGATCTGATCGTTGACTGCATTGAACTTGCTCATCGTGGGCAGGGGGCGGGTTTAGGGTTGCCGGGGGCGGGGGCCGGCGGGGAGCCGACGGAGTTGAGGCCGCGGGCCTCCCGGGCGGGCTCGATGGTGACGTTCCGCAGGCTGATGGAGCCGGTGTGGGTGACAACCTCCGTCTCGGTCACGCCGCGGAAGGTGGAGTTGCTGATGCGGATGTTGTCGATGAGCGCACCCTCGAAGCCGCGGATGAACATGACGCGCGGGCTGGCGGAGCTGGTGATGTGGTCCAGCTGGACGTTGCGGACGATGGGCGGGAAGGCGCCCTGCGCGCCTTCCTCGTAGAGCAGGTCGATGGTGAGGACGGCCTCCCCCACCCGGCCGATCTTCACGTGGCGCATGAAGACGTTTTCCAAGATGCCGCCGCGCACGGCGTTGTTCTTGAAGCGCAGGGCGCGGTCGAGCCCGGGGCTGTCCATCTCGCAATTTTCGATGAAAACGCTGCGGATGCCGCCGGTGCA
This sequence comes from Lacunisphaera sp., assembly GCA_039807025.1. Classification (GTDB taxonomy): domain Bacteria; phylum Verrucomicrobiota; class Verrucomicrobiia; order Opitutales; family Opitutaceae; genus Lacunisphaera. The sequence goes on from JBDHQK010000020.1 coordinate 16,471, forward strand.
CTCGGAGCCGAGCACGACGCCGCCGTGGCCGTCCTTCATGAGGCAGCGGCGGATGACGATGTTCTCGGACGGCACGTTGACGCGGCGGCCGTCGCCGTTGCGGCCGGACTTGATGGCGATGCAGTCATCGCCGGTGTCGAACAGGGTGTCCTCGACGAGGATGTCTCGGGAGGATTCGGGGTCGAAGCCGTCGTTGTTCGGGCCGTGGCTGGTGATCTTCACACCGCGGACGGTGATGTTCGACGAGAGCACCGGGTGGATCTCCCACATCGGCGAGCGGAGGATGGTCACGCCCTCGATGAGGATGTTTTTGCACTTATACGGCTGGATGAAGTTCGGGCGCAGGTAATGGCCGGGGCCGAAGACGCGCTGCTCGACCGGCACGTTGGCCTCGCCCAGCTCGATGAGTTTGTCGCGGTCGGCTTTCTGCTTGCGCGGGTTGTCGGTGCGGAGGTTCCACGACCACCAGGTCTCCCAGGTGGCGCCGCCGTCGAGCGTGCCCGGGCCGGTGATGGCGAGGTTCTCCTCGCCGTGGGCGTAGATGAAGGGCGAGTAGTTCATGCACTCAACGCCCTCCCAGCGCGTGAAGACGACCGGATACTTGCCGAGGTCGAAGGTCCAGCGGAGCGTGGCGCCCCCGGCGACGTGCAGGTTGACGTTGCTCCTGAGGCGGAGGGCACCGGTGAGCCACTCGCCCGCCGGCACGACGACGCGGCCGCCGCCGGCCTGGGTGCAGGCGTCGATCGCGGCCTGGATGGCGGCGGTCGAGTCGGCGCCGGCCTGAGCGCCGTAGCTCGTGATCGGGAAATCGCGGTCCGGGAACGTCGGGGCCTTGATGCGGGCAAGCACCGTCTCGTAGTCACCCCAGCCACGGGCGTGGAAGGTCGTTTCCTTCGTGCCGAGCAGTTGCTCGAGCTCGATGCCGGCGAGAATGAAGGCCGGGACGCCCTTCAGGTCGTTGTCCACGATGGGCTCGCCGACGTAATACCCGAACGAGCCGTCGCGCGGCCGGCCCTGGGCGTTGGTGTAATCGAGGCCGGCGACCTGGCAGCAGCGCGTGAGGTCGACCGTGTTGTCCGCGTTCTGGCGGATGAAGTCGCGAACGATGCCCTCATAGCCCTTGAGGAGGGCGGGCAGGTATTTGTCGCGCGGGAGGTAACCGCGGTTGATGCCCTTCGCGAGCGTGTAGACATACATGCAGGAGGCGGTGGCCTCGAGGTAGTTGCCCTTCCGGTCGCCCTGGTCGAGCACCTGCCACCAGAGACCGCTCGACGGGTCCTGCCAGCGGACGATGCCGTCGGCGACTTTGCGCAGGATCTCGTTGATGTGCTCCACCTCCGGATGCGTGGGCGGGAGGAAATCGAGCGAGTCAACGATGGCCATGGCATACCAGCCGACGGCGCGGCCCCAGAAGTTTGGCGACTGGCCGGTCTGTGGGTTGGCCCACGGGCGCGAGCGGGTCTCGTCCCAGGCGTGGTAATAGAGGCCGGTCCTCGCGTCGTAGCCGTGCCGGTCCATCAGCGTGATCTGCCGCGCCGCCTCGTCGAACGCGGCGGGCTCCGCGAAGACCTTGCCGTAGTGGGCGAGGAAGGGTGACGCCATGAAGAGGCCGTCGAGCCACATCTGGTTAGGATACCTGAGCTTGTGCCAGAAGCCGCCCTCGCTCGTGCGCGGGTGCGTCTGCATCTGCGCGTAGAGCGTGTCGATCGCCTGCTTCAGGGCCGGCGAGCGGTCGCCGCGCTCCCACGCGAGCAGCAGCACCTTCCCGGGCGGGATGTTGTCGATGTTATAGTCCTCGCGCCTGTAGGTGTGGATGGAACCGTCGGCCGCGACGAAGGAGGTGCCGAATTTCAGGCCGTAATCCGCGTAGGCCGTCTTGCCCGTGCGGTCGGCGAGCCTGACGAGCGCGGTTCCGAAGAACGACGTGGTGTAATCGATGCGTGCGCTGGGGTTGGCATCGCCGAAGAAATACTGGCCGCCGGTGCGGGCCATTTCCGAATCCGCCAGCTTGACGGACCACTCGAGCGGCGTGGCGCCGCGGAACTGCGGGACGGTGGCCGCCGCAGCGCACGTGAACGGCAGCAGGCCGACGAGCAGGATGCGGCGGAGCGGGCTCATGGGGAGAGCGCGACCCTGAGGGGCGCCTTGAGCCGGGCCGCGAACGCGGCGACGTAGGCGTTCCAACCCTCGGCGGTGGTGAACTCGCCGGCCTTGGACCACCCGGCACCGGCGTAATAGCGGAGCGGGACCCCGGAGGCGGCCTTGGCGAGGACGAGGTGGTTGCGCTCGTCAGCAGCGAAGCCGGCGAAGCCATCCGGCACGATGACCGCCGTGCCGAGCGCGCCGTTGGACTTCTGCGCGACCCACTGGGTGAACGAGCCATCGGCCGCAACGGGCGCGAGGGCGATGACGGGCTCCTGGCCCTTGTCGGCGGGATTTTTGTTCAGGCCGATGCCGACGGTGATCTCCCTGGCGTTGCCCGCGGCGGTGAAGGTGCTGTCGATGCGGTCGAGGTTGCTGCCGGCATCCACGGTGAAGCGCTTGGTCTCGGTGACGTAGATGCCGTTGGCCGACCAGGTGTCGTAGGTGAGCTCGAAGATCGCGCGGATCGGGCCGTTGGCGAGGACCCGCCAAGTCTGGTAATTGCGGCCGACCCAGAGTGTCTGGCCGTCCCAGATGCCCGTGCCGCCGCAGCCGCGGGTGATGCCGACCTGATACATGTCCATGCCCTCGCCCTCGTCCTTGTGGTAGTGGTCGTGGCCCTTGTTATACCAGCGGTCCACGATGGGATAGGCGACGCGCTTGCTCCAGACATCGAGGCCGCTCGTGACCAGGACTTCCTTGTCGGAACCGGGCACGGCCGGGGCGGCAAGCGCGGGGCCGTAGGTGCGGTGGGCGACCTTGTCGTTCTCCCAGGCGAAATCGTCGAGGCGCTCGCCGACGTAGCGGGCGAAGACCTTGGAAGGAAACACCGGCGCAACGGTGTCGATTTTCTCGACCGTGAACGTGGCGGATTTCTCACCGGCGGCGAAGTCATGCTGGAAGATGAGCTCGCCGTAGGCGATGCCCTCGCCCTTGGGGTCCTTGGCCTGCGGGGCGACGTTGGTGACCTGGTAGGGCAGCACGGCGCCCTGCGCGTCCTTGACGGCGATGCGCTGGAGCAGCGCGCCGGGCAGGGCCTTGTTCACCTCGGACCACGGCACGGTGATGGTCTCGGCCGGGCGCGCGCCGGCGTAGTCGTGGGTGACGGTGACGGTGAGGCGCCCGGCGGCGGGGAGCGAACCGGCGAGACCGAGGGCGAGGAGCAGGAGGCGAAGCTTCATGTCCGGTGATCTTGAATTTTTTCTGTCATGCTGAGCGTAGCGAAGCATCCATCACGATATCCGCCAGCGGCCATGTTGATGGATGAGGATGTCGCTTCGCTCGGCACTTCACTGCGTTCAGAATGACAAAAGGGTGGGGCTCACCGCACGAGCCAGCCACCATCGACCGCGAGGACGTGGCCTTGCATGTAGTCGGAGGCCGGGGCGGCGAGGAAGACCGCGGCGCCGGCCAGGTCGGCCGGGGTGCCCCAGCGGCCGGCGGGGATGCGGTCGAGGATGGCCCGGTTGCGCACGGGGTCGGCCTGCAGGGCGGCGGTGTTGTCGGTCGCCATGTAGCCCGGGGCGATGGCGTTGACGTTGATGCCGGAGGGCGCGAGCTCGTTAGCCATGGCGCGGGTGAGGCCGGCGAGCGCACTCTTGGCGGCGGTGTAGGAGACGACGCGCACGCCGCCCTGGAAGGACAGCATCGAGGCGATGTTGATGATCTTGCCCGGCGACTTGCGCGCCACCAACTCGGCGGCGAAGCGCTGGCTGAGGCGGAAGGCGCCGGTGAGGTTGACGTTGAGCACGTCGGCCCAGTCGGTCTCGGAGAACTCGAGGAGATTGGCGCGACGGATGATGCCGGCGTTGTTGACGAGGATGTCGGCCCGACCGAAAGCCGCATAAGCGGCGGCCACGATCTGCGCGGCGGCGGCGGCCGTCCCCACATCGGCGGCGACCACCACGCTGCGGCGGCCGGCGGCGGCAATGGTCTGTTGCAGCGCGCGCATCTCTCCCCGGGCCACGAGCACGAGGTCGGCACCGGCCTCGGCGTAGGCCTGCGCCATGGCGGCACCGAGACCGCGGGAGGCGCCGGTGACGATGGCGACTTTGCCGTCGAGGCGGAAGCTGTCGAGGATCGAGGCCATGGGATTACCGCAGGGAGGCGACCGGGGCGGGATCCATGTCGGCGAAATCCTGGTTCTCGCCGCCCATGCCCCAGACAAAGCCGTAGGCCGCGGTGCCGCAGCCGCTGTGGATGGACCACGGCGGCGAGAGCACGACCTCGAGGTCGCGGACGACGAGGTGGCGGGTGGCGGACGGCTCGCCCATGAAATGAAACACGGCGCCGTCAGCGGGGACGTTGAAATAGCAGTAAACCTCGGAGCGGCGGAGGTGCGTGTGTGGCGGCATGGTGTTCCAGACGCAGCCGGGCTCCAGGCGGGTGAAACCCATGACGAGCTGGCAGGTGGGAAACGCGCCGGGATGGAAATACTTGAAGATGGTGCGATCGTTCGCCGTGGCGGCGGCGCCGAGCCGGGTGCCGGTCACGGCGGCGTGCGCGATGTGCCGCACGGGATAGGCCGCGTGGGCCGGATAGGAGAGGAAATAAAACCGCGCCGGCTGGCTGGGGGAGAGCGAGCTGAACGCGACGGCCCGCGTGCCGCGACCGAGGTAGAGGCCGTCGAGCGGGGCCATGGCGTGCACGGCGCCATCCACCGTGATGCTGCCCGGGCCGCCGAGGTTGATCACGCCGGCCTCGCGGCGCTCGAGGAAGAACGCGCTGCGGACCTCCGCGGGATTGGGCAGATCGATCGACCCGGCGCCGGGCACGATGCCGCCGACGATGGTGCGGTCGGTTTCCCAGTAGCGGAAGTGGGCCGCGCCGGGCGCGAAGAGGCCGGCGACGAGAAACTCCGCACGAAGCTGTTCGGGCGGCAGAGCGGCGGCGAGGCGGGGATAGCTGGTGGCGTGGATGTGCATCAGGCGAGGAGGAGCGGCGGTGTGATTGTTGGGCGGCGATCATTAGACCGCCAACGGCGGCAAGGCGATGAGAATGGCGGGCGCCGGCCAACGGTGCCCGCCGGCTGGCGGGGCAGCGGGCGCCTCAGAACGTGCCCTTGATGCCGACGGCGATCTGCACGCCGAACTCCTCAATGCGATATTGACGGGAGTAGGCGGGAGACACGTCGTTGTAGCGCTCGAGGGTCTGGGGAACGTTCAGGATGTTGCGCGCGTTGGCGAAGGCGGTGAAGCGCTTGGAGAACTGATACTCGGCGTTCGCATCGAGGAAGGTGCGCGGCGCATAGTATTCGCGGAACCCGGCATCCACGCCCACCGGCTGGAAGGCCGTGCCCGTCTGCGCGCCGAGGCGCTGCCGGCCGCGGTAGTTCCACTTGAGGGAAAGCACGACGGGCTTGCGGCTGTAGGTGACACCCCAGCTGGCGGACTCCTCGATGAACTTGGCGAAGTCCGCGCTCTTGGGCCCGGAGAGGTCGAGCTTGGTGGCGTTGGCGAAGATGCTGAAATCCCGCGCGATACCGGGAAGAAAATCGAGGGACTTCTGGAAGTTGAACTCGAAGCCGGTGATCTTGGCGTTGCCGACGTTGACGGTGGTCTGGAGGTTGAGGCCGAGGGCCGAGGCATCGAGATCGAAGTCCGCGATGTCCTGGGCGGTCACGATCCGGTTGGCGGTGCCCCAGAAGTCGGACAGGTTCTTGATGAAGTAGCCGGCGGAGAGCACGCCGCCCTTCGGGAAATAATACTCCAGCGAGAAATCGTAGCTTTCGCCGTCCCAGGGCTTGAGCGCGGTGTTGGTGACGATCACGGTCAGCGGCGGAATGGTCGGCGTGAGGCCGTCATCGAGCACGACGCTGGTGTCGTTGACACGTGCCAGCGGGAGGATGTTGGCGAAGTCCGGCCGGCCGAGCGAGGTCGAGTAGGAGAAGCGGGCGAGCAGCTGGTCGTTGATGGCGTAGGTGGCGTGGAAGCTAGGATAGTAGCCGTCGTAGCTGGCGCTGGTCTCGTAGCCGCGCTCGATCAGGTTGGCCTGCAGCAGCGGGAGGGTGTTGATCGGGCCCTTGGTCTTCGGGCCGCGGCCCATGTCCTCGGTCTTCTCGAAGCGCACACCGGTGACGATGCCGAGGCGGCCGCCCAGCAGCTTGAGCTCGGCCTGGACGTAGGCGGCGGAGATCGTCTCCTCCAGGTATTGGGAGTTCTGGATGCGGAAGCGCTCGGCGGCCAGCTGTTGCGCCGCCGTCTGGGCGAAGGCCGCGGGGGTGGAATTCATCAGCGCATAGAGCTTGTAGGGGTCGGGCCACTGCTGGGCCGGCAGGCCCCAGTAGGGATCCTGGTTCAGGTAGCTCTGGTCCACGTAGTCGGCGCCGGTGACCGTGCCGGCGAGATTCCACGACTGGTCGTAGCGGCGGATGTTGCGGTTCTGGGTGCGCTGGTCGAGACCGACCTTGACGGCGGCCGGGAAGGAGAGGTCCAGGTTATACTTGGCGTTGAGATTGCCGCCCGCGAACTGGTCGTAGGCGTCGATCGGGTTGCCGCGGCCGAAGGTGATGGTGTAGTTGCTGAGCAGCGTGGGATCGATCAGGGCGTCGGCCGCGTTGTAGATGCTGATGCTGCCGGGCCGCAGAGAGTTGATGTCGTTAAAGCTGATGCGAGAAACCCCGGCCAGCGCCGTGCGCACCTCGCTGAAGTGGCCGCGCGCGGTGTCGCGATACCAGGTCCGCGAGCGAGAGGCGTTCAGGCTGGCATCGACCTCCCACGCGTTTTCCTTGTAGGTCCAGGTGATGTTGCCGGCAGTGGTCGCGCCGTATTTGTCGCGGAAGGAGGTCTGCCCCTGCACGCTGCCGCGGCCGCTGGCACCGGTGACGGAGGTCGGGGTCCAGGTGAGGGCCTGACCGCCGGTCGTGGCGGGGGTGGCGGTGGTGCCGATGTTGTAGGCGAAGTTGCGGTTGCCGAACTGGGAGAGGTAATAGTTGGTCTGCAGGCTGGCGGAGAGCACGTGGTGGGGCCGCACTTTCCAGTCCGCCTTGACGCTCAGCGAGTCGCGGAAGGTGTTCTTCGGGCCGTCCTGGAACTGGTATTGCTGCAGGTAGGGGTTGGTGGCGGTCGCCCCGGCGCGGGCAAACTCATAGGTGTTCTGCGTGCGGTGCTGCTCGTTGAACTGGTTGGACGACAGGCCGGTGACCACGAGGCCGAAGGTCTTCGACACCGGCAGGGTGTAGTCGAAATCAAAACCCGGCAGCGCCTTGTAGGTGCGCTTGTTCATCGGGCCGTCCGTCTTCTTGAAGAGGTCGAGGTCCTCGCTGTTGAGGCTGAGGTAGACCTTGTATTTGAGCTCCGCGCCCTTGCGCTCGAAGGCGTTCTTGCTGACGAGATTCACGGCGCCGCCGAGCGAATCGGCGGGCATGCTGGGCGTGGGCGCCTTGGAGATCTCGATGCGCGACACGTTGTTGATCGAGACCTGCTCGAACTCGAAGGAACGGCTGCCCGCGCCGGAGGAGGAGCTGGCCATGCGCGCGCCATTGACCGAAACGCTCGTGAAGTTGTCGGCGAAGCCGCGCACCGACATGGTGCGCACATCCGCCGCCACGTAGTCCACCGAGACGCCCGGCAGGTATTTCATGAACTCGCCGATGTTGCCCTCGGTGACGTCGCCGAAGGCATCCGCCGAGACCACGCTCTTCAGGTTGGAGGAGTAGCGCTGCTCGTTCGCGGCGATGGAGGCGGCGTTGGTGTCGCGCTGGGTTGAGACGGTGAAGGTGTCGAGCTTGAGCGCGGCATCCCCCGGCCCCGCCTCGGCCATGCGCGCCGAGGTGATCCGGAAGTCCTGCGTGGTGGCGAGCCCGGCGGCAACGGTGACCCTGACCGTCTGGGCGACCAGGCCGGTGTAGCTCACCGTCAGCTCCACCTCGCCGGCGGGCAGGCCGGCCAGCTGGTAGTCGCCATACTCATCGGAGAACGCCTCGCGGTTGGTGCCCTTGACGGTGACGCGGGCGAGATTGAGCGCGCTGCCGGAGATGGCATTCTCGATGCGCCCCTGCACGCTGCCCGTGCCCGCCTGGGCCGGCAGGTCGGTCAGGCCGCAAGTGGCGAAGGCGAGGAGAGCGCAGAAAAAACGGACGCCGGCGCGGCCGTGGCGGGAGGAGGTGACAAAGCCGCGCGTCAGCGCGGCCAGCTGTTGCCAGCGAGGGGTGGAGTTTTCCATGGCGAGTTGGGGTTGGGGTCGGAGGGAAGTTTGGCCGGCGGGCACCCGCCGCGAGCGCAGGGTGCAAAGGAGCCAGGAGCCCGTCAGTGGGATATTTCGCTAATGAACTTTACTTTCACAGGTGAAAATATTTTGTCACAGGCTGGCAACAAAAAAATCCCGGAAAGGTTGCCCTGTCTTGCCGCCGGGCCATTGAATTCTCCCCTTCACCCCATGCCCGCCACCCCCAGCCAGGAACGCTACGTCATCCCCAACCTGCGCAACGCGTGCCGCATCCTCAAGCTGCTCGGGCGCAGCCCCGACGGGCTCAAGGGCGCCGAGATCGGCCGCACCCTCGCCATCCCCGTCACCACCACGCTGCGGATCATGACCACGCTGCATCTCGAGGGCTTGGTCCGCAGGAACGGCGCCCACTACGAGCTGGGCCCGGTGCTCATCCAGCTCGGCAACGCCTCGCTGGCGGGCACGGAGATCCGCACCGCCGCCCTGCCGGTGCTCGAGACGCTCACGGCGCAGACCGACGAGACCTCCCACCTGGCCATCCCCTGCGACGACCGTTCGCTCATCGTGGCCGTGCAGGACAGCCCCCACCCGCTCCGCGCCGCCTCGCGCCCGGGCTTCCTCGCCGAGCTGCACTGCTCCTCCACCGGCAAGACCCTGCTCGCCTTCCTGCACCACCAGCGGCTGAACGAATTCTACGGCCCCGGCACCGAGCGCCCCACCAAGCGCACCCCGCGCACGCACACCAGCCTCAACGAGATCAGCCGCGAGGCCGAGCTCACCCGCAAGCGCGGCTACGCGCTCGACGACGAGGAGTTCGCCCTGGGCATCCGCTGCCTCGCCGCCCCCGTCTTCGCCTCCGATGGTGCCGTGGCCGCCGCCCTCGGCATCACCGCCTCCACCGTGCGCTTCACCAAGGAGCGCATCCCCGAGATGGCCCGCAAGGTCCGAACCGCCGCCGCCGAGCTCTCCCGCCTCCTGGGCCACGGCGCGTCCCGCGACTGAGCCAAGGCTGTCTTAAACCCCATCCCCGCCTTGCTCCGCGCCACCGAATTCTGATTCGCTTCACCCCCTCCCGCCATGGCCAAAACCGACGTCCTCCACCGCCTCAAGTCCGAGAAAGTCATCGCGCTGATCCGCGCCGACAGCTCGGCCAGCCTGCTCGATTGCGCCCGCGCCCTCGCCGCCGGCGGCCTCACCTGCATCGAGCTCACCATGACCACGCCCAACGCCATCGAGTGCTGCGCGCAAGTCGCCCGGGAGCTGCCCCACGTCCTCCTCGGCCTCGGCACCGTGCTCGATGCCGACACGGCCAAGCGCGGCATCGCCGCCGGCGCGAAGTTCATTGTCACCCCCGCCGTCCGCCCTGCCGTCATCGCGGCGTGCAAGGAGGCCGGCGTGCCCATCCTCTCCGGCGCGCTGACCCCGACCGAGGCCTGCACGGCCTGGGACGCCGGCGCCGATGTCATCAAGATTTTCCCCGCGGAGTTCTTCGGCCCCGCCTACATCAAGTCCCTCAAGGCGCCGTTCCCGCACATGCAGTTCCTCCCGACCGGCGGCGTCACGCCCGAGACCGTCGGTGATTTCCTCAAGGCCGGCGCCTTCGCCACCGCCGCCGGCTCCGCCCTCGTCGCCCCCGCCGCCCTGAAAGCCGGCGACTGGGCCGCCATCACCAAGCGCGCCCAGGAATTCGTCGCCGCCGCAGGTAAGGTTTAAGGCATAAGCTTTAAGCTCTAAGCCAAATCAGCCTTTCCGGACTTACCCTTTAAACCTTACACCTTAAAACTCTCCGTCCATGCCCCTGAAAATCCGCCCCGCCTCCTCCTGCGCCTTTGACCAGCTCTCGCTCGGCGAGGTCATGCTCCGCCTCGACCCCGGCGAGGGCCGCGTGCGCACCGCCCGCTCGTTCACCGCCTGGGAAGGCGGCGGCGAATACAACACCTCCCGCGGCCTGCGGAAATGCTTCGGCCTGAAGACCGCCGTCTGCACCGCCTTCGTGGACAACGAGGTCGGCCACCTCGTCGAGGACTTCATCATGCAGGGCGGCGTCGCCACCGACTTCATCAAGTGGCGCGAGGACGACGGCATCGGCCGCACCGTGCGCAACGGCCTGAACTTCACCGAGCGCGGCTTCGGCATCCGCGGCGCCGTCGGCGTGCCCGACCGCGGCAACACCGCCGCCTCGCAGCTCAAGCCCGGCGACTTCGACTGGGACCACATCTTCGGCCGGCTCGGCGCCCGCTGGTTCCACACCGGCGGGATCTTCGCCGCGTTGTCGGAGAGCACCGCGGCGCTCACGGTCGAGGCGGTCAAGGCGGCGAAGCAGCACGGCACGATCGTCTCGTACGACCTCAACTACCGGCCTTCGCTCTGGAAGACGATCGGCGGCCTGAAGAAGGCCCAGGAGGTGAACCGAGAGATCGCGCAGTACGTCGACGTGATGATCGGCAACGAGGAAGACTTCACCGCTTCGCTCGGCTTCGAGGTCAAGGGCGCGGACCACAGCCTCTGCCAGATCGAAACCGACGCGTTCAAGGCCATGATCGAGACCGCGGTGAAGGAGTTCAAGAACTTCAAGGTCGCGGCCACCACGCTGCGCCGGGTGATCACCGCGACCAGGAACGACTGGAGCGCGATCCTCTGGCACGACGGCCAGTTCTACGAGAGCCGCAAGTACCCCGAACTCGAGATCCTCGACCGGGTCGGCGGCGGCGACTCGTTCGCCTCGGGGCTGCAGTTCGGCTTCATGCAGTTCAACGATCCCCGGAAGGCGGTCGAGTACGGCGCGGCCCACGGCGCCCTCGCCTCCACCACCCCGGGCGACACCTCCATGGCCACCCGCAAGGAAGTCGAGAAGCAGATCAGCGGCGGCGGCGCTCGCGTCGTGCGCTGAGCG
>JBDHQK010000021.1:0-27363 GCA_039807025.1 Lacunisphaera sp.
CCGGGCCCAGCCGCCGATGCGGCCATAACCCTTCAGCAGCAGCACCACGAGCGCGGCGGCGATGAGCAGGGCGGCGACGACGAGCGCGAGCTGCCATTCTCCGGGGGAGGCCCAGCGGGCGAGCTCGTGGCGGCCTTCGCCACGCGAGAACTCGACCAGCTCGGGCGGCGCCATGCCGGAGCGCTGCAAGCCGAGGGCGAGATCCCAGCGGGTGGTGTCGGAGCGGGCGTTGAGCAGGAAGGCGCTGGTCCAGTGGCCGGCGGCCTCGGCCCAGCGGTCCTGCTGGGCGAGGGCGAGACCGAGGTTGGCGAGGGCGGTCCGCCAATTTTTCTCGGCGGCGGGATAATCGCCGCGCTTGTAGGCGTCGCTGCCCGAATCCGCCCGAGCCGCGATTGGCGCCAGGAGCAGGACGAGCGCGAAGAGGAACGGGAACAGGTTGCGGCTGGCGAAGAGCGTGAGCGGCGGCCAGCCCGGAACTTTCACCGCCTGCAGGGCGCCCTCGGCGCGGGTCATCCAGTCGGCCGGCAGTTGGTGATCGGCGCTGTGCAGGGCGCGGTCGGCCTCGGCCCAGAGCTTGGCCCAGGCGGAGGCGGCGTCGGCCGCGTGCCGGCTGACACCGGCGTGGACCAGAGGCGCGCCGGGCGCGGCGTGGGGGACTTGCCAAAGCTTGGCAGTCTCCGACTGCCAGGCTCTGAGTTGAGAGTTGCGCCGTTGCTGACTGCTGTCAGCCCGGTGTTTGTCCTGGCCGTCGCCAGGCAAAAGAGCTGAGGGTTGAGAGCCGGAAGTGCGGAGGGCGGCGAGCGCGGCGGCGAGGCGGGCGCGGGCTTCGCGGCGGAGGCGCTGCGGGTCGCGATCGCGGGAGCGGAGGGCGGCGAGGATCAGCCAGACGACCAGAACACAGAGGCTAGAAGACAGAAGGCAGACGACGGCCAGGTTCTGTGCAGGCAATGGGACGTGCCCCTTGGCCGGGCCGGTCACCGGATCGCGCGGCAGATTTTCCGGGGCAACGGGGGCGACAGCGGGCGGCAGGGCGGGCGGCGGCGAGGAGTTCGCCGGGGGATTGAGGGAGAACTGCACAGGTGCACCGGAGCCGGCCGGGGCCAGCACCGGAGCCGAACCGGCGGTGATGTTCAGCGTCACGGGCTCGCTGGCGATGGTCTTGTAGGTGCCAGATTGGGGGTCGAAGTAAGTGAAGCGCACCGGGGCGAGCACGTAGGAGCCCGGCCGGGTCGGCACGAGCACGACATCCTCCGTGAGGGTGCCTTCAAAGAGTGAGCCTTCCTTCATCGTGCGCTTGGACTTGGGCTGCACGATCTGGAAGTCGTTGGACACCTCGCGCTGGGGCAGGGCGGTGAGGTCGGGCCAGTTGCCGGTGCCGGCGAGTTCCAGTGTCCAGGTGATGGGCTCGCCGACGGCGGCGATGAGCGGCACGACCTTGGAAGTGAAGGTGAAGGAGCCGACGGCGCCGGTGAAGGCCGGGGGCGCGGCGGGCAGCGGCTTGATGGTCAGATCGAGCGCGCCGGACTCGATGGCGCGCTGCTCGACCGTGGGCTGGGAGAACAGGCCGAAGCCGGAGGTGCCGACCATCAGGTTCACCAGCTGGGTGGCGGGCTTGAGCGGGTAGCGGCCCGGCTGCTTGACGTAGGCGCGGGTGGATTGCTGCAAGGCGACGTAGCGCTCGCCGCGGAGGAGGGTCTCGTTGAGCTCGGGCTTGCTCCAGTCCTCGAGCACGAGCGGGGCGGAGGGCCAGTCCACATTGGTGGCGATGGAGTGATAGTAGCGCCGCACGATGTTGAGGTTGTAGGTGATGGGGAAAACCTCGCCGGCCCAGTAGCTGGGGCGCGGTGCGGTGAGCGCCGCCGAGGCGACGTCGCTCACGGCGAGTCCGGAGGCGCCCACGGTGGCGTCGCCCACGGTGAAGGTGGCGGCCTTCACGGTGAGCGTGCCCTTGTCGGTCTTGACCTCGAAGGCGGGGATGGTGACGGGGCTGCGCCGGGCCGGCCGGACGGGGTAAACGAGGGAGAAGCGCCGGGTCACGGAGAAGTTGACCATGTTCATCTCGCTGCTTTGCGAGGGGCGGCCGAATTGGAGGGCGTCCACCTTGGGGAGCGCGGGGTCGCCGTCGGGCTCGCAATCGACAAACACCAGCGCGAGGTCGCTGACTTGGTTGAAGCCCAGCTGGCCGCCCGGCGGCTCCCAGCGGACGGATTGGGCGAGAAATCTTCCCGGGAGAACGAGAAAGAGAACGAGAAAGAGAAGGATTCGGGGCTGACGCATGGGGATTACCAATTCTTGCCGGCGGGCTTCTGCTTGGGCGGCCGGCCTTGCATGAGTTGCTGGAGCTTGGCGGGAGAATCCTGGTTGCGGACCTGGTCGAGTTTCTGGAGCGGCATGGCGAGCTCGGCGTCCACCGGCTCGGCGGGCTTCTCCTCCTTCTGCCCGCCGACCTTCTGCGTGCCGGACTGGGGCTTGGGCGGGGGCGGCTGCTCCTGCTTGTCCTTCATGTCACCGAACGCGTCCTGCTTCTGCTGCTGGGATGGCTGCTCCTTCTGCGGCTGATCCTGCTTTTGCTGGTCGGACCGCTGTTGTTGCTGGTCCTTGTCCTGTGACTGGTCCTGCGACTGGTTTTGGTCCTGCTGCTGTTGCTGGTCCTTCTTGTCCTGATCCTGTTTGTTCTCGTCCTTCTTGTCCTGCTTCGGCGGCTCCTCCTTCTTGAGCAATTCCTCCAGGTCGGCACGGAGCTTGGGCCAGTCGGCGGCCTTGGCGTCGAGTTTCTCGCCGACCTCGACCGCTTGCAGGGCGTCGCGGATCACCGGCTCGGGTGGGTGCTGCTGGGCGGACTTCATGCGCTGGCCGAAGGTGATGGTGGTGGCGGCCAGCTCGGAGTATTCCTTGGCCGTGATGCCGGCCTGCGCCGCCAGCCGGGCCACCGTGGTGGCGAGGGGCTTGGCGAGCGCATCCCCGTCGGACGGCTCGGCTGCTGAAGCTTTGGGCGATAAGCTGTAAGCGGTAAGCAGGGCAATCACCGAGGCCACCGCAGTTCCAAGCTTACCGCTTACCGCTTTGCGCTTAACGCCGCCAAGCGGCAGCGCGCGCTCCCGCGGGCGGACGGGGAACTCGGCCCAGAAGCTGATGAGCAGGAGCAACAGGCCGGGGGCGAGGAACCACTGGAAGCGCTCGACGAGGCGGGCGGTGTTCTTCTCGGCGAACTCGCCCTTGCGGCCGGCGTCCACCGTCTTTCGGAGCAGCGCCGGCAAATCCACCCAGGAGCTGGCGTCGGTGTAGGCGCCGCCGGTGACCTGCGCGAGTTCCTGGAGGGTGGAGCTGTTGAGGCGGGACATGACGACGGCGCCGCGCTCGTCCTTCATGAGGCCGCCCCCCGCATCGGGGATGAACGAGCCTTGCGCGGTGCCGACGCCGAGCCCGATGACGCGGATGCCCTTCGTCTTGAGGGCGGGGGTGAGTTCCTTCCAGTCGTCCACCGTGCTTTCACCGTCACTCAGGACGATGAGGTAACGGTCCGCGGTGGAAGTGCCGAAGGCCTGCATGGAGGCCTCGAGCATCGCCTTGTAGTTGGTGCCGCCCTCGGGGAGATAGTCGGGATTCAGCGCGGGCAGGAATTCGCGCAACACCTCGTAGTCGGAACTGAGCGGCGCCTGGAGGAAAGCCGTGCCGGCGAAGAGCACGAGGCCGACGCGCTCGCCCTTCAACCCGTCGAGCAGGGAGGTGATGAGCAGCTTGCTGCGGTCAAGGCGCGAGGGCTTGACGTCCTGCGCGAGCATGGAGCGCGAGAGGTCCACGGCGATGAGCACCTCGCGCGACTGGTCGAACACCTGCTCCTCGATCACGCCCCACTGCGGGCGAGCGAGGGCGATGATGCATAGCGCCAGGCCGAACCAGAGCCAGAGGCGCGGGCGATTCTCGGCGGTGGTGTGCTTGGCGCCCAGCGAAACGTCGAAGGCGCCGGCCCAGGCGCGGGCGATCTTCGGCCAGGTCACCGCGGCGCGGGTGGCGTGGCGCGCCAGCTCCCACGAGAAGAGCAGGACCAGCGGCACGAGCAGCCAGAGGAGATGCGGGGAATGGAAGGTCATGCAACGGGAGCCGCGCGGTTGCGGCGGGAGGGCAGGACGGGTGGGAGGGCGGTCAGGGCGCCGAGGAAGAGCAGGACGGCGCCGGGTATGGCCAGCCAGTGGAAGAGCTCGGTCGTGAGCAGGTAGGACTTGGCGGTGAACTCGATTTTCTTCGCCTGGTCGATGGCGGCGAAGGCCTTCTCGGCGGTGTCGATGTCGAAGGCGCGGAAAAACTTGCCGCCGGTCGCGTCGGCGATGGCGCGCAGCTGGCTCTCGTCGAGGTCGGAGATGACGCGGCGCGAGCCGAGCCGACGGCCGGCGTCGTCGAAGACCGGCATCGGCACGAGGCCGTCGCGGCCGGCGCCGATGGTGTAAACCGGCACGCCGCGGGCCTTGGCGATCCCGGTGGATTGCTCGGGGGTGAGCACGCCGCGGTTGTTGGCGCCGTCGGTCATGAGGATGACGAAGGCGCCCTTGCGTTTGCCGCCGTCCTCGCGCTTGGCCTGCTCGAGGCGGGTGAGGGCGACACCGAGCCCGTCGCCGATGGCGGTGCCGTCCTCGATCATGCCGATCTTCAGGCGCTCGATCTGCCGGGCGAGCCAGTCGTGGTCGAAGGTGAGCGGCGCCAGCGTGTAGGCGCGGCCGGAAAAGACGACCAGGCCGATGCGGTCGCTGGTGCGCTGGTTGATGAAGGCCTGGATGATGGGCTTGATGGCCTGCAGGCGGTTGATGCGTTCGCCGCCGCGTTCGTAGTCCTCGGCGAGCATCGAGCCGGAAAGGTCGATGGCGAGCATGAGGTCGTAGCCCTGTTGCTTCACCTCGCGCTTGTCCTCAATGATTTGCGGGCGGGCGAGGGCGCCGATGAGCAGGACGAGGCCGGCCAGGGCCAGCGCGGCCGGCCAGCGGGAGGTGGGAATGAGCGAGGGCCGGTGCCACGCGGCGGCGAAGGGCACGACGAGGACCGGGGCCCCGCGGCGGCCTCGCACCCAGATGAGCAGAGGAAGGATGAGCAGCGCGAGCAGCCACAGCGGATCATGGAAGGCGTAGTCCTTCATGCTTCAGCGGCGCTTGCCGACGGCCATGCGGCGGTGGAAGAAGCGGACGAGGGCTTCGAGGCGTTCCTCATCGGTGCGGACGGTGAGGCGGCTCAGGATGTTGGGGAAGAGGGCGTGGAAGGCGGCATCGCGGGACTGCACCCACCCGGCGTGGGCGGCGCGCTGGGCGGAGGAGGCACCGTTGAGGTTGACCAGCCGGCCGGCGACCGGGTCATAGGTGGTCAGGATGCGCTCAAAAGGCAGCTCGCGGTCCCACGGGTCCTCCACGCGAAAGCCCATCGTCTGGTAGCGGCGCGAGAGCACACTCCAGCCCTCGGGCTCGATGCGCGGGGGAAAATCGCCGAGCCAGATCAGGATGCTGTGGCGCGGCGCGGCCTTGGCCAGGAGGCGCCAGGGGATGAAGGAATTTTCGATTTTCGATGGCAGAGGCCCTTCGGGCTGGACCCGATTTTCGATTGAGGGCACCGGCTGGCCCAGGAGCTGGGCCGCCGCATGGAGGATCTGGCCCCGGCCACGCACAGGCTCCTTGAGGGTATATCCGGCCTCGGAGGCATGGAGGAAGCCGACGCGGTCGCGGTTGACGGCGCCGAGCATCATGACGAGGCCGGCGAGCTCGAGCAGCGCCTCGCGCTTGGACTGCGCGCCGGAGCCGAACTGAAGGCTGACGCTGTCCTCGAACAGGAGCAGCAGTGACACCTCGCGTTCCTCGATGAACTTCTTGCGGTAGGGCTCGCCGAGGCGGGCGGTGACGTTCCAGTCGATGTCACGGATGTCGTCGCCGAAGGTGTATTTGACGACTTGGTCGAACTCCATGCCGCGGCCGCGGAAGGCGGAGCGGTATTCGCCGCTGAGCACGTTCTCCACCGCGTGCCGCACGCGCCACTCGAGCTGGCGCAGGAGCGCGAGCTGGGAGGTGACGAGGGAGGCGGTAGTGGGAGCGGGAGCGGGCATGGATCAGGCTTAACTGGCTAGGGCGAATCCGCTGGATGAGCCGAGGCTCGTCGGACGACTCGTCCTCCCGGTGCAAGAAATCACACCTTGGCCGGCACGGGGGTGCGGACGAGAACCTGGTCGAGGATCTTGTCGGCGGTGAGGCCCTCGGCCTCGGCCTCGTAGGTGAGGCCGACACGGTGCCGGAGGGCGTCGTGGAAGATTTCCTGCACGAGCGCGGGCGAGAGGTAGTCGCCGCCGCGGAGCCAGGCGAGGGCACGGCCGGCCTGGAAGAGCGCGAGCGAGGCGCGGGGCGAGGCGCCGAAGTTGAGGAGGCGCTTGCTGGCGCCGCCCTCGGCCTGCGCGGCGAGTTCGCGCGAGCTGCGGACGAGCGCGAGGATGTAGGCCTGCACGGCGGGCGCGACATGGATGGCGTCAACCTGCGAGCGGAGCTCGAGCAACTCGGCCCCGCTGGAGACGGCCTGGAGCGCGGGTTGCTTGGTGACCTGGCCCCAGCGCTCCATCATCAGGGATTCCTCGGTCGCGGTCGGGTAATCGACGAGGAGCTTGAAGAGGAAGCGGTCGGTCTGGGCCTCGGGGAGCGGATAGGTGCCCTCCTGCTCAACGGGGTTCTGCGTGGCCATCACGAAAAACGGCTTGGGCAGGATGTGCGAGTTGCCTCCGATGGTGACCTGGCGCTCCTGCATGGCCTCGAGGAGGGCGGACTGGACCTTGGCCGGGGCGCGGTTGATCTCGTCGGCGAGCACGAGGTTGGCGAAGATCGGGCCCTTGTGGGTCGCGAAGCCACCGTCCTTCGGCGAGAAGATCATGGTGCCGACGACGTCGCTCGGCAGCAGGTCGGGCGTGAACTGGATGCGTTCGAACTGGACGCCCATGGCGGTGCCGAGGGAGCGGATGAGGAGCGTCTTGGCGAGGCCGGGCATGCCCTCGAGGAGGACGTGGCCGTTGGCCAGCAGGGCGACCAGCAGGCGCTCGATGACGGCATCCTGGCCGATGACAGCCTGGCCGATTTCATTGCGGAGTTTCTGGGACCAAACGGGACCGGTGATCATAGGGGAGTCGGAGTGGCGGAAAGGGTGAAAGTGAAGGCGGCGGACGGTCTGGTGACAAGAGACGAGTGCGGACGCCGGGGCTTGGTTTGACTGTGGGGCGCGGGTTTGGTTTCACTGGGCCGGGCAAAAACATGGCTGATTTTCCGGACCTCGTGGAAGCGCCGCTGCGGGCGCGATTTGTCTCCCTCGGCGTGCGACCGGAGGAGGTGGAGGAGCGTTTTGTCCGCGGGGCGGGCGCAGGGGGCCAGAAGATCAACAAAACCTCGTCCACCGTCTGGCTGCGACACCGGCCGACGGGGGTGGAGGTGCGCTGCCAGCGCGAGCGCAGCCAGTCGGTCAACCGGCTGCTCGCTTGGTCGGAGCTGGCCGACAAGCTGGCGTGGCGCCGGGCCGACGCTGCCAACAAAAAGCAGGCGGAGCGGGAACTCGTCCGCCGGCAGACCCGCCAGAAATCCCGCGGCCAGAAGGCGCGGATGATCGAGGGCAAGAAGCACCGCGCGAAACACAAGTCGTCGCGCGGGCGCGTCAGCGGCGACTGGTAGCTCAACTGCGCGCGAAGGCCACGGCGGTGATCACGACGCCGCCCACGAGGATGAGGTTGGCGATCAGGCCGAGGTGGCGTTCGAGCCAGCCGGGCGGTTTCGCGAGTTCATCGCTCAGAAGGGCGTCGCCGGATTTTCGGTCGGCGATCCGGTGCTCCTTGCGCCGGGCGAGATCGCGGCGGGTCTGGGTGGCGAAGCCGCGCAGGACGACCCCGGCCATCACGAGGGAGACGCCGACGGCGAGCAAGGTTTCGTGGTCGGGGAGCTTCATCCGACGGCCTCAATCTTCGTGCCCACGCGCACCGTGCCGCGCTTTGACTCGTTGATGAAGTTGGCACCGAAATACACGGAGGACGGCTCGATAGGATCGCGGCGGAAGGTGACGAGGGTGCGGAGGGGCTCCTTGCCGCGCGCGCCGGTCAACTGATCGGTGGTCGTCATGATGCAGCGGTCGCTCTTGCCGGCCTGACGAAGGGTCACATCGCCCAGGAGGAGGCGGAGCCACTCATCCTCGGCAAAGGCGGGGCAGCCGGCGATGACGAGGTTGGGGCGGAAGCGGTCCATTGGCACGGGCTCGCCGGCGTTGGACGCGATGCGGGTGTTGAGGTCGGCGAGGGAGGCTTCGCTCGTGACGAGGATGGGCGCGCCGTCGGCGAAGCTGAAAATGTCACCCGGTTGCCCGGCCTTTTTCAGGACGGGGCGGCGAAATTTTTCGCCAATGCGGACGAGACGACACTTGAGCTGCAGCACAGTGCCGAGCCAGGCGGCTGCCGCGTCGCCGCAATCCTCGGCCAGCAGGCCCTCGCTTCTCCAGACGGCCACGGTGCGGAGCGGCGCGGCCGGATCGGAGGCGGTTGCGATCTCAATGCGGCCGGCGCCCTCGGCGGAGAGGGTGAGCGTGGTGCTCGTGAGCGCGGTGCTGACCAGTGCCATGCGGGGGAACTGGCGTTGCGTCATGAATTTCCCAGCCTCGTCGATCACAAGGAAGCGCCGGTCGCCGGCGAAGCCCAGGGCGTCGATCTCCACCGCCGGCACGGCGACACCGCGGAGCGACTTCACGGGATAGATGAACAGGCCGGAGACGTGCATGGGAAAACCGAGTAGCGGGTAGCGAGTAGTGAGCAGCGGGTAGAAATTCAGGTGCGGCGGCTTGGTATCGAGCTGCTCGCTACCCGCTACTCACTACTCGCTACTTTCCTCATGTAATTGACGAGGTAGAGCTGCTCGCCGCCTTGGGTGGCGAATTTCCCGGGGCGGGTGCCGTCGAGGCCGTAGCAGATGGAGAGCGCGTCGCCGGTGAACTTGTAGATGCTCGGGATGGTCTTGCCCGCGTTGGGGCCGATCATGCCGGCGAGGGTGAGGTGGCCCTCGGCGTCGAGCGTGTAGGTGCCTTGGTCGGCGGTGACGCCGCCGAAGCGCACGGCGTATTCGCCGCCGGTCAGCTCGATCTCCATCCGGTCGAGCATCATCTTGGGTGCCTCCTCGCCATCGAGTTCAGCGTAAACGGGCTGCCAGCGGCCTTCGAGGGAGGGGCTCATGATATCACGCCCGCTTGATGACGTCGCGGGGGGTGGTCTCGACGGTGGTGGGGTCGGCGAGTTCCTTCACGCCCTTGGCGCCGAGCTCGGAGAATTTGCGAGCACCCGGCAGGAGCGTCTGCTCGAAGGAGCCGACGGCGGAATTGTAGGCCTTGCTGGCGGACTCGAGACCGCGGCCGACCTTGTCGAGGTTGTCGGCGAAGCCGGCGATGCGGTCGTAGAGCTGGCGGCCAAGGTCGGCGATGACCTGCGCATTGCGCGACACGTCCTCCTGGCGCCAGCCGTAGGCGGTGGCCTTGAGCAGGGCGATGAGCGTGGCGGGCGTGGCGAGCAGGACTTTCCTCGCGATGGCGCGGTCGATGAGCGACGGGTCGCCCTGCAGGGCGCCGGAGAGAAACTGGTCGCCGGGGAGGAAGAGGACGACGAACTCGGGCGAGGGTTGGAACTGCGCCCAATAATCCTTGGCGCCGAGGGCGTCGATGTGGGAGCGGACCTTGGCGGCGTGCTCGGCGAGCTTGGCAGAGCGGACGTGGTCGTCGGAGGCGTTGACAGCCTCGCGGTAGGCGTCGTTCGGGGCCTTGGCGTCGATGACGATCTGCTGGCCGCCGGGAAGCCGGACGATGAGGTCGGGGCGGAAGCCGCCGGCGCTCTGCTGCTCGGTGAAATCGCAGTAGCTCGACATGCCGGACATCTCGACGACGCGGCGGAGCTGGAGTTCGCCCCAGGTGCCGGCGGTGGTGGTCGAGCGGAGGGCGGTGGTGAGCTTGGCGGCCTCGGCCTGGAGGGAGACTTGCGCGGTGCCGAGGGACTTGAGCTGTTCGGACAGCTGGCCGTAGGCGCCGGCGCGGGCCTTTTCGATCTCGCCGATCTTGGCGTCCACCTTCTCGAGGGATTCCTTGAGCGGCTTGACGAGGGAGTCGATGGCCTGCTGGCGCTTGCCGAGTTCGTCGGCGGACTGCTGGTGGAGCTTGCCGAAGGTCTCGCGGGCGAGCTCGAGGAAGGAGTGGTTGTTGGAGCGGAGGGCGTCGGCGGAGAGGGCCTTGAACTCGCTGGTCAGACGATCATGGGCGTCCGTGAGCGCGGCGATTTTTTCGGCGGCCGCGGCGCGTTCCGCCGCGAGTTCATTTTCGGTTTTCGATTTTTGATTTTCGATTTCTGACAGGCGGAGCCGCGTGGTCTCGAGGTCGGTCGCCTGCAATTTGGCACGCTCGGCGGTGGCGGCGGAGCGGGACTGGGCGATGAACCAGCCCAGGGCGGCACCAATGACCAGGCCGACGAGGATGAAGAGGATTTCCATGGGACGGGGGCGAATGAAGCGCGGAAAGCCCGCACGGGCAAGCCCACTCCGGGTTGGCCTCAGGCCCGCAGCGCGCCGAAGGAAATCTGGATGTCCGTGCCCTTGAGGCCGGGGCCGGCCTGCAGGACGCCGCCGTGGAGGCGGAGGATTTCGCGGGCGAGGAAGATGGAGAGGCGGCCCTCGTTGGGGATCCCGCTCTGGCCCGGCAGGGAGAGGATGCCGTCGAGCTCGAGGCGCTTGCCCTCGATGGTGACGACGGCGGTGCGGAGGGAACCGGTGCCGACGGAGCGCATGGTCAGCAGAAGCCCGGTGGTGCCCTCGTCCGGCCGGTTGGCGCCGAGGGCCACGCAGATGGCGGTGAAGGCGAAGCGCAGCAGGACGGGGTCAACGGCGAGGACGAGGGATTCCTCGGAGAAGCGGGTGGTGACGTTGTTGGCGGCGGCGATCTCGCGCATCAGGGCGTTGAGCTCGAGGGTCTGGGGGGCGGGGGCGGAGATTTCGCCGAGGATGCCGGCGTGCTCCGCCAGGAGCTGGAGCTTGGCGACTTCGGAAACGAGGGAGACCTCGGAAGCGAGGGCCGCTGTGTTCCCCGGGATGGGGGAAGCGCTCTGGCGGGAGAGCAACTGGGCAAAGGTGACCAGCGAGACGAGGGGGTTGGAGAGCTCGTGGCTGAGCGTGAGGCCGAGGTTCTTGAACAGGGCGCGGCGGTGTTGCTCGTGCTCCGCGCGGATGCGCTCGATCTCGGGGGCGGCTTCCTCCCAGTGGACCCAGACCCCGTCAATCTCGGGAGCCGGGCCGGCCGTGACGCGGTAGCGGTGGGGCACGCGGGCGGGCTGCACGACGGTCTTTTGCGCGTGGAGGGCCTCGCCCGCCACGGCGCGGACTTCGGCGGGGAGATCGCTGCCGGCCAGCTCGGTCCGAGTGAGGAGGCGCGAGCCGGGCAGGTATTTGGCGCGCAGGGTGGCGGCGGTGCCGAGGCGCGCGAGTTCCTCGAGCTGGGCCGAGCGCTCGAGGCAGCGCTCGAGCAGGCGGCCGTGAAGGACGGCGCGGAACTTGTCCACCTCGCGGTAGGCGGCACCGTCGGCACGCGGGCCGAGGGCCATCCAGCCGAGGAGCTGCCCTGAGGCGTGCAGGGGAATCAGCAGGCGGGTGCCCCAGCTGAGCAACTGCTGGCGGATGGGGGCGTCGAGGGCGGGATCTTCCGGCCCGGACCACTGCGCGGCATCGAGAGCCGCGGGATGGTCCTCGAGCCAGAGGGAGAGCGGGTGGCCGGCCTCGCAGCGGTGGGCGTCGTCGTCGGAGACGAAGGCGTCGAAGCGCCGGAAGAAAAAGAGGACCTTGCCGGAGCGCAGGACATAACGGCCGGCGCGGCGGAACTCATCGAGCAGCCGGGAGCGGTCGCCCAGGTGGCTGAGCGCGCTTTCCAGGAAATCCCACGACTCGATCGGCTCGACGGCGGCCGCGGCGGGTTCGCGGGGAAAGGGCGATTGGCTGTGGCGCGAGCGCTCGAGGGTGGTCTGCAGCTGGGAGTTCTTGTCGGCGATTTCCTCGAGGAGGCCGACGGTTTCGGCGAGGCGGGTGCGGCTGTCGTCGTAGCTCAGGAAGATCCGGGCGGAGCGGTTCTGGCGGGCCTGCTCAAAAGGGAGGCTGTGCGGCTGGCCAACGAGGATCACGAGGGTGCCGGTGCCGCCGGCGAGGCGGGAGCGGGGATCGTTGATGTCGGCGACCCAGACCCGGGCGCCGGGGCGCAGGAGGTCGCGCTGCAAATCGGCGGGCCGGGCAAAGGTGACGGGCTCGCGCGGGTGGAGCTGGGTCTTCCAGGCGGCTTCGAGACCGGCGTCGGCCGTGGTCAGGATCAGGGTGGCGGGCATGGAAAAGTGATGCGGAAGGTAGCGCCGGGGCGCCCGATGTCAGGCACAATGATGGCGGCCTTGTGTTCGTGCAAGATATCCGCGCACACGGCCAGGCCGAGGCCCATGCCCTTTGTCTTGGTGGAGACAAAGGGATGGAACAGGCGGGCCCGCTGGTCGGCGGGGATGCCGGGGCCGTTGTCGCTGATCTCGAGGATGACGCTGCCGCCGGGGGAGCTGCGGGTGCGAAGCTCGACGCGGCGGTCGGTCTCTTGGGGTTCGATCGCCTGAAACGCATTGATGAGGAGATTGATGATCACCTGCCGCATTGCACTGGCGTCGGCCCAGATGGTGTCGGTCGTGGCGCCGTAGGTGGCGACGAGGTTGATGCGGGCCTCGGTGGCGCGGGTGAGCATGAGGTCGATCGTCTCGCGGGCGACGGTGTGCAGGGAGATGCGCTCCATCTGGTGGCGGCGCGGATTGGAGAGGTCGAGCAGCTGTTGGGTGAGGCTGTCGATGCGATCCACCTCGGCGGGGATGAGGACGTGGAAGCGGCGGCGGAACTCCGGGTCCTCGAAGCGCGTGGGCAGGAGGTGGGCGAAGGTCTTGATGGAGACGAGGGGGTTGCGGATCTCGTGGGCCAGGCTGGCCCCGAGCAAGCCGATGGTCGCGAGCTGCTCGGACTGGCGGGCCTGCCGGGTGAGGCGGGAGCGGGCCAGGATGTTGTCCATGAACTCCGCGATTTCCTGCACCTGCTGGACCTCGGGGTAGGTGAAGGGGCGCTGGTTGACCTTGATGCCGAGGACGAGGACCAACGAGGGCGTGGGGCTGCCGCGCGGGGCGGTGACGGCCAGGCCGAGGTCAAACTCGGTGAGAAACTGGCGGAGGTCGATCAGGCCGGGATCGGCGCGCCGGCGCTGGAGGCTCTCGGGGGTCGTCCACTCGGACTGGACGAGGGCCGGGTGGGCGGGGCGATCCTTGGTGAACTCGATGTCGCCGCCGACAAAGACCTCGCCGCTGTCGAACAGCAGCCGGGCGTAGCCGGCCTGGCTCCAATCACGCAACAGCTCCTCGAACACGGTCACCAATTTGTCCGGACTGGGCTCGTTGCGGGCGGCCTCGGTCATGGCGCGGCGGAGTCCGGCGATGCTCTGCTCCGGCGTGAGGCGGAACCACTCGCGGGTCCTGCGCTCCAGCAGGAAGGCGAAGGTGCTGCCCGCAATGACGCTGAGGATGAGGCTGAGCGCCGGCGCCAGCAGGCCATGCAGGAGGGATTCGACCCCGAGGATGCCCAAGCTCAGCACGATCACGAGCAGGAGCCGCTGCACGACGGAGAGAAAAACCTGCCGGGCATCAAACACGCGGTGCACGGTGACGGCCCAGGCGGTGAGTCCGTAAAAAACGACGATGAGCAGCGGGGTTAACCGGGTCAGATATCGCAGGTCGAAATAATTGCCCGCCGCATTGAGAATAATTGCCAACAAGCAGGCGACGCCAGCATTGAGAATCAGAAATTGAATTTCGAGACGGCGTATACCGGTTTGCCGATGCCACTGCTTATATGTTTGATACGTTAACAACAAATACAGTCCGAAACTGGCCGCGCTGTAGATCGTATAGGCCACTCCGCGTGAACGATTCGCGGAGCCCGATTGATCAAAAACAAAAGAATCGGTGAAACAGAGGCTTGCCAGGCAGCAGCCGAGGATAAACCACCCGAAGGCACGACGGATAAAGCTCCAGTCGCGAAACGCAGGAGCAAGAATCGACTCCTTCATGAGCCAGATGGAAACAGGAAAGAATGATCCCACGACCGAAGCCCACCTCACCCATGGCACCGGGTTGGAATTAAACGCGCCTCTCGGTTGGAGGCTGGCATGCATGGCCATGTATACGCAGACCAGCCAGCTGGCACTAACAAGGGAGAACAGGATGAAGGTTCGGTTGGTGTTCCGATGCGGATTTGCCCAATATACGGACGCACCAATGCCGAGCGTGAGGATTGCTGCGGCGAGTATCAGCTCGGACATGCTTTTTCTAAGACGAGAGTTGTGTTGCTGCCGGAGAGGCCGTGGGAATTGACGATGGCGATGCGCGGGTGGAGATGGCGCAGTTGGGTGGAGAGATTCAGGGGGCAATTGGGATCGGGTGTCTCCCAGTTGAGCGTGGGCGGAAGCAATCCATGGATGAGACTGAGGACCGTGCTGGCGGTTTGAATGGCTCCGGAAGCCCCCAGCGCCGTGCCCACCGCACCCTTGATGGAGGTGACCGGAACCTCGGGAAGCTCGGGGCCAAAGAGCTTCTTGATGGCGTAGGCCTCGTGAGAATCGATCTGCTTGTGGCCGGGGCCCCAGGCATTGATATAGTCCACCTCATCAGGACGACGGCACGCATTGGCGAGTGCTTGAATCATGGATCCACGGAGGCCGGAGCCAGCCCGGATGTCGGGATCATTGGCGTAGCCGTAACCGGTGATCCACGCGAGGGCGGGCCGGGGGCTGCTTTCCGGCTCAAGGACGAAAATCGCCGCGCCTTCGCCAATCACGCCGGTGGAGCGCCAGAGATCGAACGGGCGGCACGATTTGGCCGGCAGTTCATCATTTGCCGGATTGAGCTCGGCCGCATTGAATTCGAGCAAAGGGTGGAAGGACAGCGGGGCCTCGCTGCCGCCCGTGAGGGCGAAATCCGACTGTCCGGTGGCGATCAGATCGGCGGCCTGGCCGATGGCATCGAGGCCGGAACAGCAGGAGCTTTGCAGGGAGAACATGCGCACCGGCACACCCAGATATTCGGCGATCTTGCCCGGCACATTCACCGACGAGGATTCGTAGATGGTGCTGGGCATCGAGTAGCGCGCACCCTTCTTGGCCACGATCTGCACGCCCCGGCTGATCTTGTCGATGTCCATGATCGAGGTGCCGGTGACAATGGTGGGATTCAGTTCCTCCGCCTCATGCGGATCCAGACCGGCATCCTTCAGGGCCAGCATCGCTGCCACCAGGCCGAACTGGGTGTGCCGCGACAGACGCTTGGCATTTTCCTCCGGGGCATAGTCCTTCAGGTCAAACCCGGGGACTTCGGCGCCGATGAACGGCCCGGCGGCCGGATCGAATCGCGTGATGGCGCGCACGCGGCTGACGGATTCGTTGATGCCGCGAAAGAAGGCCTCGCGGCCGATGCCGGCGGCGGTGACGGGGCCGATGCCGGTGATCTTAACGCGACGACGCATGGGTGGAGTAGTGTCGGTTGGCCAAGGGTGAGCGATTCAGGGCGCGGAGACGGAAGGGGTGAAGCAAGTCGCAGGGGATTCGGCTGACCATCAGCATTGAGCTTGGATGCCTAGCTTGGATAAGGTCTGCAAGCCTCAGAGCCGCAAAAGAGAATTGCGCCGCTTCGGGAGCGAACCCAAAACAGCCATGGAGTATGACTGCGTCCGAATTCGAATCTCGCATCGTTGAGTGGGCTCAAAGGCAATCAGACATAGTGGCACTCGTGCAGATGGGATCGCGGGTTCAGCCGGGTGCGATGGTTGATGCACTGGCTGATTGGGATTTTCACCTGATTTCCACCCGGCCGCAGAGATATTTTCGTCCGGATTGGCTGGCTGAAATCGCCCAGCCTTGGTGTGCAAGTTCGGAGCGCACGCCGCGCGGTGTGATCAAGGTGAGTGCGGTATTCGAGAACGGGCTGGAGGCGGACTTCATTCCGCTGCCAAGCTGGCAGATGAAACTGGTTTACTGGTGCATGCGACATCCGAAATGGGACAAATGGATGCCGGCTCGCCTGCGTCGGGGAATCAATGACACCCGGGTCATCCTGCTTGGTTCTGGGCACAAAGTGTTGATCGGAGGCAGCGCGTGGGAGCAAAGACTCGCAGCCTTGAATGTTCCCTGGGCTGCGATGCGCATGACTGCCGAAGAATTCAGCAGGCATACCGGGGCTTTCTGGCAGAAAGCGGTCTGGGTCGCCAAGAAAATCGCCCGTCCGGAATCTCGCTCGGCAATGCTTTGGTTTAACAAGCTGGTCTTGGAGCACGTTTATGCTGTGCTGGAGGAGGAGGCTTGGCTGGCGGGTCGTGTGGCGAGACCCCAAGCGCTCAAGGCAGAAAAATGGCTCGACGAAAGACGGCTGAATCAAACAGCGATTAGCGCCAGCCTTGAGCAGCGGCAGCTGGCGCGGGCGCTGCTGGCCGAGTTGACGCTGTTTGAGGAGGCGTGCCGCAGCGTCGCCGAGAGCCGGGGTTTTGCGTTGAGGGATTATTCGGCGGTGGCCGCGTGGCTGCGGGCCGAGCTGGCCAAACTTACTGGCTAGGGCGCGGTCCACTTCAGCGGGGCGCGAGCGGAAAATCCAGGGTGAAGACCGTGCCGCCGCCGGGATTGGCCTCGACCCTCATCTCGGCCTGGTGCGCGGCGGCGATGTGGCGGCAGATGGTCAGGCCGAGGCCCGTGCCATGCGGCTTGGTGGATTCAACCGGTTTCTTCAGGATCACCGCCATGACTTCCGGCGGGAGGCCGCTGCCGTTGTCGGTGATGGTCAGGTGGACGCGTCCTTCCGCCTTGCGAATGGCAATGACAACGCGGGTCGCCCCGGCTTCCAGCGCGTTCTTGATGAGATTCTGCAGCAGGCGGGTAATTTCGTGACGGACGCCCGTGATCGCCGCATCCTTCGCCCCCGTGACCTCGATGCGGGGCGAGTCGAAGAAGAGCACGGCGCGCGTCTCCTCGGCGACGGCGTGGAGGCTGAAGGTGTCGCCCTGGCCCTGGTGGCGCGCGCTCTGGCGCCAGGATTCCGCGAGATGGAGGCAGAACGAGGAGCAGTTTTCCAACCGCTCGGTGTAATGGACAATGCGCTGCAGCGCGGGGGTGCCGGCACCGAGGCGGCGCACCTCGTCCAGCAGCATGTTGGTGTAGCCGATGGTGACGACGAGGGGATTGCAGATGTCATGCACCATCTCGGCGGCGGCCTGACCGTAGCCGACCTGCATCTGGTGCTTCTTCTGCTCGCGTTTGACCGACTCATACATGTCGCCGAGGTGCTTGAGCAGGGCGGTGCGCTTCTGGCGCTCCTGGGCCTCGGCCGCGTGGCGGCGCACGGCGGCCAGCAGCACATCCACGTCAAAGGGCTTCTTGAGATACTCGTTCGCGCCGAGGCTGATTGCCGCCTGGGCGGAGGCGAGGGCGCCGTAGCCGGTCATCATGATCACGGCGGCATCGGCATCGATGCGGCGAAATTCCTCCAGCCCCTGGATACCGTTCTTTTGCGGCATGCGGATGTCCATGATGACCACGGCAAAGGATTCGGCCTTGGCGAGGGCGAGGCCGCGGTCCACCCGGTCCACGGCGTGCACTTCGAACTCGTCCTGCAGGAGATAGCTCATGCTTTCCCGCGGCCCCAACTCGTCATCAATGACCAGAACCTTGGGTCGGGCGGAGGCGGGGGCTTGGGCCGGGGCGGGGCTGGGGGCGTCGAGCATCGGGGAGATTTCTGGCACGCTGGCGGGGGCGGTTGGCTTTGGCAATGCGAAGCTTGGCGCGGGACGGCCGGGAGCACCGCCTGCTTGTCAAATATCTGTTATTTTGCGGCCATGCCGCGGGAGAAAAGCTCGGTGATCACATCTTCGAGGGGCACGTCCTGGATGGTGATGTCGTCCACGGCGCCGAGGCTGAGGATTTGCTGGAAAACAGCCGTCACATGCTCGCTGGGGACGTGGAGGAGAATCTCGCCGTCCTCGCAGACCTTGGCGATGCCGTGCGCGGGTTTCCAGTCGGGGGGAAACGTGTCGCTGCGGGGTTTGAACTTGATGATGCGCTGCCGGGCGCCGGCGCCGGTGATGCGGGCGAGGGCCCCGTCGTAGATTTTCCTGCCGTGGTCGATGACGATGACGCGCTCGCAGAGCGAGGAGATGTCGGCCATGTAGTGGCTGGTGAGGAGAATCGTCGTCTTGGTGCGGCGGTTGTAGTCGCGGAGAAATTCGCGGACCTTCTTCTGCGACACGACGTCGAGGCCGATGGTCGGCTCATCGAGGAAGAGCACGCGCGGGCGGTGGAGCAGGGCGGCGATGAGCTCCATCTTCATGCGCTCGCCGAGCGAGAGCTCGCGGACCATGACGTTGAGCTTGGCGCGGACGTCGAGGAGGTCGACGAGCTCGTCGAGGGTGGCCTTGAACTGGTCCGACGGCAGGCCGTAGATGGCGCGGAGCAGGTGGAAGGACTCGATGGCGGGCAGATCCCACCAGAGCTGGTTCTTCTGGCCGAGCACGAGGGCGAAGAGGCGGCGGTAGGCGTTCTCGCGCTTGGTGGGATCGAAGCCCGCGACCGTGGCCTTGCCGCTGGTCGGGTAGATGAGGCCGGAGAGCATCTTGAGCGTGGTGGTCTTGCCGGCGCCGTTGGGTCCGAGGAAGCCGACGAGTTCGCCTTCCGCGATGGAGAAGCTGATGTCGTCGGCCGCGCGGGTTTCCTCGAATTCGCGGTGGAACAGGCCCTTCACGCCGCCCCAGAAGCCGGGCTTTTTCTTGTAGGTGCGGAAGACGCGGGTGAGGTTCTCGACTTCGATCATGCGGGGAAAGGAAACAGGAGTAAGAATCCGGAATTGGGAATAAGGCAACCGTGGCGTTGCGCCAAGCTGCCGGGATCCCCACGGTGGCGGCATGTCCCAGGCCCTACCCGTCATCGACCTGCACCGCCACCTCGACGGCAATATGCGGCTCGCGACCATCCTCGAGCTCGCCAAGCAACACGGCATCCGGCTGCCGGCCGACACACCCGAGGGCCTGCGGCCCCATGTGCAGGTCATGTCCACGGTGCCCGACTTGCTGGCATTCCTGGCGAAGTTTGAATGGATGATCGCCGTGCTGGCCGACACCGCAGCCTGCCGCCGCATCGCCCGTGAGAATGTCGAGGACGCCAAGGCCGAGCGCATCGACTACCTGGAATTGCGCTTCAGCCCGTGGTTCATGGCGACGGCGCACCAGCTGGACGTGGCGAAGGTGGTGGAGGCCGTCGTCGAGGGCGCGGCCGAGGGCAGCCGGGCGACCGGAGTGAAGGTGAAGCTGATCGGCATCCTCAGCCGGACCTTCGGTGCCGACGCGTGCATGAAGGAGCTCGAGGCCCTGCTCACGCACCGCCAGCACCTGGTGGCGCTCGATCTGGCCGGTGACGAGAAGAACTACCCGGCGGAAATGTTCGTGGAGCATTTCAAGCGCGGTCGTGATGCGGGCTGGGCGATCACGGTGCATGCCGGCGAGGCTGGCGGGGCGCCGAGCGTGTGGTCGGCGCTGCAGCAGCTCGGCGCCACGCGCATTGGCCACTGCGTCCGCGCCGTGGACGACCCGAAGCTGATGGATTACCTGTCGGAGCACCGCATCGGCATCGAGGCCAACCTCACGAGTAACGTGCAAACGAACACGGTGCCGAGCCTGGCGGCGCACCCGCTGCGGCAGTTTCTCGCCCGCGGTCTGCTCGCGACGATCAACACCGACGACCCGAGCATCAGCGGCATCGACCTGCGTCACGAATTGGAAATCGCCGCCCCGGCCGCAGGGCTGACCCCCATGCAGGTCAAACAGGCCCAGCGCAACGCGCTCGAGATCGCGTTCCTCACGCCGACGGAGAAGGTGGCGCTGGTGGAGGCAGCCCGGCAAGCCGGTTAGGGTGGGTGGGCAAACGGCCGTCGCGAGCCGGCCCCGCACTGCGGACCTGGCAAAGGCGGCAACGTAACGGAGCAGCCCTAGTTTCCCTGTGCAAAGGGGTGCCGTGAATCGATGTCGATCTTTTCGATCTCGGCGTGAAGTTTCACCAGCTGCCTTCTCAAGTGGAGCTCGGTTTCGCCAAGCGGCTGGGAGCTGTGATCCAGGGTGAGGATGCATTGCGCCAAACCAGCGCGGATTTGCTCGGCTTCATTCGGCATCAGGCCGGTCCGGGAGGTATTCATGGTTGGGCGGGGTGTGATAGTAGCGATTGGCGCCGGAATAATCCATAGGGTGCGTGCCTGAGCTGGCTGGGGCAATTCCGCAGACCACCAACTGCAGGGATGGCTCGATTCCCGATGCGGTCGTGCCCGAATCGGCGTGCGCAAGTGGCGCGGATGGCCTAGCCCATATGCCGTGAAATATGTCCTGATCGCGTGCCTGCTGCTCATCGTCACCGCCACCGGCGTGGCCCAGAATGTCGTCGTCAACCTGCTGGCGCCGGTCGAGGCCGCGACGCCGGGCGGCGAGGTGCGCGTGGATCTGGTCATCCTCAACCCGACGCCGACGGAGGTCGTTTTCGAGACGCCGATGACGCTCAGCGGCACGCTGAGCAGCGAACGGCGCAGTTGGCCGGTCGAGCTGCGCGGGCAGGTTGGCGGTGGCGCGCTGGTCGCCGCGCGCGGGTTTTCCTACCGGTCGTTCATCTTCACGGTGCCCGCCGAGGCGCGCGGGCGGCTGGTGCTGGACTTGGAGCAGCCACAGCCGGCGCGCGCGCTCATCGAGGTCAAGGCGTCGGCGGAGCCCGGTCGCGAGCGGCACATTGCCTCCGCTCCGCTGAGCTCCAGCCTGCCCGGCCAGCCGGCGGAAGCGGCCATCAAGCGGAGTTTCGCCGGGCGTTTCAGCCCGCACGAGCCGGTGTATTTCATCTACGGGCCGAATGCGCCCGGGGCGAAGTTCCAGTTCAGTTTCAAGTATCGCGTGCTCGGGCAGCAAGCCCGGCTGGGTGATGAACTGCCGGCCCTGCGCGGGCTCTATGCCGGCTATACCCAGCGCTCGCTCTGGGACATCGACGCGGAATCCAGCCCGTTCTACGACAGCAGTTACATGCCGGAGCTGATGTATGAGTCGCAGGCCATGATCAATCCCGGCAACGAGGGTGGCTTCAACCTGCTCGGGTATCAGGCCGGTGTGCGGCACGAATCGAACGGCCAGCAGGGGCCGGAGTCACGCAGCCTGAACATCGCGTATATCCGGCCGGCATTCTCCTTCGGACGGCTCGACGGCTGGAACCTGCTGCTGCTGCCGCGGATCTTCGACTACATCACGGATCTGGAGGACAACCCGGACATCCGGGACTACCGGGGCAACGTCGAGCTCACGGCCATCATCGGCCGCAATGACCGCGGCGCGCTCGCGCTGACGGGGCGAGCCGGCCGGGGTTTCCACAAGGGCAGCCTGCAGGCCGACCTGACAATCCCGGTGAAATTCGACCGGATGTTCGATTTCGCCACCTACGTGCTGATCCAATACTGGAACGGCTACGGCGAGAGCCTGCGCAGCTACAACCAGCGCTCGGAGACGGTGCGCGCGGGATTCTCGCTGGTGCGGTAGGCGGCCGGGCCGGCCAGGCGCCCCTCAGCCATGGCCGAGCTTGCGATAGTCGAGGATGGCGTGGCTGATGCTGCCGCCCTCGATGCACTTGAGGTCGGTGAGCAGGTCGGGCGGGGAGACATCCTCGCCGTCGCACCAGACCAGCTTGTGGCGGCCGTCGGCGTCGGGCGGCGTGAACAGGCCGGGCACGAAGAAATGCGCGGGCACGGTCCGCTTCATCCCCGTGGCCGGAAGACAGGGGAAGGGAAAGTTGATATTGTGGACGGTGAAGCTGCGCGGGGGTGTCGCGGGCAGCAATTCGCCGGCGAGGCGCGCGGCGTGGGCGGCGGAGTGGCGCAGCGTGGAGGTCAGCTCCTCGCCCTGCGGGCCGCCGTGTTCCTTGAGGCTGTAGTAGACCCCCTCGGAAACATCCTGGGAAAACGCCATGGCAGGCAGGCCGTGCAAGGCGCCCTCGAGTGCGGCGGAGACGGTGCCGCTGGCGATGATGAAGCCGAGCGTGCAGTTGAAGCCGACGTTGATGCCGCTGACGACGGCGTCCACCTTCGTGGGCAACAGGTGTGCGATGGCGATGTTGACGCAATCGGAGGGCGTGCCGTCCACGGTCCAGGTGGGGCAGCCGAAGCCGTGGTCGGCGGCGGCGGACTGCACGGCGCGGTGGCGGGTCTTGGAGGCGCCGGTCCAGCTCTGCTCCGTGAGGGGAGCCACGACGTAGAGCTCGTGTCCGGCGGCCTTCAGGGCGTGGACGAGGGCGTGGAAAAAGACCGATCTGATGCCGTCGTCGTTGGTGACGAGGAGTTTCATGGGTGTGGTGACAAGAAGATACGCAAAGAGCGGAAAAGAAAGCGTGAAGAACAGCGCGGCGCCGGCCGGCTACGGTGGCGAATTGTCGGGCGGGATCACGGCGTCCTGCCCAACAACGGCGGGCGCGCGCCGCGATTCAACCAGCAGCCAGGCCATGTAGGCCACGACGACAAGGTTCACGAGCAGGGCGCCAGCTTTCAACCACGTGGCGTGCCGGGCCAGCTCGAAAAGTTCGACGGGCACGTAGACCCCGCCGCTGAGCGCGGCCAGCCACTCGGCCCAGCGGCGGCCGTGCCACAGGCCGTAGGCCTCGACGAAGCGCACGGTGGAATACAGCGCCGCGAAGGAGGCGATGATCCAGAGTTCGGCATTGGTGACGTCGGCCATCGCGTGGATGAAGATCTGCGGGTAATGGTTGGCCGGGTTGAGGTGCAGCCGGTGGATGAGCCGCCCTGCAAACAACTCCGCGTCCTGCCCGAGAAAGCTCAGCAGACCGAAGCCGGCGACGAGCACGATCACGCCCTTCAAGGCCTCAAGCAGGGCGACGGTGCGGAGGCCGCGTTGATGGGAGGGCACGGATGGATTAGGGCGTGGAGCCGGAAAGCGGGCAAGCACCGTTGCCGCGGCGGCGCTCCCGGTTTCTGGGCTAAAAAACTCCGTGCTTCGCCGGATTCCCGGACAGAAAAAAGCCGCGACTCGCGTCGCGGCTTGAGGGGAGAGGGAAAACGCGCCGGAGGACGCGAGCCACCTCACTGGGCGGCGGGGGCCTCGGCAGCGGGAGCGGGAGCGGCATCGCCGCCGGCCTGCTTCTGGGCCTCGAGCTCGGCCATCGCGGCCTTGCGGCTGAGACGGACCTTGCCGGAGCGCTCGTCGATGCCGACGCACTTAACCGTGATGGAGTCGCCGACCTTGACGACGTCCTCCGTGCGGCGCACGCGGAAGTCGGCCAGCTCGGAGATGTGGACCAGGCCTTCCTTGCCGGGGAGGCACTCGACGAAGGCGCCGAACTCCTTGGTGCCGGTGACGCGGCCGGTGTAGATCTTGCCGATCTCGATCTGGGAACCGCCGCCGCAGAGGGCGTCGATTTCCTGCACGGCGCGATTCATGGCGTCGGCGTTGTTCGAGTAGATGAAGACCTTGCCGGAGTCGTCCTCGGCGATGTCGATCTGCGCGCCGGTCGTCTCGGTGATGCGGCGGATGGTCTTGCCGCCGGGCCCGATGAGCAGGCCGATCTTCTCGGGGTCGATCTGGATCGTCTGGATGCGCGGGGCGTATTGGCTGAGGTCCTTGCGCGGGGCGGGGAGCGACGCGAGCATGACCTTGAGGATCTCGATGCGGGCCTCGCGGCACTGCATGATGGCCTTCTTGGCGATCTCGAAGGGCAGGCCGTTGATTTTCAGGTCCAGCTGGAAGCCGGTGATGCCCTTGGTGGTGCCGGCGACCTTGAAGTCCATGTCGCCGAAATGATCTTCCTCACCGAGAATGTCGGTGATGGTGACCCACTTCTTGATGGAGCCGTCGGCGTTGTTCTCGGTCATGAGGCCGCAGGAGATGCCGGCGACGGGGGCGATGATCGGCACGCCGGCGTCCATGAGGGCGAGGCAGCCGCCGCAGATCGAGGCCATCGAGGTCGAGCCGTTGGAGGCCATGATCTCGGAGACGACGCGGATCGAGTAGGGGAAGACGTCCTCGGGGGGCAGGATCGGCACGAGGGAGCGCTCGGCGAGCGCGCCGTGGCCGATTTCGCGGCGGCCGGGGCCGATGAAGCGGCCGGCCTCGCCGACGGAAAACGGCGGGAAGTTGTAGTGGAGGATGAACGACTTGGAGGTCGCGCCGCCGGTGAGGCCGTCCATGTCCTGGGCTTCCTTCGTCGGCCCGAGGGTGACGAGGGCGATGTTTTGGGTGTCGCCGCGCTGGAACATGGCGGAACCATGCACGCGGGGCAGCACGCCGACTTGGGCGCTGAGCGGGCGGAGGGCGGTCTCGCCGCGGTGGTCGGAGCGGGTGCCCTTGGCGAGCACAGTCGAGCGGTAGGCCTTGTATTGCAGGTCCTCGAAGACGACGTTGAGGTCGACGTCGGTGAACTTGTCGGCGCCGAGCTCGGCGGTGAGGGCGGCCTTGGCCTCCTCCTTGAGGGCCTTCACGTTGGCGGAGCGGACGTTCTTCTCGTAGCCGAAGATGGCGGCGGAGACGCGCTCGGCGGGGACGACGCGCTCGATGATGGCGCGGGCCTCGGGGGTGGCACCCACGAGCTTGAAGGTGGCCTTCGGCTTGCCGGCGAGCTTCTGCAGCTCGCGGATGGCGGCGATGATCGGCTGGATGGCGCCGTGGCCGAACTCGAGGGCGGCGATGAACTTGTCCTCCGGGATTTGGTCGGCGGAGCCCTCGATCATGAGCATGTCCTTCTCGTTGCCGACGTAGATGAGGTCGAGCGACGAGCTGAACATCTGCTCGATGGTCGGGTTGGCGACGAACTGGTCGTCGATGAGGGCGACGCGCACGCAGCCGATCGGCCCGTTCCACGGGATGTCGGAAATGGCGAGGGCGGCGCTGGCGCCGTTGACCATGGCGATGTCGGAGTCGTTGACGAGGTCGGCCGACATGAGCTGGCCGATGATCTGCACCTCATTGAGGAAGCCCTCGGGGAAGAGCGGGCGGCAGGGGCGGTCGCAGAGGCGGGAGATGAGGATCTCGCGCTCGGAGGGACGGCCCTCGCGCTTGAAGTAGCCACCGGGGAAGCGGCCAGCCGCGGCATACTTGTCGCGGTAGTCGCAGGTCAGGGGGAAGAAGTCCTGGCCGGGGCGCATGGTTTGCGCGGCGCAGGCGGTGACCATGACGTTGGTCTCGCCGACGGTGACGAAGACGGCGCCGCCCGCGAGGTTGGCGATGGAGCCGGTGGAGAACTTCAGGTTCAGGCCGGCGACGGATACATTGTGTTTCTGATTCATGACTTAACTTTTCGGATGGGCGCCACGCCGGCCGGATTGCCGGAACGTCGCGCGGGGGTTCGGATGATTCCGTTTCGGGCCCCCTTGAATCAGCACTGGGGAAATTTCGGATTGCGGGCCCGGCTTCGGCCGGGGCGGCAAGCGGAAACGTCCCTTGGCTGCTTCGTGGGGGCTTGAACAAAAGGCGGCCCGTCGGTGGGCCGCCTTTCGTGAAAGCGGGTTACTTGCGGAGGCTGAGCTTCTGGAGAAGCTCGTTGTATTTGGCCAGATCCTCGCTCTTGACGTAATCAAGGAGCTTGCGACGGCGGCTGGCCATCTGGAGGAGGCCGCGGCGGCTGTGGAAGTCCTTGCGATGCGTGCGCAGGTGCTCGGTCAGGTGATTGATCCGGGCGGTGAGCAGCGCGATCTGGACGTCGCTGGAGCCGGTGTCCTTCTCGTGGGTTTTATACTGGGCGATGACTTCTGACTTAACGGATTGTGACATGGTTTATGTGGTTGATAACGCGGTCTTTGGTGGAGCTTTCGCCCCGTGCCACCCGCTGGTGAGAGCCGGCGGCACCGTTAGTGTCCGGTTGCCCGGACTGACCGTGGTGGGAATCTGCGACCAGCAGACTCTCACTAACGAAGGGGCCATTAACTAAACCGGGCCCCCCTCCTGCAAGAGAAATATTGCCGGAGGTATTCCGGGCCAGACTGTCTCACCCGGACCGCAGCGCCAGGCCCTTGATCTCGGCGCAGCCGGGGAGCTGACGGAGCTTTTCCACGATGGCGTCCTTGTGCAGGAACAGCTCGTTGCGGACGACGGCGTGGGAGACGAGGACGACGAGCAGCTTTTTCTCCACCACGAGCGGGTGGGAGTAGGCGGCGTTGGCGACGCCGACGAGCTCGGCCCATTTCGCGCGGATGCTGTGCTCGAGCGAATCGTGACTGATGCGGTGTTTGACCAGCAGCTCGTCAATGAGGGAGGTCAGCTCCGAGGCCTTGCGGTTCCGGGCGCGGCTGGTGTCCTCCGGCAGGTCGCGGAGGCCGGCGATGAGATTCTCCACCGCGCGGGAGAATTCCTTGGGCTCGGTCTGGGACATCGTGGGGGAATGTGGAACGTGGGAAGAGCTGGAACAGGAAATTCCTGATTTCCTGAGTTCCATATTGGGATTCAGGTTGTCCCGGTCTGCCGGTCGTAGAGCGACTTGTAGAGCGCGTTGCCCGCGTAGAGGGAGGGGTGGTCGCCTTGGGCGACGATCTCGCCCTTGTCGAACACGAGGATCATGGAAGCGTCGCGGATGGTGCTGAAGCGGTGGGCGATGATGAGCACGGTCTTGCCCGTGACGAGGCGGCGGAGCGCGTCTTGCACGGCGGCCTCGCTGTCGGAGTCGAGCGCGCTGGTGGCCTCGTCGAGGATGAGGATGGGGGCGTGGCGGAGGAAGGCCCGGGCGATGGCGATGCGCTGCTTCTGGCCGCCGGAGAGCAGGGCGCCGCGCTCGCCGACCATCGTGTCGTAGCCCTGCGGCAGCTGCTCGATGAACTCGTGGGCATGGGCGAGCCGCGCGGCGGCGATGATCTCCTCGCGCGACGGTGCCGCGGCGCCGAGGGCGAGGTTGTTATAGATGGTGTCGTTGAAGAGGACAGGCTCCTGCGAGACGAGGGCGATGTTGCGGCGCAGGTCGGCGAGTTTCATCGCGCGCACATCGGTGCCGTCAATGGTGACGGCGCCCGCGCCAGCCTCGTAGAAGCGCGGCACGAGGTTGGCGAACGTGCTCTTGCCGGCACCGCTCGGGCCGACCAGCGCGCAGACCGTGCCGGCGGGGATGGCGGCATTGACGCCTTTCAGCGCGGGCGAGTCGCCGTAGGCGAAGTTGACGCCGCGGAACGTGATGTCGCCGCGGAGCTTTGTGACGGGGACCGGCGCGATCGGGTCGGTGATGACGAGCGGCTGGTCGAGGACGTATTCGAGGCGCTGGAGC
>JBDHQK010000022.1:0-26341 GCA_039807025.1 Lacunisphaera sp.
CCATTCTTCGCGGAGTTCGCCGGTGATGAGCGTGTCCACGCCGGCCGCGACCAGCTGGGGCACAGCGCTGTTGCCGCTGCCGCTGCAGAAGGCGATCTGTTTCGGGGTCGCGGAGCCACAGTCGATCGCGATGACGCGCGGGTAGAGTTCCTCGAGACGGGCGTGAAGCTGGGAGCGCTTGAACTTGTTCGGCGCGATGCACCCGATGAACTCGCCCTCATGCGGCAGGAAGCGGGTCTTCGGCTTCAGGCCGAGCTGACGGGCGAGGATGATGTTGTTGCCCAGTTCCTCGTGCGCATCGAGGGGCAGGTGGCTGGAGTAAACGGCGCAATTGCCGCGCACCAGGGCGGCGAAGCGACTGTAAGTGGGGCCAGTCAGCGGCTGGACAGCGCCCCAGAACAGGCCGTGGTGCACGATGAGAAAGTCCACGCCCCGCTCGGCAGCGGTTTCAAACGGCACGAGCCCCGCATCCACCGCAGCGCCGATGCGGGTCACGCGGCCGTCGTTTGCGACCTGCAAGCCGTTGTGCGCGCCCGGGAAGTCCTTGAACGCCGGGCGCCGGGTGCGTTTGTCGCAGTAGTCCACGAGATGCTGGAGCAAGACCATGCGGGGAGGTTGAGGGGCGGGGATGTCGCGTGCAAGCCGCCGGTGCGAAGGTTGCGCGG
This sequence comes from Lacunisphaera sp., assembly GCA_039807025.1. Lineage (GTDB taxonomy): Bacteria > Verrucomicrobiota > Verrucomicrobiia > Opitutales > Opitutaceae > Lacunisphaera. The sequence continues at coordinate 666 of JBDHQK010000022.1, forward strand.
CATGCGTTCCCCCTTGCCAGTCGCGCGGTGTTTCCCACCGTTTGGGGCATGGCAGCTGGCAAAAAGCAGACCCCGATCGACCTCATCACGCAGGCCACGGAGGCCTTCCCGCACCGCCCGAGCTGGGATGAATATTTCATGGCAACGGCCAAGTTGATCGCTTCCCGGTCGAACTGCCACCGGCTCAACGTCGGTTGTGTCATCGTCTCCTCGGGCGCGCGCAAGAACCGGCTGATTGCCGCTGGCTACAACGGCTGGCTGCCGGGCACGCCCCACGCCTCGCGCATGCGCGACGGCCACGAGCAGGCCACGGTTCATGCCGAGCAGAACGCCATTGCTGACGCGGCCCGCCGGGGATCGAGCGTGGACGGCTGCACGGCCTACGTGACCCATTATCCCTGCATCAACTGCGCCAAGATCCTCGCGGCCGCCGGCATCGCCGAGATCAAATTCCATCAGGATTACCACAACGACCCCCTGGTGCGCCCCATCCTGAAGGATGCGGGCGTGAAAATCATCAAGCTCTGACGGTGTTTCCCCAATGCCATGAAGGAAAGGCGCACGGCAAAAAAGCAAGACAGCCTCGCCGGGCAGTTGCTGCTGGCACATCCGGCGCTACGGGAACCCAGTTTTTCGCGCACGGTTATCCTCCTCTCGGCGCATAACGGCGAGGGGGCCATGGGTGTGGTGCTGAACCGGCCGCTGGACAAGCAGCTCGGGGAGCTGAACACCGAATTCGCCCTCGGTGCGCTGGCCGGGGTGCCGGTTTATTCCGGGGGGCCGGTGGAGCCAACGCAGTTAATCATCGTCTCCTGGCGTTGGTTGGAAAAGGAGGGCGCCTTTCAGCTGCATTTCGGAATCGAGCCCGCGCAGGCGGCTGAACTGGTGGGAACGCCCGGCGTGACGCTCCGCGCCTTTCTCGGCTACGCCGGCTGGGGCCAGGGGCAGCTCGAAAAGGAACTGCGGCACGACACTTGGGTGGTCACGTCCGTCGAGGGCGAGATTCTCGGGCAAAGCGACGGCACCGCACTCTGGCGGCAGATTCTAGGGGCAATCGACCCGGAGCTGAAGCTGCTGGCCGAGGAACCCGAGGACCCGACGGTAAACTAGGGGCATCAGCAGGTTAGGATATTCTCCGGCGTCCTGCGATTGCCGATCAGGCAATGACGCAACCGGTGGCTGTCGCTTGGCGCGTGCAGGTGTGCGCCCAAAAATCTTTTCCTTTGACAGGGTAGGCTGGCGCCATCTTCTTCTTTCACTTTTATGAAAGTCGTTTCCTCCATCAAATCAGCCAAGCTGCGTCACCCGGCCTGCCAGGTGGTCCGCCGCAAGGGCAAGATCTACGTCATCAACAAAGTCGAGCCGCGTTACAAGGCGCGCCAAGGCTAATTAACCTATCCTCTTTACCGTGAAGACCGAAGGCCATCCCGCTCTCAACAACGTCTGCTTCCTCGATATCGGAACAGGCAAGAAGTTCCTGACCAAGTCCACGATGAAGTCCGCCCGCACCGAGAAGATCGACGGCCAGGACTACTACGTCATCGTGCGCGATGTGACGATGGATTCGCACCCCGCCTACACCGGCGAGAAACGCCTCGTCGACACCGCCGGCCGCGTTGAGAAGTTCACCTCGAAGTTCAAGCGCGCCACCAAGGTCAAGTAAGCCGACCCGGCCTTGTGCCGCCTTTGCGAAGCCCTCCCGCCCGGAGGGCTTTTTTGTTGCCGCAGGTGCCGGGCTCGCGTCGTTTCTTGCCGTGGCCGGACCCAAGCTCGTCATCTTTGACTGCGACTCGACGCTCAGCGCCATCGAGGGCATCGATGAACTGGCGCGCATGCGCGGTCCCAAGGTCTTCGCCGAGGTCGAGGCCATGACGACTGCCGCCATGGAGGGGAAAATCGCCGTGGAGGACGTGTTCGCCCGCCGCCTGGCCATCATCCAGCCCCGCCGGGCGGACGTGGCGGCGGTGGGCCGGCAGTATGTCGAGCGCGTCGAGCCCACGGCGCTTGCCACGATCGGGCAACTCAAGGCCGCCGGCTGGACGACGGTGATCCTCAGCGGTGGATTCCGGCAGATCATCGAACCGCTGGCGGCCCACCTCGGCATCGCCCGCATCGAGGCCGTGGACCTGCATTTCAACGCGACGGGCGAATACACCGGCTTTGACGAGAAATTCCCCACGACCCGCTCCGGCGGAAAGCCCGAGCGCATTGCCGAGCTCAAGCGCGAGCTGGCGCCGGCGCGCACCGTGATGGTCGGCGACGGCGTGAGCGACTTGGAAACGCGCGATGAGGTTGACCTGTTTGTCGGCTTCGGCCGCTATACGGAGCGCGCGAAGGTGAAGGCCGGGGCACACGTGTTCATCCACAGCCTGGCCGACCTGCCTGCCTTGCTGGACCAATGACTTTTCCCCCGGCGCTCTCCTCCTATGTCGATCCGCTGAATGGCGGCATGTGGGATGTCATCAAGGCTCGCGCGGTCGCCGAGCCGTTCAACGCCACGGTCACCGGGATCTTCCTTCTCGCGGTGCTTCACACGTTTTTTTGCCCGAAACTGATGCATCTGTCGCACACAGCGCCGAAAGCCAGCCCGCGCGCCCGCATCCTTCACATCCTGGGCGAAGTGGAGCTGGTCTTTGCCCTGTGGGTGGTCGTGCTGGCCGGGGCGTTTGCCTTGGCGAAGGGCCCCGGGGCCATGTTCGGCTATTTGGGCAAGGTGAGTTACACGGAGCCGCTTTTCGTGATCGTCATCATGACCGTGGCGGCAACTCGCCCGGTCATGCGCCTCGCCGAACAGAGCCTGCGGCTGGTGGCGTCGCTCGGCGGCGGCCGCCCGGTGGCGTGGTGGTTTTCCATTCTTACGGTGGCCCCGTTGCTTGGCTCGTTCATCACCGAGCCCGCAGCCATGACCATCGCCGCGCTGCTGCTGGCGAACCAATTCTACGAGCTGAAGCCGCCGGCAAAGCTGGCCTATGCCACCTTGGGCCTGCTGTTCGTGAATGTTTCCATCGGTGGCACGTTGACGCATTTTGCCGCACCGCCGGTGCTGATGGTGGCGGCGCCGTGGGGCTGGGACATGGTCTACATGTTCACGCATTTCGGCTGGCACGCTATCTCCGGCATCGTGCTGTCCAACGTGGCTTACTTCCTGGTTTTTCGGAAGGAGCTGCTCGCCCTGCAACCGTCGACCGCGGCGGTGGAGAAATCGGCCGGTGTGCCGGTGGGGGTGACGCTGGTGCACCTGCTGTTCCTCGGGCTCATCGTCTGGGTGGCGCATCATCCGCTTTGGTTTCTGCCAGCCTTTGGCGGGGTCATCGCCTTTGTCCGCATGACAGCCCGCTATCAGGATAAGATGGCGCTGCGCAGTCCGCTGCTGGTCGGGCTTTTCCTTGCGGGTCTCGTCGTGCACGGCGGCCTGCAAGGCTGGTGGATCGAGCCCGTGCTCGGACGCTTGGGCGAGGTGCCGTTGTTTGCGGGCGCCACGCTCCTGACCGCCTTCAATGACAACGCCCTAATCACCTACCTCGCGACGCTCGTGCCGGGATTCGGCGAGGAGCTGAAGTTCGCCGTCGTGGCCGGCGCCGTGACGGGGGGCGGGCTCACGGTCATCGCCAACGCGCCGAATCCCGCCGGTCAGTCGATCCTGCAGCGCTATTTCCCGGACGGCGTGTCGCCTTTGGGCCTGTTCCTCGGCGCGTTGCCGCCCACACTCATCGTGGCGTTCTCGTTCATGGTGTTGTGAACGAAAAAGGGCGGCCGCCGGGCCGCCCTCGAAAACAGAACCCGAACAAAGCTCAGGGGAAGAGGCCGCGCTGGGCCTTGGCTTCGGAGACGCGCGCGATACCGAGGACGAGGGCGGCGGTGCGGTGGCTGCACTTGTATTTCTTCGCCGTCTCGTCCACCGAGGCCTTTGCCTTGGCGAGCATGCGGTAGAGTTTGTCGAAGACTTCGCCCTTGGTCCAATAGTAGTTCTGCAGGTTCTGCAGCCACTCGAAGTAGGAGACGATGACACCGCCGGAGTTGCAGAGCACGTCGGGTATGATGTGGATGTCGCCGCGCTGGCGGATGATCTGATCGGCCTCGTAAGTCGTCGGGCCGTTGGCGCCCTCGGCGAGGATGCGGCATTGCAACTTGGCGGCATTCTTCTCGGTGATGACCCGTTCGAGCGCGGCCGGGATGAGAACGGTGCAGGGCAGCTCCATGAGCTGCTCGTTGGTGAGGGCGTCGCCGCCTGGGAAGCCCTGAAGGTTCTTGTTCTTCTCCACGTAGGCGAGGGCGGCCTTGAGGTCGATGCCCTTGGCGTTGTGGATGCCGCCGGTGTAGTCGGAGATGCCGATGACTTCCGCGCCCCAGTCGTAGAGGGCAAGAGCGGCCTCGCTGCCGACATTGCCGAAGCCCTGGATGACCACCTTGGTCTGTTCGGGCTTGATGCCGAAGTCCTGGAGGTAGGCCTTCACGAACCACGCCACGCCCTCACCGGTGGCTTCCTTGCGGCCGAGCGAGCCGCCGAGGGAGATGGGCTTGCCGGTGATGACACCCGGGTCGTAGAAGCCCTTGTGATTGGAATAGGTGTCCATCATCCAGGCCATGACCTGGGCATCCGTGCCGACATCGGGCGCGGGGATGTCCACGTTGGGTCCGATGAATGGCAGGATTTCCTGCATGTAGCGGCGGGAGAGGCGCTCGAGCTCGGTCTTGGAGAGTTTGCGGGGATCGACGATCACGCCGCCCTTGCCACCGCCATAGGGGAGGCCGGCGAGCGAGCATTTCCAGCTCATCCACATGGCCAGCGCGGCGACCTCACCAAGCGTCACCTCGTGGTGGAAGCGGATGCCGCCCTTGGCCGGGCCGGTCGAGAGATTATGCTGCACCCGGTAGCCCTCGAATATCTCGATCCGCCCGTCATCCATGCGCACGGGCATGGAGACGACCACGCAGCGCCGGGGGCGCTTGGTGCGTTCGCGGAGTCCGGCGTCCATGCCGAGAATGTCGGCGGCGGCGTCGAACTGGTTGCAGGCCTGTTGGAAAACAGGAGAATGGTAGATGCTTTGGGTGAGGGCCATGGAGGGTGGGGCCGTGAAGCCCGGGGGTTTTGTTGGCCCGAGGTTGCGCTATCTGCGGGCGTTTAGCAATTGGCTTCGGGATTCAATGAAACAATCTAATCCGGCATGAAGTCTGCGTGATTTATGGGGCTCCTGACTCGAATCCTCTCGTGGTGCTCGCACAAGCTCCTGCTTGGCGCGCTGCTGGCGGTGGTCACTTTGGCCGGCTTTGGCTTCTGGGTCTATTTCCGGGACGTCGTAGATTTCGATCTGCGCCGCCTGGAGATTATCCAGGCCCTGACCGGCGAGACCACCAAACTCCGTTCCGCTCTGGGGGATGTCGAGGCCCGCATGGCGGTGATGCGGACGGAGGTTGCGGCGCAACAGGACCGCAGTGCCCAGGCCGCCCGGGTCTCGGCTGAGCTTGAGCACCTGAGCAGCGGACTGAACCGCCTGAGCACGACCGCAGCCCAGTTGCGTGAAAACGAGGAGCGTCTCACGCGGATGCGGCAGATGCAGGCCGGGGCCCAGGCCCGGGTGATTGAATTGCAGGAAAGCCTCAAGCGCACGCAGTGGGAAAAGGACGGCCTGGAGATCGCCCTCGGTCGGATGCAAGTGCAGCTAAAGTCCGCCGAGGAGCACAAGTCGAAGGTGGTTCACTACGTCCGCGAAGCTTGGGCCCGGCACGGGCCGTATGTGTTGTTGGTCGTGGGGCTGTATCTGCTCGGGCCGCCGCTGGCCCGGATACTTGCGTATTTGGTTTTCGCCCCCTTTGTCTCAGGCCGCGCGCCAGTGCGCTTGGGGGTGGAATCGGAGGCGTTGCCGGAGATCACCACGAGTCGGTCCTCCATGGATCTGACCCTCGGGCCCGGTGACACGCTGTGGGTGAAGGAAAAGTTCCTGCAAGCGTCGGACGAAGGACTGAGGAAGCGGACCAGGGCGGTGCTCGACTGGCGCATGCCCCTGGCCTGCCTGGCTGCCGGACTCACGGAACTCATTGAAATGCGCAACATGACGACGGAGGTCACTTACCGGGCGACTTTTTCGAGCCAGGAGAATCCCAATACGGAGCTCGTGTTGGTTACCGTGCCCACAGGGGCATCCCTGGTGCTGCGCCCGAGTTTTCTCGCGGGAGCCATCGGGTTGGGCGGCAACAAGCTTCGCATCCGGCGGCACTGGCGGCTGTTCACCATGCAGTCGTGGGTGACGGGGCAATTCCGGTATTTCGAGTTCGTGGGGCCGTGCCGGTTGTTGGTATCAGGAAGCCGCGGCGTGCGGGCGGAGACCTTGACTGTAGCTGCGGGCAATCCGTTGCCGGCCCGGCGAACGAATCAGGACGCCACCATCGGCTTCACGCCGGGCTTGGCCTACCGGCCGGTGCGGGCCGAGACATTCTGGGCGTATTTCCGGGGCATGAACCCGCTGTTCGACGATCTCTTTGAGGGCGAAGGCCTGTTTCTATGTCAGGAAACCTCGGCCAAGGGGCCGCAGGAACAGGTGCGCAAGTTCTGGGCCGGCTTGTGGAGCAGTGTGTTGCGGATGTTCGGATTGTAGAACCAGCGAAGGCCCTAGCTTTTTCCGATCTTCCGGATTCTGAATATCCTGATGCCCCTTTTTCAACTAAAGGCCGATTACGAGCCGGCCGGCGACCAGCCGGAGGCGATTGCCAAGCTGGTGCAGTCCTTCCGGGATGGGAACAAGGACCAGACCCTCCTCGGCGTTACGGGTTCGGGCAAGACGTTCACCATGGCGAACATCATCGCGCAGCTCGACCGGCCGGTGCTTATCATCTCGCACAACAAGACGCTGGCGGCGCAGCTCTACTCCGAATTCAAGGGCTTCTTTCCGGAGAACGCCGTCGAATACTTCGTCAGCTACTACGACTATTACCAGCCCGAGGCCTACGTGCCGTCGAGCGACACCTTCATCGAGAAGGACTCGTCGATCAACGAGGAGATCGAGCGCCTGCGCATCGCCACCACCAGCTCGCTGGTGAGCCGTCGCGATGTGATTGTGGTGGCCAGCGTCTCGTGCATCTACGGCCTCGGCTCGCCCGAGGACTTTGCCGCGATGCGCATCACCCTGACGCGCGGCGGCAGCTTCAACCGCAACAAATTCCTCGAGCGCCTGGTCGAGAATCTCTACGAGCGGAACGACTATGAGCTAAAGCGCGGCGCCTTCCGCGTGCGCGGCGACACGGTGGACGTGATGCCGGCTTACCTCGAGCACGGCCTGCGGGTGGAGTTCTTCGGGGACGAGATCGAGGCACTGTCGGAGTTCGAACCGCTGACCGGCGCGGTGCTGCGGAAGATCGACCATTTCGACCTCTACCCGGCCAACCAATACGTGACCACCAAGGGCCGGCTCGACAGCGCCATCGCCGGCATCAAGCGAGAACTCGACGAGCGCGTGGCCTTTTTCGAGAAAGGCCAGCAATACCTCGAGGCGCAGCGCATCCGCATGCGCACGAACTACGACCTCGAGATGCTGCAGGAGATGGGCTTTTGCAGCGGCATCGAGAACTACTCGGCCCACCTGACGGCCCGCAAACCCGGCGACCGGCCGTTCTGCCTGATCGATTTCTTTCCGAAGGATTTCATCCTGCTGGTGGATGAGAGCCATGTGACCATCCCCCAGATCGGCGGCATGTATAACGGCGACATTGCGCGGAAGCAGACGCTGGTGAACTTCGGTTTCCGGCTGCCCTCGGCGCTCGATAACCGCCCGCAGAGCTTCGCCGAGTTCCAGTCCATCACCGGCCAGACGCTCTATGTGTCGGCCACGCCAGCCCCGTTCGAGTTGGAACGGTCCAAGGTCATCGCCGAGCAGGTGATACGGCCAACCGGCCTGCTCGATCCGGAGATCGCCCTGCGGCCGACCAAGGGGCAGGTTGAGGACCTGATCGGTGAGTGCCGCAAAGCGGTGGAGCAGGGCGAGCGCGTCCTGGTGACCACCTTGACAAAGCGATTGTCGGAGGATCTGACCACCCACATGCGCGAGGCCAAGCTCCGCGTGGAGTATCTGCACTCTGACATCGATGCCCTCGAGCGCGTCGAGATTCTGCGCAATTTGCGTCAGGGCAACTTTGACGTCCTCATTGGAATCAATCTCCTGCGCGAGGGCTTGGACCTGCCTGAAGTGGCGCTCGTCGCCGTGCTCGACGCGGACAAGGAAGGTTTTCTCCGCAGCGCCACCAGCCTGATGCAGACCGCCGGCCGCGCCGCACGACATGAGAAAGGCCGCGTCATCTTCTACGCCGATGTCGTCACCGAATCCATCCGCCGGACCATGGAGACGGTTAATGCGCGGCGCGAGAAGCAGCTCGCCTACAACGCGGCCCACGGCATCACCCCGCGCAGCGTAAAGCGCGGCGTCCAGGCCAGCCTCCACACCTACGATGGCCGCGGGAAGGAGGCGGACTTGGCCGTGGCCGAGTCGTCCGATGATGTGGCGGCGGTGATTGCCGAATTGGAGGAGGAGATGCAGGAAGCGGCCAACAAGCTCGAGTTCGAGCGCGCCGCGCTGCTGCGCGACCAGATCAATTCACTGAAGGCGGGCGACCACAAGCGCGGCGGCCTCCAGCAACCGGCCTACGGGCGCAAGTCCCGCCGGAAGGCGAAATGACGGTTCCTCCCCTCACTCGGGCAGGGAATCGTCGCAGCCGTCGCCTTGGCGACACTCGTTCATGACGCGCAGCCAGATCTCCCGCAGGTCGAACAGCCGGGGTAGCGCGTAATCACGATAGCGCAGCGCGGACGGAGCGTTTGTGACATCGTCGGCGCCCAACCGGGCCATGGTCAGGTTCAATTCGCCCAAGGCGCGTTTGAAGAAGCAGACGGCAAGAGTGTAGTCACCCATTTCCAAGGCTTGGACCGCCTGCAGGGCCTGTTCATTGCCGCGGTAAAGCAGTGCCTGGACCGCGATGCCGAGCGCCGCGGGCACGACGTCAGGCTGCACAGCGACGCGCTCCCAGTGGGCCAACAAGCTGACATAGAGGGCGCGGGTCGAGATGTAGACCGGGTTGCGGTGCAGGGTGTAGGGATCCCAATCGCCGGTGAACAGCTCGTCCGCATCCTCTTCCTCCACACTGCCCGGGGCCTCAGCCAGCTCCCAACCCATCCGCCGGGCCGCCTCGTCGATTCGCTCCATCCCGGCGGGTATCTGGTCGTAGTGCTTGATGTATTGGTGCACGGCCGCCTCTTGTGTGCCGAGGTATTTCTGCCAATCCAGCTCGGTCCAGGCGAGCTCGCCGCGGTCTTCCCAATCGTTATCGAATAACCCGTCGGAATCAGAATTGGTCATGTAATGAAGGCGCCTTGCGGCGTCGAAGCCGACAGTGCTTAGGCGATGCCCGCTGGCAAATGAAATTCCCGGCAAGCCTTCCCGAGGTTGATGTTGAACCGGGCCGGGGCGGTGTTTTTCTGCCTACATGCCGGAAGTTCATCATGCCACGGTCTTTTTCACGGGCCGCGTCCAGGGGGTGGGCTTCCGTTACCAGGCCCTGCAGGTGGCCAAGGGTTTCGAGGTTTCCGGATTCGTGATGAACCTGCCGGACGGACGCGTGCAATTGGAGGCGGAGGGTGCGGCGGGGGAGGTGACGGAATTCATCACCGCCATCCAGGAACGGATGGAGGGCTACATTCGCAGGACGGAGCAATCGGCGGACCGCCGCGCGCCGCAGCTCCAGGGCTTTAACATCCGATGAGCGAGGCGGCGACCTGGGCGGTTGAGCTGGACGATTTCTCAAAAAGCTATCGGCGTGGCTGGATGGGGCGGCGGGCCTGCGCCGTGCAGGCCGTGTCGCTGCGCCTGGCGCCGGGCCAGGTGCTGGGCCTGCTCGGGCCCAACGGTTCGGGCAAGAGCACGCTGCTCAAGGCACTGGCGGGATTGATCCGACCGACCACCGGCCGGTGCCTAGTTGGCGGTCATCCTGCCGGCAGCGATGCCGCGCGCGCCCTGACCGGCTACCTGCCCGAGTCGCCGCGCCTTGCGCCCCATCAGACCGGACGCGAGTTTCTCGTCTACTGTGCCGGGCTCAGCGCGATGAAACCCGGGTTGGCCGCGCGGCGCATCGGCGAGGTGCTGGAGTGGAGTGAGCTCGGCGAGGCGGCGGACCGGCCGCTGGCCGCGTATTCCAAAGGCATGCTGCAACGCATCGGTCTGGCGCAGGCCGTCCTGCACGATCCTGCCGTGGTGCTGCTGGACGAGCCGGCGAGCGGTCTCGATCCGCAGGGTCGGCTGGCGCTGACCGGCCTGATCCGCGGCCTGGCGGGGCGCGGCAAGGCCGTGGTGTTCAGCTCGCACCTGCTGGGACAGGCCGAGGGCCTGTGCGACCGGCTGGGCTTGCTGGGGCAGGGCCGGATGCTCGCGGAGGGCCCGACCAGGGAGCTGATCGGCACCGGGCCGTCGATGGCCCAGGCGCCGTCGCGATTGGAGCAACTCTATCTGGAGAAATTGCGCCCATGAACCCAGCGCTCCAACGCATCCGGCTCATCGCCAGACAGACGGCCGGCGAGGCGCTCCGCCAGCGGCTGGCGCTGTTGTTGGCCGCGGTTGCCACGCTGTTGTTGTTTGGCTCGCGTTGGCTGCGCGAATTCAACTTTGGGGCGGCCGAGTTGGCGTTCATCGGTGACTTCGGCCTCGGTGTGATCGGGCTGATGGGCACGCTCGTGGCCGCGCTCGCCACCGCGCACCTGTTCTTCGACGACCTTGCTGGCGCGGCTCCCTGCGTCCTGACCCGGCCCGTGCGCCGGTGGGAATACATGGTGGGCAAGTTTGCCGGTGTGTCCGGCCTGCTCGCACTCTTTGCCGCCGTGCTGGGGGGGCTGCTTGGGGCGCTGATATTCTGGCGGGCGCAGCAACTCGGCGTGGCGCCGGCGGCGCTGCCGGTCTTTCTCGCGGCCTGCGCGATGCAATGGATGAAGTTCACGCTCGTGGCGGCGATGACGCTGTGCGTCAGCGCTTACGCCGGGTCGGCGCTGTTTGCATCCTGCGCCGGCCTGATGCTCGCGGTGATCGGGCACCTGCGGCCTTTCGCCACCGGTGGCCTGCAGTGGCTGCGGGTGTGGCCAAACCTCGGGCTGTTCGATGCCGAGGCCTTGTTGGGGGCTGGACAACCTCTCACGGGGGCCGTGCTGCTCTCGGTGACTGCCTACTGGCTGGTGTGTGTCGTGAGTCTGTTGGGGCTGGCATCCTATGCTTTCAAACACCGCGAGTTCTAATCTCGGGAGAGTGGTGCTGCCGGCCGTGGCCATACTCGGCATGGGCATGCTTTTGCGTGCGCTGGAGCCGGTGGTGGCGACTTCGATTCAAGGGCGCGGCGAGCAACTGGCGGCGTTGGCCGGGCGGGGTGGGATGCCAGCGGTGCTCGGTGGCCTCCGGTCGGTAGTAGCCAGCGGCTTTTGGTTGCGAGCCCAGCGCGCGTGGGAACAACGGGATGCGACCGGCATGGAGACGCTCATTGGCCTGACGGTGGCGGCCGACGAACGCCCGCTTTATTTTTGGCTGAACGGGGCCCGCATGCTGGCCCATGATGTGCCCGCGTGGCTGCCGGTCACAACGCCCGAGAGCGTCAAGCGCCGGCTGGGCGAGGAGCAGGCCCGGCGGGCGGTGCGACTCCTGGAGCGCGGCCTGCGGTGGCACGGCGCTGACGCCAGCCTGTATGTGGAAATGGCCAATATCCATTTGCGCCGGCTGGGTGATCCGGCCACAGCGGCGCAGTGCTACCGCCAGGCCGCCGAACTGCCTGGCGCCCCGTATTACGCGGCGCGGATCCATGCGGAATTGCTGCGGGAACTGGGGCGCCCCCGGGAAGCGCTGGCGTGGCTCCGCCAGTTGCTGCCGACCCTGCCTGCGGCCGATCCGGCTGCCCGGCATGACGTGGTTTTGGGGCGAATCCAGGCGCTCGAGCAGGAATTGGCGGGGCCTTGAAGATGAACCCGGGTGACGCGGAGTGCCAGCCCAGGCTGGGACTCGCGCATTGCGGCAAGTCGGTGACGATGCCTTTGACATGACAGCTTCGGGAGCTTGGACTGCTCCCGCAATCATGCCTGAACAACTGACGATCAACTGGCCCTACCTGCTCATTGCCGTGGCCATGCTTTGGTTTCCGCGGCAGTGGCTGCGCACCGGCGCACGGGTCCTGAAAAAGCGGCACAAGCCCGACGGCGCCATGGAGCGGCTCGCCGGCATGGGCGCGCGGGATCCGGAGGACAAGTCCGTGCAGCCGGGACGGGAGTTTGCCAATTTTCGCAATTACATCGACCTGTTCCGGGCCTTGGCCGGCAGCTATGGCCTGAGCCAGTTCGCCTTCAATGCCGGCACCGAGGACGCGGAGCTGGCCGTGTTCATCAGCCAGACGGTGATTCTCTTGGTGGCCACGTTGATTCAATCGGTCCGGTTCGACGGGCGCCTGAGTTTCTTCGCCCCCATTTTCTATTTTGTAGGCATGAGCGTGGGGACGAGCGGGGTCTACACGGGGTTGTTTGCCTTTGCCCTCGTGCTGGCCATCAATCCGGTCATCCCGACACCCCGGATGTTTCTGACCGCCTACGGTCTGCTGCTCCTGCCGTTCGGGTTCGTCTTCAGCGCACCCCTCGACCTGCTGGCAATGAACACCGTGCTGATCCTGCTGCCCCCGCTGTGGAGTTTGTTGGCGAAACGTCCGCTGGTCATCTTCACGCGCAAGCCGAAGGCTGCCAGAGCCACCTGATGGTGTTTTTCCCATTGCGACCCTGGCTGGAGGCGGCGCGACCCCGGACGCTGCCGGCGGCGGTTATTCCCGTGGCGGTCGGCACCGCACTGGCGATCGCGCACCAAGCGGCTCACTACGGTAAGGCGCTTCTCTGCCTGGTCTTTGCCTTGCTGGTGCAGGTGGGAACGAATTTTGCGAACGACTACTTCGATTTCATCAAGGGAGCCGACACGCCGGACCGCGTCGGACCACGTCGGGCCGTGGCGGGGGGACTGATTGCGCCGAAAGCCATGGTTGTCGGCGCGGGACTGGTGCTGGGGCTGGCCTTCATGACGGGGTTGGTGCTGGTGCGCGAGGGTGACTGGGTGTTGCTGCCGATTGGGGTGCTCAGCATCCTTTGCGCCCTGGGCTATACCGGTGGGCCTTACCCCTTGGCTTATCACGGCCTGGGGGACGTGTTTGTCTTTGTCTTTTTCGGCCTGGTTGCGGTTGCCACCACGTTCTATGTGCAAGTCGGCGGGTTGGCTCCGGATGTCATCTCCGCGGCGGCAGCGGTGGGACTGCTGGCCGCAAATATCCTGGTCGTGAACAACTATCGGGATGCAGACACGGACGCGCGGGCGGGGAAGCGGACGCTGGTCGTGCGCTTCGGCCGCGGATTCGCGGTGTGGCAATACGGCCTGTCGCACGGCCTGGCTCTGCTGTGTCCACCGGCGCTGCTGTTGGCCGACCATCGCTGGCCGGTGCTGTTGCCGCTGCTCCTCACGCCTTGGGCTGCGGTCCTGACCAACCGGCTGGCGGTGTCCCGCGAGCCTGCCGCCCAGATCCGGCTGCTCGGCGCGACCGCCGGCTATCTGGCGGTGTTCGGGGTGTTGCTGTGCGCGGGCTTGGTTTTCGACCGGTAAGAAACAAAAACGGCGCTCACTGAGCGCCGCGGAAAAACTCGAATTGTAGTCGCCCTTAAATCTTGCCGGCGAGCTTCGCCTTGAGCGAGGCCTTGTCCATCATGCCGACAAACTGTTCGGCGAGTTGGCCGCCCTTGAACAGGAGCATGGTGGGGATGGCGCGGACGCCATATTTAGCGGCGAGGTCGCCGTTGTCGTCCACGTTGACCTTGGCGATCTTCAGCTTGCCATCCAGTTCGGTGGCGAGTTCGTCGAGAATGGGGGCGATGGCCTTGCAGGGGCCGCACCACGGGGCCCAAAAATCCACGAGGACGGGAGTGGCACCGGCGATGCCGGCGGCGAAGTTGGCGGTGTCGAGCTGGGCGATTTTTTCTGACATGGTGGGGAGTAAAGTTGCCGGTTGTGAAAAAGCAAGTCGGCTGCTCAACGCGGCGTGGAGCGGTCGATGATCTCGGCGAGTTCCTGCGGTTCCACGGCTTGGAGGGCCTTGCCGCGGCTCTTGAGTTCCTCGAAGGTCTTGATGACGGTCTCGGTCATCCGGGTGTGGGTCTCGTCGGAGCCGCCGACGATGGTGAACTGCTCGGCGGAGGTGAGACGCTTGTGGCCGTCGGAGTTGTCGAGGCCAAGGCCCAGCAGGTGGACGGACTTAGCTTTGCGGCGGCGGGGAGTCTGCTTCATCGGAAATGGGCCCCGTGTTCGGGGCGGCGGGAGTTTCAAGCGGGATTTCCTCCACGGCGGTGCAGAGGATGTCGGTGAAAGCCTCGGTCTGCTGCAGTTGCAGCTTCTTGAGGCGGGTCAGCTCCAGCACGGCGAGAAAAGTGGCCACCAGCCGGCGCAGGGAGATTTTTTCCGGGAAGAGGGCGGAGAAGACAAAGACCTTCCGCGTCTGCAGCTGGCCGAGCACATATTCCATCTGGTCGGCGACCGTGACCTGCTCGGCGTGGATCTCACCAACGACCAGCTTCTCGGCCAGGCGACGCAGGACGAGGTTGAAGGAGTTCCAGAGGTCAATCCGGTCCACGTGTTTCAGCGGACGCTCCGAAGCCGGGGCAAAGGCGGAGGCGGAGCGGCCGTGCTGATTCTGGGCATCCAGCGACATCTGGCCCAACTGGCCGGCGGCTTCCTTGAATTTCTTGTATTGGAGCAGTTGGTGCACGAGCTCCCAGCGGGGATCGAGATCGTCCTCCTCGGCGTTGGGGTCGATCGCCTGCTGGTGCTTGGGGAGCAGCAGGCGGCTTTTGATCTCCATCAGCGTGGCGGCCATGACGAAGAACTCGCCGGCGAGTTCGATCTGGAGCTCCTTCATCGCGTAGATGGCGTCCAGATACTGTTTTGTCACCGTGGAGATGGGAATGTCGTAGATATCCAGCTCGTTCTTCCGGAGGAGGAAGAGGAGCAGATCCAGCGGCCCCTCAAAGACGGGCAGTTTGATGCGATAGTCAGCTTCGGCAACCACGGGGGCAGTCGAGGGATCGGCGGGACGGCGTGCAACCGGAAAAATTTGTTCGGGACATGCCGGCTAGGCTTGTCGGGCGGAATGGCGCAGGAGCGCCACGTAGAATCCGTCGGTATTCAAGGTGCCGGGGAGGAGCAAAGTGCCGAGACCATCAAAGACGCCGCCGTGGCTCTGCGGAGGCGGCTCGGCGGCAAACCCCGGGTGCGCCCGCAGGAAGGCGGCGGTGACGTCGTGGTTCTCGTGATGGCTGAGCGAGCATGTGGCGTAGATGAGCAGGCCGCCGGGTTTCACACGTGCAGCGTTGGCCGCGAGAATGTCTCGCTGGGTCTGCGCGAAAGCGGCGATTGTCTCGGGCTTCACATACCACTTGAGGTGGGGCTGGCGGCGCCAGGTGCCGGAGCCGGAGCAGGGCGCGTCCACCAGGATGCCGTCGTATTGGCCGGTGGGCTGAGTCACGATCGCGATGTTGTCGAGGCGGGCGCGTTTGGCACGGTCGGCCAGTTCGTCCAGGATATCCAGGCGAATGTCGGTGGCGTCCACGTGGCCGCCGGCACCGAGCAGGCGCGCGAGCTGGAGCGTCTTGCCACCGGCACCGGCGCAGGCGTCGAGCCAGCGGCCAGTCGGCGGCTGCGGGGCGTGGGCCAGCACGAGTTGGGAGCCGAGGTCCTGAATCTCGACGAAGCCGCGGCGGTAGGCGTCGGAAGAGGCGACGTCGGCGTTGGGCGGCAGACAAAGGGCGTCGGGCAATCCGGGGGGTGACTCAATGGGCCAGCCCTGCGCGCTGAATTCATCCAGCACCAGATTGCGGTCCAAGCACTGGAGACGGACCCAGAGGTTGGCGCGGGTGTTGAGAGCGTCGAGGTGGGGTGGGGTGAAGGCGGCGGGGCAATGCTCATGGAACCAAAAGGGCAACAAAGCCTGCGGATCGAAAAGGTGGGACCCGGCCTCTGGACGGGTTGGGTTGAGTCCTGAAAGCGCGTCCGGAGGCCGCGCTCCACCTAGGAGCTGAGCCAAGAGGATCGATTTCTCCGCGAGGGTTGCGGGCACGGCGGGCCAGTCGGAACAGTGCGCGGCGCGGTAGGCTGAAGTCGGCTTCAACTCGGGGGCCAGCCACGCCGTGAGTTTGGCTGTGGTGGCGGGGTCGGTATCCAGCAGCGGGTCAATCCACGGGTGGTAGCGCAACCAGGTGTAAACGAGCTCCCGGTAGAGCTTGCGGTCGCGGGAGCCGATGGCGCGATGGCGGGCCATGAGTTCCTTGATGCGGTGGGGCAGGGAGCTGTCGCGGCCGACATGCGGACGCAACTGCGCGACGAATTGAAGGAACAGACGCTGCTGGTTGGCGGCGATGTGGGGATGCACAGGGGCGAGGGACCGGAGGTGGGGGCGGGAACAGGACGGAGCGGCATCAGGATTCCCGCCCCAGTATTCCCATCCCCGCTGCTTTCGTTAGAATTTCAGCAGCGCGACTTCGAGATTGATGGCGAAGGAGCTTTCGCGACGCGGCCCGTTGAACCAGGAGACCTCATACTTCACGGCCCAAGTCTGGCCCAGTCGCTGCCAGACGCCGTAGCTCTGCTCGTTGAGCCGATGGTTGTGGGCGTCGTAGCGCCAGAGGGCGGTGACGTCATAGACCTCGTTGAGGCGCTGGCGATATTCGACAAAATATTCCTCGTAATTGGCGCGAAGGTAGTGGGTGGCGAGGCGGACGGACCACCATTCCTGGTCGTGGATTTCCAGCGCGGTGTTCAGCTCCTGCTGCCGGGGCGCGTGTGGGTCAACCCGGTGAAACACTTCCCAGCGCAGCCAGGGGGCCGGGGTGAGGGCAAGCTCGGTATAAAGATCCGACAGCGGCCGCTGGCCGGGATGGTCGAACCGGTAGTCGGCGGCGAAGTTGAGCGAGGCGAGGTTGCGTGAGCCGTAGGACGGGTCGCGCGTCTGCAAGGTGTTGTTCAGGGAAACGCGCAGGGTGTTCAACGGACCGAGGTCGTCGAGGAAGCGCGCGTCCCCGATGGAAAGCGGCGCGAGGTAGGTGGAGAAGGTCCGGCGATCAATGGCCGGGATGTAGGCGCGGCCCCGCTCGGCCTCCGGGGCGTAGCGATACGAAAGCCTCGGTTCAACCAGGTGGCGGAGCCCGTCTATCTCCCAGACGGCGTTCTTGTAGTCAAAAGTGCCGCTGGCGAGCAGACGCGCGTCAAAGCCCACCTCGCCGAGAGTGCGGGTATAGTCGTCTTTTCCGGCGAGCGCGCGGGTGTAACGGGTCACACGGCCACCCGCGACGGGGGTGAAGGTGAGCCATGGGGTTGGGGCGATGGGGCGGGACAGTCCGTAGTAGGCGTCAAGGCGTTGGGTGCGGACTTCTGGGTCGGGGCCGAAGGCGTCGGATTGCAGGACGGCGGCGCTGAGGCTGGCGCGCTCGGAAAGGCCGCCGGGGAGGGCGAGAGGCATCAGGTCGAAGCGGAGTTCCGGCAGTCGTTCCTGGACGCGGTGGTAGGAATTGGGGTGGACGCGACCGAAGGCGCTGAGCGCCCAGTTGTTGGCGGTGTAGGCGGCCTCGAGGAAGGAGTCGGGCTGCTGCCGGCGGTCGAAATCCTTGTGGCGGAAGTCGCGCAGCACCTCGGAGTCGCTCCAGTAGTTGAACTCGCCGTCGAGAGTGAAGTGTTCGCCGGAGCGCTGGCGGTGCTGCCACGCGAAGTAGGAGCGGTCGCGCGGGACGGGCCGGCCGAGGATATCGGACTTCCGGTCGCCATGGTCGCTGATGTAGCCCGAGTGGAAGAACCCCTGGACCGAGTCGGTGCCGGAACTGCGTTCGTAGCTGCCGGAAGGTCCGACCATGACGCCGCGCGCGGTGTAGAGGCCGAGATCGGCTCCGAGCTGGACGCCTTCGGCCAGCGGCACGTGCAGGCCCAGTTCGGCGAAGGCCCCCAGGTTACCGCGGTAACCGAGGTGGGCGCTGATGTAGGAGACGAAATCCACATCGAGGGCCTGCTCGAAGCGGGAAAACGAGAGAAAATGCCCGCCGCGCAGGCCCAGGCTCAGGCCCTCGGCGCGGACGATCCGGCCCCGCGCATAGGTGAGCTTGCTGGCCTTGAGGGAAGGCGTGTAGTTGGCGTTCTCGCGGAAGAAGACGTTGGCGTTGGTGAACACGAGTTCATCGAGCGTGCCGGTGACGGTCTCACCCGAGACGTAAACGGGGAACTCGCCGATTCGAAGGTTGCGGACGTTGATCTCACGAGTGGAGAGATTGTAGGTGCCGGTGTCGGCCACGAGGCGCCGACGGCCGGATGTGAGCACGAAGTGGCCGGTCGCCGTGGCGACGCCGCTGGCGGTGTTGTAGCGGATCTCATCGGCCTGCAGAACGGTGTCGCCATTGACCAATTGGGCATGGCCAGTGAGCACGGTCTCCTTTGTGGCGTCATCATAGACCGACTTGTCCGCGGTAACCCTCAGCTGGGCCGGCTGGGCATGCGCAATCCCCGCAAAGATGCACAGCGTGCCGAACAAGACGATGAGGTGGCTGACCCGAAACATGCTGACTGGAGTGGCGGGCGGCAAGGGTCAGGGCAATGAGATTTCCCGGTGGCTTCCGGTGGTGCGATACGTTTCCGGGTGGCGCGAGTGGGGCGGAGACGGGCGAGCGTTCACCGCTTTCGGGCTAGACGCTGAAACCCAGTCCGGCAAAGTGCCTGCACCGCCGTGATCATACCTGCCAACGAACTGCACGCGTTTTTGGAGAATCATCAGGCCAATCCGCATGGCTGGCTGGGCATGCATCCGCTGACGCACGAAGGGGTGGCCGGCGTGGTGGTGCGGGCGTTCGTGCGCGCGGCGGTCAAATGCGCGGTGGTCGAGCTCGACGGGCCCGGGGCGCCGGCGCACCCGATGACGATGATCGCGCCCGAGGGATTCTTCGAGCTGTTCATCCCGGACAAAAAGGTCTTCCGCTACCAGCTGCGTTACGAGGTCTCCTGGGGCGACATCCATCAGGTGCACAACGCCTATTCCTTCCTCCCGTCGCTCTCCGAGCAGGACCTCTACCTTTTCAATGAGGGCAACGAGCACCGGATATATGAGAAACTGGGCGCCCACCAGCGGTTGATGGGGGAGGTGCCCGGGGTCGCCTTTGCGGTGTGGGCGCCCACAGCATCGCGCGTGTCGCTGGTGGGCAATTTCAACGGATGGGATCCGCGCTATCATCCGATGCGGCCGCTGGGGGCGTCCGGCGTGTGGGAGTTGTTCGTGCCCGGCGTGGGACCGGGTGAGCTCTACAAGTTCGCGATCTGGGACCGCGCGGGACAGATGCGGATGAAGACGGATCCCTACGGCACGTATTTCGAGGCGCCGCCGACCAATGCCGCGATTGTCCATGACACCACCCGGCACCGGTGGAGTGACTCCGACTGGATCAGCCGCCGCGCGGCCCACGCCGGCAACCTGGACCGGCCGATGTCGATCTACGAGGTGCACCTCGGCTCGTGGAAGCGGAACCTGGCCGAGGCCAAGCGCCCGTTCACCTACCGTGAGTTGGCCCCGCTGCTGGCCGACTACGTGACGGAGATGGGGTTCACCCATATCGAGGTGCTGCCGGTGAGTGAGTTTCCGTTCACCGGTTCGTGGGGATACCAGGTGACGGGCTACTTCGCGCCAACCCATCGCTGGGGCACGCCCGAGGACTTCCAGTTCATGGTGGATCACCTACATCAGCGGGGCATCGGCATCATCGTGGACTGGGTGCCGGCCCATTTTCCGCGCGACAGCTTCGCCTTGGCCCAGTTTGACGGCACCCACCTCTACGAGCATGCCGATCCCCGGCAAGGCGAACACATGGACTGGGGCACGCTGATTTTTAACTACGGGCGTCCCGAGGTGCGCTGCTTCCTCATCGCCAGCGCGCTGTCGTGGTTCGAACGCTACCACATCGACGGCCTGCGGGTGGATGCGGTCGCTTCCATGCTCTACCTCGACTACTCCCGCAAGGCCGGGGAGTGGATACCCAACCGGCACGGCGGGCGCGAGAACCTCGAGGCCATTGCCTTTCTGCGCCAGGTAAACGACCTTGTGCACGATTACTATCCGGGTGCGCTGATGATCGCGGAGGAGTCCACGGCGTTTCCGCTGGTGAGCCGGCCGACCAAGGACGGGGGCCTCGGCTTCGACTACAAATGGAACATGGGCCTGATGCACGACACCCTGGCCTATTTCCAGAAGGACGCGCTGCACCGCAAATGGGCGCATGACAAGCTGACCTTCGGCATGATCTACCAGTATTCGGAGAACTTTGTGTCCGCCTACTCGCACGATGAAGTCGTGCACCTGAAGGCCTCCATGCTGGGCAAGATGGCGGCGAGCAGCCTCGCGGACAAGGCGGCCAACCTGCGCTCGCTCTACGGCTACATCTGGATGTATCCGGGCAAGAAGCTGCTCTTCATGGGCGGCGAGTTCGGCCAGCGCACCGAATGGAATCACGACGGCAGCCTCGACTGGCCGAGCCTGCAGGATCCGGAGCATGAGGGCCTGCGCCTGCTGGTGCGCGATTTGAACAAGCTCTACGGCGGCGACCCGATCCTGGGCGCCAACGATTTCCGGCCGGAGGCGTTTCGCTGGATTAACTGCCGCGATGGTGACCACAGCGTGATCAGCTTCGTGCGCCTGGATGAGGCGGAGAAAACCGCGTATCTGGTGGTGGGCAACTTCACCCCCGTCACGCGCACCCGCTATGTGGTCGGGGTTCCCTATCGCGGCCATTGGAAGGAGATACTGAACACGAATTCGGCCTATTATGGCGGCGCGGGATTCGGCAATCATGGTGGCAGGCAGGCGACCACGGCGCAGGCGGACGGCTACGAGCAGTCGGTGAGCCTGACGCTTCCCGGGTTGACCACCCTGATATTTCGATGGCAGGCGAAGTGAGGCGGGGCCGCATCACGCCTCCGTCCGTGCCGAGGCGGCCGGGTGCAATGGCAAACCAACCGCGCCCCCTTATTTGCCGCCCTTTCGGGTGAGGAGATAGGTCGGCATGGGCGAGGAGTTCTTGATCTCGATGACGCCGACAGCGGTGAACTCATATTTGTCCACGAGGAGCTTGCGGGTCGCCTCCGAGACCTGAATCTTGCCGGGCTGACCAAGGGATTCCATGCGGCTGGCGATGTTCACCGTGTCGCCCCAGAGATCGTAGGAAAATTTCTTGGTGCCGATAATGCCGGCGACCACGGGGCCGCTGTTCATGCCGATGCGGATGGCCCAATCAAGCGAGTGCCGCCGATTGAAGACTTTCACCGCCTCCAGGAACTCGAAGGCGGCCTCGGTGCAGGCCTCGGCGTGGTCGGGGCGGTTGACGGGCACGCCGCCGGCCAGCATGTAGGCATCGCCGATGGTCTTGACCTTTTCGAGCTCGCGCTGCTCGGCGATGCGGTCGAAGCCGGAGAAAAGCTCATTGAGCAGCTGCACCGTGCGATGGGGTGACTGGCGGGAGGCAATGCGGGTGAAGCCGACGATGTCGGCAAAGAGGACGGTGGAGTCGATGAAGCTGTCCACGATCGTGCGCTGGCCGGCCTTGAGGCGCTCCGCAATGGCCTTGGGCAGCACGTTGAGGAGCAGGCGCTCGGACTTGGCGCGCTCGATCTGCAGTTGCGCGAGGAAAGCCTGTTCCTGGTCGCGCAACCGCTTCTTTTCGAGCGAGGCGGAGATGCGGGCGCGAAGCACGGTCGGATTGAAGGGCTTCGGCACGTAGTCCTCCGCGCCCGCCTCGATGCAGCGCACCGTGCTGGCGACATCGTCAAGGGCGGTCAGCATGATGACGGGCACGTGCCGGAGGCGGGGATCGGCCTTCATGAACTCGAGGGTCTGGAAGCCGTCGAGGTCGGGCATGAGGATGTCGAGGAGGACGAGATCGAAGTTGCCGTCCTTCAGCTTTTGCAGCGCCTCGCGGCCATTGGCGGCGTCGGTGACCTCGTAGCCGAGCTTGTCGAGGCGCCGCGCCAGCATGTCGCGATTCATGGGATCGTCGTCGACTGCCAGCAGCTTGGCGCTGGGCATGGGCTGGGCGGACATGCCAAAATCCGCCGTGCTTATCGGACGCGAACCGCCCGGCTCGAGCAGGCCGGTGTCGGGCATGTCAGCATCTTGCCTGGCCCCCGTGGGGCTGATGATCAGCTCCTCGGCGTAGCCTTCGTCTTGGAGGAGTTTCTCGAGATTCTGGGCCGCCGAGAGGATTTTCTCCAGGTCATTCACGAGTTCGCCGTGTCCGCTGGCCTGTGATTTTTCCACGCAGAGCCCGGTTTGGGACAGGATGGCTGCCAGCGGGTCCTGCATGGCCAGGCGCATGCCGGGAAAGTCAATCTTGCCGCTGTCGATCCGCCACGGGGCCAGGGCGTCATTGATCAGGGCCAGCAACTGTCGCCCGCAGGAGTGAATGCGCTTGAGATCGGGGAGTATGGCCTCGGCGTTGTTCTCCGCCACCGATTCCATGAGCATCTCGCTGTAACCGATGATCTGATTGAGCGGGGTGCGCAGGGCGTGCCGTAGCTTCGAGAGGGTCTCCAAGTCGCCGGTCTTGAGGGCCTTGATGATGGGGGCGATCGACGGAGGGGACGCGCCGGGCACCGGAGAACTGGAAGCGGGATAGCTCATGCCTTGGGCGGGAATTTCTTCAACAATTCTTCAATCTTGGTGAGGAGGCGCGGGAGTTCGACGGGCTTGGTGTCGAAATCGTCGCACCCGGCTTCCAAGGCCTTTTGCCGGTCGCTTTCCATGGCATGCGCGGTCAGGGCGATGACGGGGATACCCTTGGTGACCGGATCGGCCTTGACCTGGCGGGTGGCGTCCCAGCCGTCCAGCACCGGGAGGCTCATGTCCATCAGGATGAGGTCGGGGAGTTCGCTCTTGGCCAGCGCGACGCCCTGGCCGCCGTCAACGGCCAGCGTGAGGGTGTAGCCGCGTTTCTCCAGCCGGCGGGAGAGCATGTCGCGGTTCATTTCATTGTCTTCGACGAGGAGAATTTTGGGCATGGCAGGAGTGTTCAATACGGGGAAGTCATGCTTCCGCAAGCGCACAGGACTGCAGCGCCGGGCGGATGAGGTTGCCCAGTTGCTCGCGGGTGAACTGGCCTTTGCGCAGGGTGCCCAGGGTTCTCCGGGCCAGCAGGGCATGCATATCCTGCGTGATATCCATCGACGTGAGAATGACGACGGGGATTTTCTCCCAGTCCGGGGTCTGGCCGAGCACCTCGAGGAATTCGAGGCCGCTCATGCCGGGCATCTTCAGGTCGAGGACAATGATGGCCGGTCGCTGCTTCCGAATGGTGCGGATGGCGGATTTCCCGCTGATGACCGAGCGGGATTGCCAGCCTTCGCGTTCAAAATGGCGGGTGAGCAGGTTGCGCGAGTCGGCATCGTCCTCGACGTGCAGGATGTAGCATTTGGGCAGCGGGCTGAGCTGGGTGGCGATCTCCGAGGTGAGCTGGCTCGCATCCACGGGCTTGAGCAGGACGGCGGCGGCACCGAGGGACATGGCCATCTCCGTGTCTCCGGAGGTGCCCAGGACAATGACGGGAACGTCGGCCAGCTTCGGGTTGTCCTGCAGCTTGGAAAGCACAGTCCATCCATCAGTGCCCGGCATCTGCACATCAAAGATGATGAGATGGGGGACAAAGCGGCTGACGTGGTCCAGGCCCTGCTGGCCGGACGCGGCCTCGACCACATCGTAGCCGCTCGTGCTGAGCACTGCCGACAGGACGGAGCGCGCCTCCTTGTCGTGATCGATGACGAGCACCTTGGGCCGGTTCTGCTGGCCGGGGAAGGGGGAGCGGGTGAGCTTGTTGGCCGCCTGATTGACAATCTTGGGCTGCTTGCTGAGCACCTTGGCTGGCATTCGGATGGTGAAGGAGGAGCCGACCCCGGGGGTGCTGGTGACGGTGATGTCGCCCTGCATCATCTGCGCGAATTGTTTTGAAATCGCGAGACCGAGGCCCGTGCCGCCATACTTGCTGGTGGTCGAGGCGTCGGCCTGGCTGAAGGCTTGGAACAGGCGGCTGAGCTGCTCGGGAGTCATGCCGATGCCGGTGTCCAGCACGGAGAGTTCCATCGTGTCGGCGTCGTCGCCGATGATGCGCACGGCCTTGAGGGTGACCGTGCCCTTCTCGGTGAACTTGCTGGCGTTGCTGAGGAGGTTGAGGAGCATCTGCCGCAGCTTGGTGGCGTCGGCGTGCATCGCGCCGATGTCGGCGGGACAGTCGATGGCGAGGGTGTTGCCCTTTTTGGAGACGAGCGGGGAGGCGGTGGCGATGACCTCGTTGATGAGCTTGGTCAGGTCGAAGGTCTCGAGGAAGAGCTCCATCTTGCCCGCCTCGATCTTGGAAATGTCCAGCACGTCGTTGATCAGGCCGAGCAGGTGGCGGGCGGCGTTGAGCACCTTGTCCAAATCCTCGGCGCGCGCCGTCTCACCGTCGTCGGCGGCATCCTCCTTCATGATCTCGCTGTAGCCGATGATGGCGTTGAGCGGGGTGCGGAGTTCGTGGCTCATCTTGGCGAGGAAGCTGCTCTTGGCCTTGCTGGCCTCCTCGGCGTCCTTCACGGCCTTGGCCAGCAGGCGGGTGCGGTCGTCAACGCGGGCCTCCAGGGTGCGGTTGGCCTCCTCCAACTGGTCGTGGGCCTGGGTGATCTTTTCATGCGCATCCTCGGCCGCCACGCGGGCGCGTTCCAGCTCGGAGGTGTTGGACTGGATGGTGTCCAGCATGGCGTTGAACGATTCGATCAGGTCGCCTATCTCGCCGCTGGCTGGCGTTTGCACCCGGGCGCTGTAATCCCGGTCGCGTTGCACGGCGGAGGAGACGCGGGCCAAGGCGGTGATGGGTCCGGTGATGCGGCCTTGGAAGCGCCAGGCCATGGCTGCTGCCAGCAGGCCGGAGGCGAGGAAGACGATAAGGGATCCGCGCAGGAGGTTGGCGAGGCGATCCTGATCGTCCTCGTTTAGTTCCGCCTTGAGGTAGAGGGTGCCCAGCTGTCGGGTGCCTCCGCTGACGGGGGTCCAGAGAACCCCCCGCTGGCTGACATCCAGCAGCCGGGTGATGCGTGGGGTGGGCGGAATGACTTCGGACAGGCCGGTCCGGACATATCGGGCAAGGATCTTGCCATCGGCCGAATACACGGCCGCCGCCGCGATCTGTCCGTCCACCCCGAGGGAGCTGAGCTGCAAGCCCGGTGCCTTGGGGTTTTGCTCAAGTAACGGCACCAGATTCTCGATCATCAGCATCTGGGTCTTTTCCAGGCGCGACTGAACCTCGTTGTTGAACTGGCGGACGTCGTAAAGGTAGAAGCCCGCAAACGCGAGCGACAGCGTCACTCCGCAGGTCAGCAGGATAAACAGAATCAGTTGCCAGCGAAACGAGAGACTTTTCACAGGATGGATTGCAACAGACCCCAAGCCAAAGGATTACGGCACAAAGTCAACGGGATAGCTCCCCGGGGAGGCTGCTGACCAACCCGTCCGTGCCAATCTGCGTGTGGAGCGCTTCGCGGATGGAAGGACCGTGAATTATTCGAGCCCGCATTCGGGCGGTCCGGAAATGGCGGTTCGAGCCTGAGCGCCGC
>JBDHQK010000174.1:0-4431 GCA_039807025.1 Lacunisphaera sp.
GCCGTGCCAACCCCGAAGCAGGAGGACGAGCTGATCAGGCGCGCCCATCAGGACCTCATCGACGACTACGACGAGGAACTCGAAATGGAGCGCGAGGACTGGGAGCATGTCACGCCCGACTCCCCCGCCCGCCCGGTCGAAAAGGACAGCACGCGGGAGGCGAGGAACCATTACTTCAAGGAACTCTTCCTCATGCAGGGGGAGCTGGTGAAGATGCATGATTGGATCGTAGCCAGTGGCCACCGCCTCGTGATCCTGTTCGAGGGCCGCGACGCCGCTGGCAAGGGCGGAGCGATCAAGCGCATCACCCAGCGTCTCAACCCGCGCGTCGCCCGTGTGGCCGCGCTGCCGGCGCCATCCAGCCGCGAGAGGACGCAGTGGTATTTCCAGCGCTATATCGAACACCTGCCGGCCGCCGGCGAGATGGTGCTCTTCGACCGCAGCTGGTATAACCGCGCCGGCGTCGAGAAGGTCATGGGCTTCTGCACTGATGAGGAATACGAGGAATTCTTCCGCTCCGTGCCGGAGTTCGAGAAGATGCTCGTCCGCTCCGGCATCCAGCTGATCAAATACTGGTTTTCCATTCCCGACGAGGAGCAGGAGTTTCGCTTTCGCTGCCGTATCAACGACCCGCTGAAGCAATGGAAGCTCAGCCCGATGGATCTCGAGTCCCGCAAGCGCTGGGAGCTATACACGAAGGCCAAGGAGGTCATGTTCAAGCGCTCGCACATCCCCGAGGCCCCGTGGTGGATCGTGCAGGGCAAGGACAAGAAGAAGGGCCGGCTCAACTGCATCCATCACCTCCTCTCACAGGTGAAATACACCGAGGTAGCGCACAAACCCATCCAGCTGCCGCCGCGCGAGCACAATCCCAACTACCGGCGCGAACCGATCCCGCCGAAGATGCTTGTGCCCGAGGTTTACTGAACAGCGGCCGGCACGGCGGCCGGGGCCGCCTCGGCTTTCGGCTTCGGGTTGCCGACGAGCACGCCGAGGTGCTCCTGTATCTTCTGGAAAAACTCCACGTTGAGGTCGCCGACGGGCACCTCGTAAAGCTGGTGCGTCGCGCGGTGCTCGTAGACCTGCCTCTGGCCGTCCTCGGAATAGCCGCGCAGTTTGATGAGCTTCTTGCGCTCGAGCATGAGCGCCAGGAACTGGAGCAGCGGCGTGTTGGTCGGACTCGGCTCGGCCTCGGGCGCCGCCAGAGTGAGAAACAGGTTCTCCGCCGTCAGCTTGAGCATGCGGGCCGGGTCCTCCTCGGCCTTGCGCTGTTTGAAGGCCACGGTCCAGCGGCAATAGATGAAAGCCGGCGGCATGAAACGCCCGTCCTCGCTCTCCAGCAGATCCCGCCGGGCGACCTCGCCGGTGGATTCGCGCACCAGGTAACTGGCAACCCGGTCCTTTTCCGCGAAGTCGCGGCCGCTGACGAAACACTTGGTGGCGATGGGATGAAGAGTTAACTCCATGGACGTTTTCTTGTTTAGCTCCGGACGACCCGAAAGCTAGCAAATTTCCGCATGAAAGGTCGCCTCATTGCCGTCGGCGACACCCACGGTTGCCGCAAGAAATTCGAGGACTTTATCAACAGGCCGGACCTCGCAAGGGACGACCGGCTCATCCTCCTCGGCGACCCACAACCGCGGCCCGGGCAGCGGCAAGGTGCTCGAGCTGCCCGTGAGCACGCCACGATCTCGTTCCTTGGCAACCAGAGCGGGGCACCGCAATTACCGGCGCATCGACGACTCGAACCACCTGAAGAAATGCGGCTACGACACGATGAAGCAGACCCCGCGGCAAGGATTGGGACTATCTCGAAGGAATGAAGCTGTCCTACGCAGACGAGGAGCTCGGTGTGGTGTTCGTCCACGCCGGCCCGCCGTTCGTCGTGTATGGCCACACGCCTCGGCCCGAGATGACCCGCAGCAAATGGACGCTCGGCACCGACACGGCGTGCGTCATGGGGGCACCCTCACCGCCTATATTTTGCCCGAAAAACGGATTGTGCAGGTCAAGGTCCGCGAGCGATACTTTGAGGCATGACCGCCTACCCCGCCGCGCCGCTGCTGCTGTGTCTGGATCTGCAGCCGGTGTTCCTGGCGGCGATCAGCGACAGTCAGCGTTTCCACTGGCGCTGCTCCTTCGCCCTCGAGGCTGCGACCGGACTGGGCGTGCCCGTGGTGTTCACCGAGCAGGTGCCGGACAAGCTCGGCCACACCGCCGCCGACTTGCTGGCGCTGGCCCGCGAGCCGGTTGTGCTGCCAAAAGCCAGTTTCTCACCCTTTGCCGATAAGCGGCTGGCCGCCCACATCAAGGCGCTCAGCCACAAGCAGATTCTCATCTGCGGCCTCGAGACGCCGATCTGTGTTTACCAGACGGCAATGGATGCGCTGAAGGGCGGCTATAAGGTCACCCTGCTCACGGATTGCCTCGGAGCCCGGCGTCCGGGCGACGCCGAGGCCGTGCTCGCCCAGCTCGCGCACGACGGCTGCCGCGTGCTGCCAGCCGAGACCGTGTTCTACTCGCTGCTGCACGAGGCCGGGCATCCCTACTTCCGCGACTTTACCAAACTCGTGAAGAAATACGGCTGAGCGGGCAGCTGGAAATCTTAAGCACCCGATTTCAAATCCTCTGCCTTGCTTACACCTTAAACCTTACCCCTGATCACTACCTTCATGGCCGACATCTCCACACCGCTCACTGTCCGCGAAATCAAAGCCCTCGATTCCAAGGGCGGCGACACCTTCACGAGCGTGCTGCTGATACGCCGCCTCGCCGAGAGGCCGACAAAGACCGGCAATCATTTCCTCGCCGTTGATTTGGGCGACAAGACCGGCAGCTTCAACCTGAACGTTTTCAGCGACAACCCAGCCTTCGATTTCTTCAAGTCGCTCCGCGAGGGCGCGGTGGTGCGCGTCGAGGCCAAGGTCGATTACTATCAGGGCCGCCTTTCGCCGAAACTGCTCCGTGCTGAGGAAATCCCCCCTGACCAACTCGCCAACTCTCCGCTGATGGCGAATCTCATCGAGACCGCCCCCGAGGATGCCGACGCACTCTGGACCGAGTTCCAAGGGCACATCGCCGCCCTCGGCCACGTGGAGCTCCGCGCCACCGTGCAGGCACTGTTCGACGAGATCGGTGAGCAGTTCCGCACCGCGCCAGCGGCTGTGTCGATGCACCACGCCTATCGGCACGGCCTGCTCGAGCACACCTGCCACATGGCCCGCGCGGCCCGCGCGCTGCTGCCGCTCTACCCCGAAGTCGACGCCGATCTCGCCCTGGCCGGGGTGCTGGTGCACGACACCGGCAAGGTCATCGAATACCAAGGCGAGCTCGTCGCCTCGAAGAGCCGCAAGGGCATCCTCCAAGGGCATGTCGTCCTCGGCTACCAACTCGTTCGCAAAGCGGGCCTGAAGGCCAAGCTCAACCCCGACCTGCTCGAACGCCTCGAGCACATCGTGCTCAGCCACCAGGGGGAGCTTGAGTGGGGCGCCGCCGTCATCGCCGCCACCCCGGAAGCCGTGTTTGTCGCGAAGATCGACGACCTCGACGCCAAGATGGGCATGGTGCAGAGGCTCCTCCGCCAAGCCGGCGAGAATGACGAATTCTCCGACCGCCACCTCGGGCTGAATGCCCAACTGCTTCTGTCACGTCCGCAGAAATAGGCTACGTCAGCAACTGCACGATGCGCACAATCGGCAGGAAAAGCGCGATCACGATCGTGCCCACGACGAGGGCGAGAAACAGGATGAGGATCGGTTCGATGAGCGAGCTGAGTCCGGCCACGGCATTATCCACCTCCTCCTCGTAGATGTCCGCTATCTTGCCGAGCATTTCGGGCAACTGGCCGGTGTGCTCGCCGACATCAATCATGCTGGTGACCATCGGCGGGAAGACCGCCGTGGCCTCCAGCGGCCGGGCAACCGGGGCGCCTTCCTTCACCCGGTCGTGCACCTCCGTGAGGGCTCCCGCCACCCGGCTGTTGCCGCAGGTGTCACGGGTGATGAGTAAGGCCGGCAGGATGGGCACACCGCTCGAGAGGAGTGTGCCAAGCGTCCGCCCGAAGCGCGCGATGATGGCCTTCAGCAATAGCGCGCCGAACAGCGGCAGCTTCACAATGAGCGAGTCGATGAGCTTTGCGCCCGCCGGCGTCCGCCTGAACTGCCTGAAGGCGAAACCGAGGACCGCGAGCGTTCCGAGCGTGACCATGAAGTGGTTCTTCACGACATCGCTTGCCACCAACACCATTTGCGTCAGGGCGGGCAGCGGCGCCCCCTTCAGCAGGTCGGCGAATATCTGCTGAAACTTCGGCACCACGAACACGAGCAGGCCGGCCAGGATCAGCACCGCCACGCCCATCACGATCAGCGGATACAGCATTGCGGCGGTGATCTTGCCGCGCAGTTGCAGGCTTGTTTCCTGAAAACGGGCCAG
>JBDHQK010000175.1:0-4421 GCA_039807025.1 Lacunisphaera sp.
CACCACCTTCTGTGGCAGGCCGGCCGTGACCGGCCGACTGGGATCCAACGCGGCGGTGAGCAGACTGCCGGGAACATGGATCTTATCCTTGGGCCACGGCCGCTCCTCCCCGTTCTTGTCCATCTCGACCAAGGCTCGGCGCACGGGCAGATCGAGCAGGGAGGCGAGGCTCGTGCCCGACTCGAGCGCGATGACCGTGCCGCCGGCCGCCATGAATTCCTTCAGGGGCCCGACAGATTTTTCACGTGTCAGTTGGCCGAGCCAGCTGCGGAACTGTTCCGGAATCTCCTCCGCCTTGGGCTGCGCATACTCGCGCCTGGACGCCTTGGCGAAAGCGCCATCGGCCAGGATGATCACATCGTATTTCTCGCGCAACCGGCCGGCGTCGATCTCCTGAGGGAATACCACTTTGGATCCGCCGAACTCATATCGTTCCAGCAGCCAGCGGGTCCAGCCTGAGGGGATGGAACCGCCATAGGTATCCCACAGGGCGATGCGCGGCGTCGTGAGTCGCAGCGTGCGGCCACCTGGCTTTTGCGCCGCGGGCTTGGCGGCGACGCCGAGCTCCTGCGCCGCCTGTTTCAGGATCTCCGCCGCGCCGCGGCTGGAAGGGACATAGAATGCGTCCTTCCCCGCTGCGGTGTCGGCGTCGCGCAACCACTCCACAGCGCAGCCGGCCTTGAGTAGGCGGTTGACCACGGTGAAGCTGTTGTTCACCGCGTGGCTCAACAGGAAGCCGGCCGCCCCCTCCTCCACCGTGGCCGCTGGCATCGGCTGGATGGCGCCGTAGGGGATGCGCTCGAAGGGGCCGTCGAACCCTTCCAGGATCCGGTCGAATTTCACGCCCATCTGAAAAGCGAGCGTCCAGCCGCTGCCGTCACCCCGATACGGCGGAGTCGGCACCGCACTGCCCGGCGCATATTCGACCGGATGATCCTGCGGCTCGAACGTGTCGAGCACCTGCGGCCGGTTCGACTGGTCAGTCTTCACCACCCACGATCCGGCAGGATAAGTGTGGCCGTTGACCGTGAAGGCGGCGGTGGCCTTGTGCACCACCACGCCGGATTTGATCAGGGCGTTGATCAACCGCGTCGCACGGGGGAAATCAGGCTGATCAGCGGACAGAATGAAACCGCGCGGGTCGCGGTTGGCGGGATCCTGAAAGACGGTGTTGAATTGTTGCACTCCTGATCCGGCAGCAAACTGGAACTCTTCCGAGCGGCTACCCAGCGTCGCCGGCGTCGCGGCAATCTGGCGAATCAGGCTGGGATAAAGCGTCCAGTGATCGCGCCGACCGCGCTCGATGGAATTCCGGCCCATGCGGTAGATGTTGTAGAGCAGTTCGTCGCCATGGCGCACGGCGTAGTTCAGCACCGCATAATTGAGCGTGACCGAATAGTCGATTGACTGGCGGAAATGCCACGGCTGTGGCGGAATCGGATTGGGGAAAATGAAGCTGGGCACCAGCCGCTCCGGCGTCAGCGGGATATTGATGGGGGTCGGATGCCCGGTCATCTCGGTGAGGATGCCAATCTGGTTGTGATAATACGCACTGTTGCGCAGGCCCCCATTCCGCCAGGCGTTGTAGGGCGCCCCGGTCCCGCGGGTGTAACCGGGCTTGTTCTCAAGATTCAGGCGCGTGACCATGGCGGCACCCAGCGCATCGAGGCTCGTGACGAGCACCGGGTCGTAGAGCATGTTGAACGGGTCGCGATACGGCGGCCCCGCCACCACCGATCCCGCGGGGCTGGTCTGGTGATGGTTGTAGATGATCTGGGGGATCCAATCGACGTAGAAGATGCGGGCCAGATTGCTGGACTCCCGCATGTTCATCATGAAGAAGTCCCGGTTGTTATCGTGGCCGATGTATTTGTGGTAGAGCCTGGGAATATCGAAATCCACGCGCTTCATCGGGTCCGCGTGCCGCATATACCAAGAGCTGACGAGTTCCTGCCCATCGGGGTTGTCGTTGGCAAACAGGATGACAACGTTGTCGAGGATGCGGAGCGTTTCCGGATCGGTGCGTGACGCAAACACCCAGAGCGTTTCGATCAGCTGCTGCGTGCCGACGGTCTCGGTGGCGTGCAGCCCGCCGTCGATCCACACGATCGGTTTGCTGGTCTTCGAGAGGGCGCGCGCCTCCTCGTCCGACAGATCCTCGGCGCGCGCCAGTTTCTGGGCGTTGAGCCGGTAGCGCTCGACGTTCTTGAGGTTCTCCGGTGAGGAGCAGATCAGCATGTATTGGGTGCGACCCTCCTCGGTGAGGCCGATCTCGACCAGCTTCAGTCGGTCCGACTCCGCGGCCAGCTTCTTGAAATAGGCTTCGGTCTGGGTGTAGGTCGCCAGATGGTAATCGTCACCGATGTTGAAGCCGAAATGCTCCCGGGGCGAGGTGATCGCCGACAAGGCAGCAGGCACCAACGCGATGAGAAAGAACCGGCGGACGTCGCTGAAGGTATTCATGGCCGGGTCAGAACTTACGGCTCACTTCGACCGTCCAAGTGCGGCCGGCGAACAGTGAGGCATGCACCGAGGAATCGAAGCCGCTCGAACCTGAGGCCAGAGGAGGCTCGCGATCGGTCAGATTGATCACGCCGAGTTTTAGCTTGGTGTTTTTCAGCCAGACACCGCGCTCCGACCCGAAGTTGTAGCCCACCGACGAGTTGAAGCTGACCACATCAGACACCCGATAGCGGTAGACGTAGGCACTGTTATCCAGCTGCTTCACAATGTAGCTGGGCTTCCCAAGGGAATCGTAAACCGCAGCGGACGTGGTGGCTCCCGTGTCCCCATAGCTGCCGATGTAGTAGGCGCCAAACGAGGCCGACCACTTGCGTTTTTCCCAGATCAAAGATGAGGAGCCGCGCCACCGGGTGGCGCCGCCGACGTTGAGGCGATCCGAGATCGTCGTGGCGCCGCCCGCCGGGCTGCGGGTCACGTCGGATCGAATCAGATAAGTCCATTCGGTCGTCGCCATGAGTGTGCCCCACCGGCTGGTGCGCCGGGTGTAGGCGAGGCTCATGTCGATGCCGGAAACAAAACTCTTGGCGAAGTTCTCAAATGGCGCGAAACGGGAGACCACACGGCCAACCGTCGGCAACTGCTGGGCCGTCGGCTTGGAGGCGTTGGCCGCCGCAAAGGCCGCGATGTCGGCCGCGCTGACCACTTCGCGCACCACCGAGGGGTCGCCCTTGTAAGCCGCCGTGCCGCTGCCGAGATTGATTTGGCTGGCCGTTTGCCCCGCGGCTAGCTGTTGCGCCGTGTAGGCCTTCAGGAGGGCGGCGTCGCTGTTCAGTATCTGGGAGTTGCTGCGGGAACCGACCTCATCCTCCTGCTCGATCTGGAAGTAATCGCCCGTCAGCGTGAGCCCGCGCACCCAAGGAACCTCGATGACGATGCCGACGCTGCGCCCGTTGGACTTGATGGGTTTCAGGTTCGGGTTGGCCGAGATGACGCGCCGCTGGCTGTAGGCGCCCTCGCCGATGGCCTCGTTCCGATACGGGTCCACCACGCCCGGCACGCTGTCCACGGTGAACTGCGTGGGGATAAATTTGGCCGTCAGGGTCGGCGCCGCGAAACCGCGGTTGAGCGATGCGCGCACCATCACGGCGTCGAAGGGTTTCCAGTTCAGGCCGAACTTGGGCCGGATCGTCGTGCCGAAGTCGCTATAGTCCTCGTAGCGCGCCGCGCCGGAAAGCTCCAGCGAACGCACGAGCGGCAGATTGCGCTCGGCTTCGGCCAAGGGAATCACGACCTCGCTGTAGAGCGAATAGACGGTGCGTTGGCCCGCGGAATCGGGTTTGGGCGAGGCCACGAGGAAATCGTTGTCGTTTACATCCAAGCCGGAACCGGGAGGATTCACCCCGGCGTAGGGCGGACGTGTGTCCGTGTATTCCTCTCGGCGACCCTCGCCGCCCACTGCTAGGGAGATCTGGTTGCCCCACAGCTTCAGCAAAGGACCGGAGGCGCGGAAATCACCGCTCAACAGCGTAGTGCTGCCGTCGTGCCGCCACTGCTGCACCCAGGGGGACAAGGCCGCAGCCGGATTGGTATACGGCTTGTCCGGAACCACCGCACCGTTCGCGACTTTGAAGGTGTAACCAAAGGGATTGTAGGCCGTGGCGTCGGTTCTCATGAGCGCCTGCGCAAACAGCGACTCGCGCCCGGCATTCGCGGAAGTGTCTCGCGCCGAGGAGCGCGAATACAGGCCGGCGGTTTCCCAATTCCAGCCGTCGAAAACCGTCCCCCGCAGACCAGCCACGGCGCGGAAGGTATTGCCGGTAACGGTGATATCCTCGGGGCCGGCATCGAGAAGGTTCACGGAAACCAGCACGAGCTGTTGCGGCGTGCCCATGAGGCGGGGCGTGCCGTCGGCTTTCGGCGTCCCCGTGGGACTATAGAACCGCGAGCCGTAAGGGTTG
>JBDHQK010000023.1:0-25977 GCA_039807025.1 Lacunisphaera sp.
CGCGTTTAAGGAAGTGTGAATCCTGAAAGCGCGCCCGGAGGTCGCGCTCCACCTTAAGGCAGCTATCCATTGGTGATGGGTTCGGCGGCCTTGGCTTGCTCGTAGGCGTCGATGATCCTCTGCACGAGCGGGTGGCGGACGACGTCGCTGGCGGCGAAGTGGTGGAAGTCGATGCCGGGGATGTTGCGCAGGATGCGCGGGGCCTGGACGAGGCCGGAGGTCTTGTTACGCGGCAGATCGATCTGGGTGATGTCGCCGGTGATGATCATGCGCGAGTCGTCGCCGAGACGGGTGAGGAACATCATCATCTGCTCGTGTGAGGTGTTCTGCGCCTCATCGAGGATGATGTAGGCGTTGGCGAGGGTGCGGCCGCGCATGTAGGCCAGCGGGGCGATCTCGATGACGCCCTTCTCGGACAGAGTGGCGACGTCCTCGGGGTCGAGCATGTCGTGGAGCGCGTCGTAGAGCGGGCGGAGGTAGGGGAGGATTTTCTCACGCAGGTCGCCGGGGAGGAAGCCGAGGGCCTCGCCGGCCTCGACGGCCGGGCGGGTGAGCACGATGCGTTGCACCTGGTTTTTCAGCAAGGCGGAGATGGCGGCGGCCATGGCCAGGTAGGTCTTGCCGGTGCCGGCGGGGCCGATGCCGAAGACGATCGGGTTCTTCTGGATGGCCTGGAGGTAGAGTTTCTGGCCGAGGGTTTTTGGGACGATGGTCTTGCGCTGGGTGGCGATGACGAGCGGCTCGTGGACGAGGGCGCGGAGGCTGGCGCCGCCGTCCTTCGTGTAGAGGTCGAGCAGCCGGATGAAGTCGGGCGTGCGGACGGCGAGGCCCTGGCCCTTGGCGGAGTTGAGGAGCGAGAAGAACTCCTCGGTGCGGGTGACGGCTTCGGCGGGGCCGTCGAGCTTCAGCCAGTCGTCGCGGGTGGCGAGGCGGCAGCCGAGGGCCTTTTCAACGCGGGAGAGATTGTCTTCGCTGCCGCCATAGAGCTGGTGAAGGTGGCGGGCGTTCGGGTAGTGAAGCGTCTTGGTGGCGGGCACGGGTTGGAGGGCAGAGGTCGGAAGACAGAGGACAGGCCGGTCAGGCCTTGGCGGGAAGTTTATCGGCGGTCTCCTTCAGGCGAGCAAACATGGCGGCGAGGGATTGGGGCAGGACGCGGGTCTCGCCGATGACGGGCATGAAGTTCGTGTCGCCGGTCCAGCGCGGGACGATATGGGCGTGGAGGTGGGGGATGCTGCCGCCGGCGGCGGTGCCGAGGTTGAAGCCGACGTTGAAGGCGTCGGGCTTGAGCGCGGCGGTGAGGATCTGCTTGCCGAGGATGATCTCGTCCATCAGGTCGGCGCGCTCAGCGGCCGTGAGGTCGGGGAGGTCCGCCACGGCGCGGAAGGGCACGGCCAGAAGGTGGCCGGCGTTGTAGGGATAGCGGTTGAGGATGAGGTAGGAGAGCGGGCTGCGATGGATAATGAGGGCCGCCGTGTCATCGCCGAGGTTGGGCAGGTCCGCAAAAATATCGCCGCCCTCGGGCTGGCGCGGAGCTTTGATGTATTCCATCCGCCAGTAGGCGTGCAGGTGGTCCATGTCTGGGGGCAGGTTTGGCCGGCGGGGCGGGGATGTCAAAACCGGGATTGGCGGGGTGGTGTCATCTACCGTGCTTGCAGCGCCACTTGGTTTGCCTTTGCTCGGCCTCGCATGAGCGACCAAGCCCAGCCCACCTCCCGGCCACCGGCACCGTTCATGGCGGCAATGGGATTGTCGGCGGGCTTCATGGCCTTTGTCGCGTGGGACCAGTCGCACTGGTGGAGCCGGAAGGAGGACTATTCGTTTGGCTGGCTGGTGCCGCTGTTCACGGGCTACGTGGTTTATGACCGCTGGCCGCAGATTCTCGCCCGGCTGCGAGTGGCGGAGGCCGGCCCGGCCAGCGCGCGGTGGGTGCGGTGGACCCTGAACACGCTGGCGGGCCTCGGCCTGTTGTGCGGCGCGCTGTTCTTCCTGCTCGGGGCGTTTTACCGCGCCGGGGCGGGGACCTCGCAGCCCGGCACCTTGGCGCTGACGCTGGGCATGGTGGCCATCGTGCTGCCGCTGGTGTTCTTCAATGTTCCCACGGCCGTTGCGGAGGCGGGCACGGCCCAGGAGCAAGCCGAGGGCATCAGGGCGCTTTGGGCTGACGGCCGCTTCCGCGTGACGGCGCTGTTCATCTTTCCGGTGCTGGTGTGGCTGATCTCGGCGCCGCTGGTGTCGGCCATCGAGTCGCAGATCAGCCTGTTTCTGCTCCGGAAGGTCGTGACGGTGGTGGCGTTCGCCTTCGACATGCTCGGCTATCCACTGGAGCAACAGGGCAACGTGCTGATGCTGCCGAAGGGGCCGGTCGGGGTGGCCGACGCCTGCTCGGGCATCCGCTCGCTGACGGCGTGCCTCTTTGCGGGCTCGTTTCTCGGGGCGACTTTTTTCACCGCGGCGTGGAAGAAGGTGGTGCTGGTCGCGGCCGCGATGTTTTTCGCCTTTGTGATGAACCTGGGGCGCAGCCTCTTCCTCACGGGCTGGGCCTACGCCTACGGCCCCGACGCCATCAACGGCACGGTGCATGATGCGGCGGGCTACGCGGTGCTCGGCCTGACCTGCGTGGGCCTGCTGCTGCTCGTGCCGCTGTTGAATTTGAAGCTGGAGCAGGCGGACGCCGAGGTGCCGGCGGGATAGCCGACCGAGGGAAGGCTGCGGCTTATTCCGGCTCCGGCGCCTGGGGCGTCGTCGACGGCCAGTAATGACTGTCGGGCAGGCTGCGGGCGCCGAAGATGGCCTGCCCGACCCGCACCACGGTGGCACCCTCCTCGATGGCCAGTTCGAAGTCCCCGGACATGCCCATGGACAGCTCGCTCAGGCTGATCCCGGCGGGTGCATCCTGGCGCAGCCGGTCGCGCAGGGTGCGCAGCAAAACGAAACACGGCCGCACGCGCGCGGCCTCGGAGGAGAACAAGGCGAGGGTCATCAACCCCCGCACGCGGAGGGCGGAATACACGGGCAGCCCGCGCAGGAACCCGGCCACATCATCGGGGTTCAGGCCGTATTTGCTGGCCTCGCCGGAGGTGTTGACCTGCACGAAGACGTCCAGCGAGCGCCCTTCGGCCTGCAGGCGACGGTCGAGCGCCTCCGCCGCACGCAGGCTGTCGAGCGCTTGGAACTCGGCGGCGAACTTGGCCACGAGCTTCGCCTTGTTCGTTTGCATGTGCCCGATGACCGACCAGCGCAGGTCGGCCAAGTCGGCCATGGCCTCCCATTTGCGATGGGCTTCCTGCACCTTGTTCTCGCCGAACTGGCGCAGGCCGGCGGCATAGGCCAGGCGGAGGGTGGCCTCGTCCATCGTCTTGCTGACCGGCAGGAGACGGACGGAGGCCGGCTCCCGCCCCACGCGTCGGCAGGCTTGGGCGATGCGGGCGTGCACGGCCGCGAGGTGGCGCTGGAAATCCGCGACCGACTCCGCCTTGGGGTGAAGCCCGTGCTGGGCGTGCTGGGGCTGGGTGGGCTGGGGCGCGTCTTCCGGGGGGCGGCTCATGGCCTGTTCAATGGCCAAATATTGCCGAAGGTCAAAGATTCAGCCGCGCCGGGCGCGGGAGTGCGCGGGCCACAGATCGGTGGCGCAAGATCACCTGCACGGTGCGCCTCACTTCGCCGTCACCGTGACCGCGACGGAGCTTTCGCCGGCGCTGCTGGTGAAGAAGAGCGAGCCGCTGCCGGCCTGGCCGCCCTGCACGGGCACGGTGACGCTGGTGGCGTTGGCGGGGACCATCACCTCGGGCATGATGACGCTGGCGGGCACATCGGTGCGGACATCGATGAGCATGCCGCCGGCAGGGGCGGGGCTGGGGATGGTGAAGGGGAGGGCCTGCTGCTCGCCGGAGCGGAGGTAGAGCGCGGCGGGCGAAGCTGATGGCGTCCACCCGGAAGGTGCCGACATCGAGGCTGCCACCGACGTTGACGATGCTGAGCTTGTAGGTGCGGCCGGGCGCGACGGCGGGGACGAAGAAGCTGAGCGAGCTGGGCGACTCGAAGACGGTGCGGGCGGGGGTCTGGTCGAAGTAAACCAGATCGGTGGTGGCGAAGCCGGCCCCAAGGATGCTGACGCGCGAGCCGACCGGGGCGCGCGTGGCCTCGGGGCGGATGACGTAGCGGCCGGCGATGCGCAGGGTCTGCATCTCGGAGTTGAGCTCGGTGGTGGTGCCGCCGGTGTTGCCCTTGCCGGAATATTCGCAGATGAAGTAGTAGCGGGCGGTGTCGCGGCCGGCGGGGAGCTGGTAGTCGAACTCCCAGAGGTCGGAGCCGGCGCTGCTCTTGGTCATCGGGTAGGCGGAGCCGTCAATGATGATGCGCGGCGCGATGCTGCTGGGCTCGACCTGGCTGTTGGCGTGGAAGCTGGCCGTGATGGTGTAGATCTGCGAGGGGTTGGCCGGGACGGTGTTGGGCGTCAGGTTGGTGATGGTCAGATTGCAACCGGTGAGGACCAGCGCGATCAGGGCGGCGGTGAGGGCCGGCAATATTCTGCTCGCGTGAGGGAAGGGAGTCTTGTGCATTGGAATGGAGTGATCGCCGGGGCCGCGCAGGCTGTTGGCTGGTCGTAAATTGACTCATTTCATAATGGCCGGATTCCCTCCAGCGCAAGAAAAAGCTCAGGCCGTGGCCGCGCCGCCGCTGGGCGTGTATGTGCATGTGCCATTCTGCGCGACGACGTGCGATTTTTGCGCGTTCTACCAGACGGTGCCGAAGGGCGACGCGGTGCGGCGCTATGTCGATGCCGTGGAGACGGAAGCGGCGTTGGTCAACTGGGACTCGCGGCGCGCGTCCACGGCGTTCTGGGGCGGCGGCACGCCGGGCCTGCTCAAGGCGGCGGAGATCGAGCGCCTCGGCCGCATCATGCTGCTCTACGCCGGCCAGCCGGACGAGTGGACGGTCGAACTGGCCCCGGCGACCGTGACGCCCGAGCGGCTGGCCATGCTCAAGCAGCTCGGCGTGACGCGCGTCTCGCTGGGCGTGCAGAGTTTTGACGCGGGGTTGCTCGACGCGCTGGGGCGGCAGCACACCCCCGCGCAGATTTACCGGGCCTACGACCTGATCCGCGGCGCCGGTTTCGCCAGCGTGAACCTGGACCTGATGTTCGCGCTGCCCGGCCAGGAGGAGGCCCAGTGGCGCGCGGACCTCACCGAGGCGATGCGCCTCGCGCCCGACCATCTCTCGACCTATTGCCTGACCTTCGAGGAGGACACGGCGCTGTGGGTGAAACTCTCGCAGGGCAAGGTGAAGCTCGACCCGGACAAGGAAGCGGCGTTCTACGCGCGGACGTGGGAGTTCCTCGGGGCCGCAGGCTACGCCCAGTATGAGGTGTCGAACTTCGCGCGGCCCGGCCACGCGTGCCGGCACAATCTCAACACCTGGCACATGCACGAGTGGGTGGGGCTCG
This sequence comes from Lacunisphaera sp., assembly GCA_039807025.1. Lineage (GTDB taxonomy): Bacteria > Verrucomicrobiota > Verrucomicrobiia > Opitutales > Opitutaceae > Lacunisphaera. The sequence goes on from JBDHQK010000023.1 coordinate 5,444, forward strand.
GGCCGTCGGGCGCGTCGCAACACGCCGGCTGGCGCGCGGCCAATCCGCCGGATCTCACGCAGTGGCACGCCGACCTCGACGCCGGACGCCGCGCCACGACCGACCGCGTGCGGCTGACCGATGATCTGCTGGCGGCCGACGCGGTGATCTTCGGCCTGCGGATGAACGAGGGCGTGTCGCTGCCGCGCCTGCGCCGGCGTTTCCCGACCGCCGGCTGGAGCGGGCTGGAGGACATCCTGCCCAAGTTCCTGCTTGGCGGACTGCTGGTGGCGAGCACCGAGGGCCGCATCAGCCTCACGCCGCGCGGCCGGCTGCTGGCCGATGCGGTCGGTGCGGATATCCTTGAGGCTTTCGAATCGGCGGCAAAAGTGATGGTCAAATGATCCGCCTCCGTCCGCTCCTTGTCCTGCTCGGGCTCCTGCTCCTGCCGGGCTGCCAGACGACCGAGCCCTCGCCGCTGGACCAGCCGTTGGTCGCCCGCTTCTTCCTGGAAACCAGGCCGGGCACGCCGGGCGTGGCGGTGCAACTGCCCGTCAGCAAGGTGGTGCTGAACATCAATCCCAAGCCGGTGCTCGTCGAATACGACATCGCCAACGTCGAGTTCGCCAAGGTGGATCTGGGCTGGTGCCTCTATTTCCAGTTTAATTCCGCGGCGGCGCGCGACCTTTACCGGCTGAGCGCGGCCAATCTCGGGGAGCGGCTGGTGCTGGCGCTGAATGACATGCCGGTCGGGGCGCGCCGGATCGACCAGGCGATCGCCGATGGCGGGCTGCTGATCTTCATCGAGCTGCCCAACGAGGAGCTGCCGCCCATCGCCGAGCGACTGAAGCGCACGGCGGCCGCGATCGCGAAAAAGGGGCGCTGACCGCCGTGCCCAAAGCCGCGCTGTTCGCCTTCATCCTGCTGGCCGCGCCATTCGTGAGGGCACAGCGCCTGGAGTTCAGCTGGCCCACGCCCAACCGGGCTTGGGAGCAGGGGCGCGATTACACGGCCTGGGTGCAGCCGACGGTCTCCGGCATCGAGGAGTCCGGCCTGTTCGGGTGTGTGCGTAGCAGCGGTGCGCATTTCCACGAGGGCATCGATATCCGGCCCGTCGCCCGCGACCGCGCGGGCGAGGCCACGGACAGGATCACGGCGGCGATGGACGGCGTGGTGCGCCATGTGAATTCGTCACCCGGCAACAGCGGTTACGGCCGCTACATCGTGATCGAGCATCCCGACCAGACGCCCGCCGTTTACACGCTTTACGCGCACCTCGCCCGGGTGGAACCCGGCCTCCGGCCGGGTTTGCCCGTCAAGCGTGGCGATGCCCTCGGCACGATGGGCCGCAGCGCCGGCGGCTATGTCATCCCGAAGGACCGGGCGCATCTGCATTTCGAGATCGGGTTCGTGGCCACGACGCAGACCTTCGGCTCGTGGTATGCGTGGAAGAAGTTTGGCAGCCCGAACGAGCACGGCGCCTACAACGGCATGAACCTGCTCGGCATCGACCCGCATGATTTCCTGCACGAGCTGCGCCGCCAGCGCGTGGGCAACGTGCAGGAATACGTGGACCGTCTGCGCAGCGTGGTGAAGGTGCGCGTGGCCACGACCCGCACGCCGGACTTCATCGCGCGTTATCCCTCGCTGCTGCGGAAGCCGGTCAACGGGCTGGTGGCGGGCTGGGAGGTGGAGTGCAACGCCACCGGGCTGCCGTTCGCCTGGACGCCGCTCACGGCGGCGGAACTCGGCGGCCAGCGCTCTGGCACGGCGCGAATCATCTCAGCCGATGGCGCGCTGTTGCGCGCGAACCGGTGCAAGTCGATCGCGAAGCCCGCACGGGGCGGCGGCTATACCATCGGCCCGGATCTCAACACCGTGCTGCAGCTCGTGTTCGGGCTGAGGTGAGCCAAGCCCTCAGCTCTGTGGCTTCAGCTTGCGCAGCAGTTGCTGAAACTCGGGATCGGCCTTGAGGGTTTCGAGGTCGGGGTCCTGCTGCATCCAGTCGAGGTCGTCGTAGCCGAGCGACACGGCCTTGCGGAGGGACTTCAGCGCGTCGGGACGTTTTTTGCAGAGGGCGAGGGAGCAGGCGAGGTTGTAGTGCGCCGTGGGGTTGTCCGGCTCGAGGCGCACCAGCTTGCGGTCCATCTTCAGGCCGTCGGTGATGCGGCCGACCTTGGTGTAGAGGCCGCCGAGCAGGCCGACGACATCGACATAGTCCGGGCAGCGGCGGTGGACGGCCTCATAGAAGCCGATTTCAAACTGGGGATCGGACTTGGGCTTGTGCGACATGGCTAGGGCTGGCGGCGGTTCGGGCAGCGGCCGGAGGAGCGGTAGGCGATGCACTGCGCGCTGACCTGGAGGCGCTGGGAGACGGGCTTGAGGCCGAGCTTGAGGGAGACGGTGCTGCCATACCACTCCATGAACGGGGCGCTGATCTCGAAAATCCTGGAGCAGTCCTCGCACACGACCTGCGCAACCTGCGTGTTGCCGCTGGTGGCGGGCAGGTAGAATTTTTCCCCGGTGCCGATGTCCACCTCCCGCAGGATCTGGCTCCCGGTCATGAGGGGCAGGGTGCGGTAAACGGTCGCCCGCGACACGGAGTCGTCGAGTTGGCGCGCGCAGTCGAGCAGTTGCTCGGCAGTGAAGTGCTCCTTCTGGGCGAAGGCCGCGTTGAAGATGGCGAGCCGCTGATCGGTCACGCGCAGGCCCTGCTCGGTCAGGTAGGCCTGGAATTTTTCGCGGGAAGTTTCGACGCTCACTGCGGGACTTTCGGCCCGGCCGGTTCAGCCTGTCAAAGGGAAACTGGGGCGGGGCGGGTCCTCTGGACGAGCCGCGACCTTGGGCACCATCGGCTAGACGGCGGTGGCTCATCGGGGCGATTCGCCCTACCTGTTGACTCCGGCGGTGTGCCCCGGTCACATGACGCGATGATCGTGGGCGTCCAGCCACTGGCCGGGTTCGACAAGCTCCTGCACTACTCCGTGCCGGAGGCGCTGCGCGGCGCCGTGCGGGTGGGCTCGCTGGTGCGCGTGCCCATCATGAACCGTTCGCACCTCGCGCTGGTGCTCGAAAAGGATACGGTGCCCGACGTGCCCCTGGCCCGGCTGAAGGCGCTGGGCGGTGTCCTTCACGAATATCCGGCGCTGACGCCCGACCTGCTCGAGCTGGCGCGCTGGATGCACGTTTATTATGCCGCCCGCATGGAGGGCGTGCTGGAGGCCATGATCCCGGCCGCGGTGCGCACGGGGGCGCGGTTCAAGACCGAGAAATACCTCGAGATCGCCCGCCCGCTGTCGCCCGACGAGCATGCGGCGCTGGCGAAGAAGGCGCCGAAGCAGGCGAAGCTCCATGATTTTCTCCGGCAGCAGTTCCGCCCGCAGAAGAAATCCCTGGTGCTCTCGCGCCTCGGCACCACGGCGGCCGTGGTCAACGCCCTGCTCAAGGCCGGGCTCATCCGCGAGGAGGCGCGCCACGTCGAGCGTGTCGCCTACGCCGACAACTGGACGGGCGGCGAGGTCGTGGCTGGCCTGCCGCCCAAGCTCAACGAGGAGCAGGCCGCCGTCGTGGCGTCGGTTGGCGAAAGCCTCGGCAAGGGGAAGTTTGCGGTGCATCTGCTGCACGGCGTCACCGGCTCGGGCAAGACCGAGGTCTATCTCCGCGCGGTCGAGCAGGTGCTCGCGGCTGGTGGCAGCGCCATCTACCTCGTGCCGGAGGTCGCGCTCACGCCGCAGACCGTGGCGCGGCTGCGCGGGCGCTTCGAGGCCGCCGGGCACAGGACGGTCGTCTGGCACAGCCATCTCGGCGAAGGCGAGCGACTCGACGGCTGGACGGCGCTGGCCTCGGGCTCGGCGCGGGTCGTGGTCGGCGCCCGCTCGGCGGTGTTTGCCCCGGTGCGGGACCTGCGGCTCATCGTCGTCGATGAGGAGCACGAGCCGGCCTACAAGCAGGACGAGACGCCGCGCTACCACGGCCGTGATGTCGCCGTTTACCGGGCCAAGCTCGCGCAGGCGGTCTGTCTGCTCGGCTCGGCCACGCCGTCGCTCGAATCCTTCGCCAACGTGAAGGGCGGCAAATACCGGCTCAACACGCTCACCAAGCGCGTGGACGACAAGCAGCTGCCCGACATCCAGATCGTGGACATGCGCATCGAGGCGATGCGCTCGCGCGGGCTGGTGACGCTGTCGCGGCTGCTGGTGGACCACATGCACCAGCGTTTCGCGCGGAAGGAGCAGACGATTCTCTTCATCAACCGCCGCGGCTACTCGTCGAGCATGCAGTGCCGGAAATGCGGCCACGTGGAGGAGTGCCCGCATTGCAGCGTGGCGATGACTTACCACCGCGCCGACGAGACCTTGAAATGCCACTTGTGCGGCCATCAGCGCGGGGCACCGGCGGTGTGCCCGAAGTGCGCGGCGCCGGACATCCGCTGGCGCGGGCTGGGCACGCAGCGCGTCGAGGAGGCGGTGCGGCGCGTGCTGCCGCGCGCGCGGCTCGAGCGCATGGACACCGACACGATGGTGAAGAAGCACCGGTTCCGGCAGATCCTCGGGGACTTTCGCGCCGGCAAGATCGACATCCTCATCGGCACGCAGATGATCGGCAAGGGACTCGACTTTCCGAATGTCACGCTGGTCGGCCTGGTGGACGCCGACCTCTCGATGCACGTGCCGGACTTCCGCGCCAACGAGCGCACGTTCCAGCTGATCGTGCAGGTGGCCGGCCGGGCGGGGCGCGGCGACCGGGCGGGGGAGGTGGTCGTGCAGACCTTCACGCCCAAGGCCGACGCCATCCAATTCGCCAAGCGCGCGGATTATGACGGCTTCGCGGAGACCGAGTTGGGGGTGCGCAAGCAGTTCGCCTATCCGCCCTATCGCCATCTTATCCACCACCTCTTCCGGGGACCGAATCCGGAGAAGATCCGGTTCTTGGCCGGACAGTGGGTGAAGCAGGTGGAGAGCGCCCTGGGCGCCGCCGTGGAGATCCGGGGGCCGACCCCGTCACCCATTGAAAAGGTGAAGGATGAGTATCGCTTCCAGGTCTGGTATTTCTGCGCCCGGGCCTCGAAGGTCGTGCCGGAGCTGGTGAAATTGCAGGCCACGGTCCAATGGCCGGACGATGTCAGCCAGGTGCTCGATGTTGACCCGATGAGCCTGCTGTGAGGACTGAGCAAGGTGGCTCGGATTCATGGCTGCAATGGATTGGATCCAGGCGAATTCTACAGGGCGCACTCCCCAGCGAGCTGGGCGGTCCCTCATGGCTGATTCCGATCAGAACTCCCAACTGATCCCACCAGTGGGGAGGATCGGCAGCATGTCGCGCGGTTCCTTGCGCACGGTCAACACGCCGCCCGCGCTGCTCGTGTTGTAATCGTAGGCGATCAGGTTCTGGTGATCGTAGGCGTTGAAGATATCGATGAACACCTTCACGCCGCCGCGCCGCGTCGGGATCGCGTGCGAGGCCCGCAGGTCGAGCCGGTGGTAGGCGGGGAGGCGCGAGCCGAGCGTGGGGCCGAAGCTGCGCACCGTCACGCGCGAGCCGTTGTTCAGCGTGAGCAGCGCAAAGTTCAGATCCGTGATGGGCCAGCCGGTGTGATACTGCCACGCGGCGCTGAAGCGCCAGCGGGGATTAGGCGAATAGCTGAGATCGGCGTAGAAGGCGTGGCGCTGGTCGCGCAGGCTGGGGACGGTGGCGGCGCCGATCCTTTCGTCGGCTTGGGACAGCGCATAGCTGACCGTCCAGTCGAGCTTGCCGCGACCCCGGCTCTGGACAAGCAGCTCGACGCCGCGGGCCGCGGCGGAGGAAGGCGAGAGCAGGGTGCGGTCGGTCTGCGCCTCGGGAAAGACGTTGTAAGTGTCGTAACGGTTGAGCCAGTGCGGGCGCGGATGCTCCGTCAGGCGCTGGTAGGCCTCGAGACGGAGATTGATCCCGGTGGCGAGCCGGTGCTCGAGGCTGAGCACGCGGTGCTCGGCGATCTCGGAGCGGTGAAAGGAGGCGTCGCCGAACGGCACCGCCAGTTCATGCAGGCCCTGCGACTGGGCGTAGCGGCCCCAGCCGGCGCGCAGCGTGGTGCCGGGGCGGAGGACGAGCGCGGCGTTGATGCGTGGGCTGAAGTCGGTGTCGCCCGGTGCGGTGTGGCGGTCGAAACGCAGGCCGGGTTCGACGGTGAGGGCCGGTGTCACGGCAAAGCGCGGGGCGACAAATGCGCCGAAGGCTTCGCCATCCGCCTGCGGCGCGAGGTCAATCGTGCGGGTGTTGATGGACAGCATGCCGCCGGAAACGAAGGACTCCTGACGCAGGAGGTGGTAGGAATATTTTGCGTCGCCGACCTCGTATAACCAGCCGGCGCGGAGGATGGCGCGTTCGCCGAAGCCGAGGCTCCAGTTCTGGTGCAGGTTGGTCGCCGCCAGCGAGCGGCGGTCGCGCAGGCTGAGGCGCTGGGCGCCGTTGTTGTAGAAGCCGTCGCCGGCGCGATGCCATGTCAGCCAAGAGGCTGCCAGCACGGTCTCGGCGGAAAGGTCCGCGCCGAGCTGCGCGCGCCAGCGGCCCCAGACGTAGTCGGTGTCGTAGCCACTGCGCAGGTCGGGGGTGTCATCCTCCACCAGGCGCAGGGTGTCGGACGAGTGCAGGGCGTGAAACGAGATGGTGTGCGCCGGGGTTAGGTCGTATTCGAGCTTGGCGTAGGCGTCCCAGTAGCGCGGAAAGATATCGTCGGCGCGGCCCTCCACCTTGAGGGCGATGTCCGGATAGCCACGGCGAATGCTAGCCAGCCAGCGACCTGTGCCCTGCGCGAAGGTGCCCGTGCTGCCGGCGCGCATGCTCGTCAGGCTGAGCCCGAGGGCGGTATGCGGCCGGTCGCCTGTGGCGGTGACCGTCTCCATGGTGAGCACGGCCGCGGCCGCGTTGCCATAATCGGCATTGAAGCCACCGGTCATCAGATCGAGTCGGCTGATGGCGTGCAGATCGATGATCGAGAGCGCACCGTCCACATCCTTCAGGTGGAACGGCTCGAGTATGTCGGCGCCGTCCACGCGCACCAGCAGCTGCCGATTCGGAGCGCCGCGCACCCAGAACTTGGCGGTGAAATCGTCCGCCGCCACGCCGGGTAGCCGCGCGATGGAGCGGAAGAGATCCTCGCCGATTTGGGGCAGGGTTTCGAGATCCTGCTTGGTCAGCGTGGCCGGGCCAGTGCCGGACGCCCCGAGGTCAAAATGGCTGGGCGTGACGACGAAGCGATCAAGCTGCAGGGGCTTGAGCTCGGGGGCGGGCGTTTGGGCGACCCCACGGGCGGCCGCGATGACGAGTAGCACAACAAGGCCGGCGGCCGCGGGGTGGCGGGGCGAGATGGGCATGCGGAGCCTTGATGCCGGGCGGAGCGCCGGACGCGAACAAAAATCAGCTGGCCTGATGCCCAGAGCCTGCCAACCCTGCGACATGCGCATCTATTTCATGGGCATCTGCGGGACGGCGATGGGCAACGCCGCGTTGCTCGCGCGCGCCGCCGGGCACGAGGTGCTCGGGGCCGACACCGGCGTCTATCCGCCCATGAGCACCGTGCTGGCCGCGGCGGGCATCACGCTGCACGAGGGCTACGATCCGGTCCGCCTGGAGAAGCTCGACCCCGAGCTCGTGGTCGTTGGCAACGCCATGTCCCGCGGCAATCCCGAGGTCGAGTGGCTGCTCGACACGCGCGCCATCCCCTACACGTCGCTGCCGGCCTTCCTGGCCGATGCCGTGCTGGCGGTGCGGAAAAACATCGTCGTGGCCGGCACGCATGGAAAGACCACGACGACCTCGCTCACGGCCTTCCTGCTGCGCGAGAACGGCCGCGACCCGGGATTCCTCATCGGCGGCGTGCCGCTCGACCCGCCGGTGGGCAACCACCTTGGCGCCCTGACGGACCCGTTCGTGATCGAGGGCGACGAATACGACAGCGCCTTCTTCGACAAGCGCAGCAAGTTCATCCACTATGCGCCGCACATCGCGGTGCTGAACAACCTCGAGTTCGACCACGCCGACATCTTCCGCGACCTGGCGGACGTGCAGCGGACCTTTTTTCACCTCACGCGCATCGTGCCGCGCAACGGCTGGATTGTGCTCAACGGCGACGATGACAACCTGCGCGCCCTCGGGCCGCTGGCCTGGACGCGCACCGTGCGGGTCGGCACGGGGGAGGGGCACGACTTGCGCATCGCCGGTTTTCGCGAGTCGGCGGAGGGCGCGACCTTCCGCCTGGTGTGGCAGGGCAAACCATGGGCCGAGGTGCAATGGGCGCAGGCAGGCCTATTCAACGCCCGCAACGCCGCGATGGCCGCGCTCGCGGCCGGGCTGGCGCTGTTCCCCGACGATCCGACGAGGCTGAAGCTGGATGCGCTGGCGAGCTTCCGCGGCGTGAAGCGCCGGCAGGAGCTGCTGGTCAACTCGGCGAAGCTGAAGGTCATGGAAGATTTCGGCCATCACCCCACGGCGCTGGCGGAGTCGTTGCAGTCGTTCCGCGCGCGCTTCCCGGGCCACATCATCCACGCGGCCTTCGAGCCGCGCAGCAACACCTCGCGGACCAAGGTCCTGCAGGCCGCCTTCATGCGGGCGCTGGCGCTGGCGGACGAGGTGTATCTCGGCGCCATCGCGCGCCCGGAGAAGCTGAAGCCGGAGGAGAGGTTCGACGTGGAGGCGGTCATCCAGCATCTCGCGACCCAAGGGGTGGACGGCTACACAGCGCCGACGCACGCGGCCCTGCTGGATGTCATCCAGGGCAAGGTGGCCGAGGAAACGGAACGGCCGCAGCTGGTCGTGTTCTTCACCAACGGCTCCTTCGATGGCATCATCGGGAAGTTCGTGGCGGCGAACAAGCCTGCCTGATCACTGCGCCTGCTTGGCGACCTTGAAGGCGGCGGGCTTTTCGCCCTTCGGCAGCGCGAGCAGGTCGTAGTCCTGGTAGCCGGTGATCCTGACCTCGGCGAACTCGCCGACCGGGAGGTCGCGCGGCACATAGACACGGCCGTCGATGTCCGGCGCGTCGGCCTCGCCGCGGGCGACGCCGGGCTCCTCGACGAGGACCTTGAGCGTCTTGCCGACATAGGATTTGGAAACCTCGGCGGCGATCTGGCGCTGCAGGCCCATGAGGGTGTGCCAGCGGGCTTCCTTCACCTTGGGCGGAATCTGGTCGGGCATCTTGGCGCCACGCGTGCCCTCCTCCTGCGAATAGCGGAACACGCCGAGGCGCTCGAACTTGGTCTCCCGGATGAAGCCGGCCAGCTCGGCGATGTCGGCCTCGGTCTCGCCGGGGAAGCCGACGATGAAGGTGGTGCGGATGGCGATGCCCGGGATGCCGGCGCGGATGCGCCTGAGCAGGTCGCGGATGTAGTCGCCGCTCGTCTCGCGCTGCATCTTGCCGAGCATGTGGTCGCTGATGTGCTGCAGCGGGATGTCGATGTAGCGGGCGACTTTCGGGCACTCGGCGATGGTCCTGATCAGTTCGTCACTCCAGTGGGCCGGGTGGGTGTAGAGCAGGCGGATCCAGAAGTCGCCCTCAATGGCATTGAGCTCGCGGAGGAGGGTGGTGAGGGCGGTGCCGCGCGAGGAATCCACCGGCGTGCGGGGATTCGGGCGCTGCTCCCAGGTGTCCATGCCGAAGAACGTCGTGTCCTGCGAGATGAGGTTGAGCTCCTTGACGCCCTCCTTGACCAGCTGGCGGGCCTCGGCGACGACGCTCGCGACGGTGCGGCTGCGGTGGCGGCCGCGGATCTGCGGGATGATGCAGAAGGTGCACGGATGGTTGCAGCCCTCCGCGATCTTCATGTAGGCGAAATGCTTCGGCGTGAGCCGGAAGCGCGGCGTGTCGTAGTCGGGGATGTAGGTGGACTTGCCCTCGATGAAGTTGGCCGGCGCCTCGTCCTTCGGGCGGTCCTTGGCGTAGATGCCCTCGATGATCGGGGCGACCTTCGTGATCTGGTCGAGGCCGATGAAGGCGTCCACCTCGTCGTGCAGCGAGGTGGAGAGGTCCTTCGAGAACCGCTGCGACATGCAGCCGGCGACGATGAGCTTCTGCTCCTTGCGGCGCTTCTTCATCCCGCGGTTCTGGTGGACCTCGAGGATGTGGCCGATGGACTCCTCCTTGGACGAGTCGATGAACGAGCAGGTGTTGACGATGACGACGTCGGCCTTCTCCGCCTCGGGAATGACGGCCATGCCCGCCTGGTGCAGGTGGCCGACCATGATCTCGCTATCGACGAGATTCTTGGCGCAACCGAGGGAAATGAGGCTGACTTTGATCATGGACTATAAAAACAAAGCGCGCCGCGAAGGGCGCGCGCTGGAGGCAGAAAAACGGGCTAGCGCCTTACTTCTTGGCCTTGGCGATCTTGGCCTTGATGGCGGCATTGCGACGCTTGTGGTAAGCGAGGCGGCGTTTCTTTTTGATGTGCTTGTTGAATTGTTGGCCCATGGATTGGAGGAGTGAGGGGAGACTTGTGCCTGAAAGCCGGGGCCGGAGTCAAGCGCCTCAATAGCGGACCAAAGCGGTGTCGATTTGCACCGCCCAGGCGTCGATCCCGCCCGCCACGTTGGCGACGTTGGCAAAGCCGTTGGCCCGCAGAAACTGGGTGACCCGCAGGCTGCGGCCGCCGTGGTGGCATATCACCAATATGGGCCGGTCGCTGGGCAGGGTGCTCACGTGGTCGGGGATCTGGCGCATCGGGATGTGCCGGCTGCCGGCCACCGCGCAGGTGGCGACCTCGTCCGGTTCGCGAACGTCGAGCAGCAGGGCGCCGGTGCCAAGCTGCTGCGCGGCGGTGGTGACATCGATTTCGAGCGGTGTGTCCATGGGTCGGGCAGCCAAGGCCAAAGCCGCCGTTTGGCAATCCCGTTAACCGCGCATCAGGGCTTGAACCTCCCGGCACCTATGGGTCCTATGAACCGCATGTCCGAACGTTTTGTCGTCATCATGGCCGGCGGCCGCGGGGAGCGGTTCTGGCCCCAAAGCCGGGAAGCCACCCCCAAGCACCTGCTGCCCATCGTGGGCGACAAGCCGATGCTGGCCCAGACCGTGGACCGGGTCGCCGGCGTCGTGCCCCCCGCCAACATCTTTGTCATCACGACACAGGCCCAGCTCGCGGGCTGCCGCGCCGCCTGTCCCGGCCTGCCGGCGGCCAACATCGTCGCCGAGCCCATGGGCCGCGACACCGCCGCCGCGACCGGCCTGGCCATGCTGCTGGTCAAGCAGCGCAACCCGGCCGCCGCCTTCGCCATGCTGCCGGCCGACCACGTCATCCACGACACGGCCGAATACGCCAGGCTGCTCAACGTCGCCTTCGAGTCGGCCGAGACGGCCGACGTGCTCGTCACCCTCGGCATCAAGCCAGCCACGCCGGAGACGGGCTTCGGCTACATCCAGCGGGCCGGCCCGTGGAAGACGGTCGGCGGCCGCGACGTGATGGCCGTGAAGCGCTTTGTGGAGAAGCCGAACCTGGAGACGGCCAAAGGCTACCTCGCCTCGGGCGAATATTTCTGGAACGCCGGCATGTTTGTCTGGCGCGTGCCGGTTGTGGAGGCGGCCTTTCGGGCCCATGCGGCCGAGCTCTACGCCGGGCTGGCCAAACTTGAGGCCGCCGCCAAGTCGGCGGGCGGTTGGGCCGCAGCCTTGGCGGAGGTTTATCCGACCCTGAAGAAAATCTCGGTGGACTACGCCCTGATGGAGAAATCCCCCAATGTCGTCGTGGTGCCGGCCACCTGCGACTGGGACGATGTCGGAGCGTGGCCGGCGATCGCCAAGCATTTCACGCCGGACGCCGCCGGCAACGTGTTGCGCGGCCTGGCCATGGTGGAGGGCGGTGCCAACAACATCGTGGTCTCCACCGACGGCCACCTGACTGGCGTCGTCGGCGCGAGCGACCTCGTCGTGGTCCACACGGCCGAGGCGACGCTCGTTTGCCCGAAGGAGCGCGCGCAGGAGATCAAGGCGCTGCTCGAGCGCCTGAAGCAGGATCCGGCGAAGAAAAAGTTCCTCTGAGCGCCATGCGCTGCCTGGGCATCGATTACGGCACGAAGCGCGTCGGCTTGGCCCACGGCGACGAGATCGGGGTCGCCATGCCGCTGCCCGCGCTGACCGACGCCGACGAGGCCGCGCGCTGGGCGAAGCTCGGCGAGGTCATCAAGGCGCGCCGCATCACCGACCTCGTGCTCGGTTACCCCTACAACATGGACGGCTCCGTCGGCTTCAAGGCGAAGGAGGTGGACGCCTTTGCCGCCAAGCTGAAGTCAGCATTCGGCCTGCCGGTGCACCTGGTGGACGAGACGCTCACGAGCGACGCGGCCGAGTCGTCGATCGCAAAAAAAAACCGGCGCGCCGTGCGCGACTCCGGCCTGATCGACTCGCGCGCCGCGTGCCTGATTTTGCAGGACTATCTCGATCAGAAATTTCCTCCGACCTTAACGGGCCAAGTGTAAACCACGGAATACACAGAACACACGGAAAGGAGAGACCCATGACTAAATTGATCCATGCTGACGAGACGCATGCCCTGCTTGGGGCATGCTTTGAGGTTTATAAGGAGAAAGGATGTGGATTCCTGGAGGCGGTTTTCCAGGAATGCCTTGCGCTGGAACTCGCGGATAGGGGCATCCCATTTCAAGCCCAGGTTCCGCTGCAGCTGCAGTATAAAGGGAGGCCGCTGCGGCAGACGTATCAGCCGGATTTCCTCTGCTTCGACAAAGTAATCCTTGAGATCAAGGCGGTGACAAAATTGGCGGATGAGCACAGGGCTCAGCTGCACAATTATTTGAAAGCTACGGGATGCCGGGTCGGGTTGCTGGTCAATTTCGGCCATCATCCGCTGGTTGAGCACGAACGGATTGTGCTCTGAGCCTTCCGTGTATTCCGTGTGTTCCGTGGTTAAATCATCTGCCTCCACCCGATGGAAGTGCGTCTGCGCCTACGACGGCGGGCCGTTCAACGGCTGGCAGAGCCAGGAGGGCGGCAACACCGTCCAGGACCTCATCGAGAATCAGCTGAAGAAAATCTTCGGCCGGCAGATCCGCATCGAGGGCAGCGGGCGGACCGACTCGGGCGTCCACGCGCACGCGCAGGTGTTTCATTTCGACGCGGCCTGGAAGCACGGCGCCGACAAGCTCCGGTTGGCGCTGCAGTCCGGCCTGCCGCGCAGCATCCAGTTGAAGACCCTGCGGGCCGTGTCGGCGAAATTCCACGCGCGCTTCGATGCCAAGGGGAAGCGTTACCGCTATCACCTCCACCTCGGCGCGGCGGACCCCTTTGAGGTGAATTACTGCTGGTCGCTCAACCGCGACCTCGACTGGCCGGCGGTGCAGGCCGCGGCGAAGGTGCTGCGCGGCAAGCACGACTTCTGGGCCTTCTCCGGCGAGAACGACCGCACCTACGAGACGACGGTGCGCGACCTGCGCCGGTTGGATGTGCGCAGGAAGGGCCAGCGCGTCACGTTCACCTTCGAGGCCGACGGCTTCATCTACAAGATGGCGCGAAGCCTCACCGGCGCGCTGGTCAATGCCGGCCTCGGCAAGCTCACCCCGGCCGACCTCGCCGCGCTCATCCGGAGCCGCCGTCGCATCCCGACCGTGGTCACGGCGCCACCGCAGGGGCTGTTCCTGGTGAAGGTGATTTATTAGCGATATCCCTGGCCGATGGCGGAGGTTCCTCCGGTGCTTACCACTCTCACATCACTATGGCGCGACCGGCTCGACGTGCTCTTCCCGCGCAGCTGCGTGCATTGCGGAGGGGTGGTGGAGGGCGGCCGGCTGCGGCATCTGTGCCCGGAGTGCGAGCGGCACCTGTTCATCGTCCGCCCCCGCATTGCACGACCTGCGGGCAGGTCGAGGGAAATTAATGCGCACACGCAGCCGGTTCGTGCGCATGGCAGCAGGTGGGCTAACAGGGCAAAAAAATGCTTGTTCGCTGATTACTGTGTCGGCTCCCGCAGCCGATCAATCACTTGCTTGAGCAGCGTTTTTCCGGAGACGTCATTGCCTTCCACGGCGTCCTTTTCCGTGAACTTCGCCATCAAGATGTCTCCGGAGCCGCGGCGGTCGCGATCGTAGGTGATCCAGATCAATCCATCCCTGTCCTGCACGCCGTCGGGATAAGAGATGAACTGCCGCTCGTCCAGCAAGAGCCCGTTATTCCAGGACTTGCCATCATCCGTGGAAACCTGCGCAGTCAGGTGGTCCCGCCCATGGGTGTATTTGTAGTGGTTGACGAGAAGGAGATTTCCCGAGGCCAGGCGACGTATGAAAAAACGTGAGCCGGGATTCTTGATCTTGGTGGGCTCGCCCTTGCTCCAAGTAAGTCCCTTGTCCGCCGAGTGGCTCTGCCACAGGAATCCCGAGCCCGTCCTGATCAGCATCCACAACCCGCCGTCCTTCAGTTCTGTGACCATTCCCTCGAGCGCCCACGGTGGAGAAGCAACCGCTCCCCGCAACTCCCAGCTCTTGCCTTCGTCACGAGAAATCCCGACGCCCTGAAGCTGCTGTTGCTGGTCCGGTGTCTTGCCCGCCACCCAGTCGAAAACGGGTTCGTTGATGAAGGTAACCGGCAGGATCCATTCTCCCGTCGAAAGGATTATCGGCTTGTTCATCCGGAACGAATAGGCGCAGTCAAAGCCGACCCTGAATTCCGGGCCGAAAACCGGCGTGGGGGCGTCCGGCTGGTCACAAATGCGCGCATACACGCCATGCTGACCGCTCGTCTTGTTCCCCCGATTGAAGAAATACCAAAGGCGCCCGCGTGGATCGATCCACGGCACCGGATCGAAGCATCGGGAACCGTCTTGCGGAGCCCCCATGACCATGGGAGCGGTATAGGTATTCCCGCCGTCGTCACTGTAGCAGAGGAGAACGGTGTTTTCCGGTTCGGGTTCGCGGGTGCCACCCGAGAACCAGGAGATGAAGACGCGGCCCTTGGCCGTCCGTTCGAGCCCAGGAATTCCCTGCCAGGTGCGGACCAAGGTGTTTGGTTCAGGCGGTGTGACGGCGGAGGCAGAGCCGAACGCCAAAGACAGAATCGCGCAGAGAAAGAGAAATTTGCGCATGAGAATTAGGTGCTGAAGAATCGGTCGCATTAAGGCCGCCAGCGTGTGGCCTCGATGTAGCATTGGGGGCGTTCAAGGGTGTGGGAATAATAGGCGGAAACAGTTGTGCCGTCAAATTCTGAGCCATCATAGTATAGCCGAAGTCATAGTTCACCGCCAGATTTCAGGTCAAAATGCGACGCCGGGCCGGTTGCTGACTATTGATTTGCGGGCCCGTTTTTGAGATTCTGATCCACGCAACGATGCCGCCCATTCTCCAACAACTATGGCGCGACCGGCTCGATGTGCTCTTCCCGCGCAGCTGCGTGCATTGCGGAGGGGTGGTGGAGGGCGGCCGGCTGCGGCATCTGTGCCCGGAGTGCGAGCGGCACCTGTTCATCGTCCGGCCCCCGCATTGCACGACCTGCGGCCATCCGTATTTCGGGGAGACGGAAGTCAACCGCCTCTGCCCGCACTGTGAGACGCTGGCGCCGGACTTCGGCGAAGGCAAAACCGCCATCCTCCTGAAGGGCCCGGGCCGGTCGCTGATCCACGCGCTCAAATACCACCGCAGCCTGCATGTGCTGGCGGATATCACCGTCATCATGGCCGGGGTGCCGGGTTACGCCGACTACCTGCGCGGCGCCGTGCTGGTGCCCGTGCCGTTGCACGTGAAAAAGCAACGGAAGCGTCGCTACAACCAGAGCCGCCTGCTGGCGGATTGCGCGATGACGGTCGCGGGCGGGGAGGCGCGCGTGGAGGAACTGCTTTGCCGCGTGAAGTATACGGAATCGCAAACGCACTACGACCGGGCCGCGCGCCAGGAGAACCTGAAAAATGCCTTTGCCTTGGCTCCCGGGGCCACCCTTACTCCGGCCCAACGTTACGTGCTGGTCGATGATGTTTTTACAACCGGTTCCACCCTCAATGCCTGTGCCACGGTCCTCCGCCGCGGCGGCGCGCGGAACCTCGACGTCGTCACCTTTGGGCACGGCTAAACCATGACACATTTCGCCAAACCACGCCTGCCTTCCGCCAAGGCCGGCACCAGCAAGAAAAAGACCAAGGTTATCACCGAGGGACTCTGGACCAAGTGTCCGGTCTCGGGTGAGATCGTGTTCAACAAGGATCTGGAGGCCAACCAGATGGTCGTGCCGAAGAGCGGCTACCATTTCCCCATCGGCTGCCGCGAGCGCATCCAGGGCATGGTGGACGCCGGCACCTTCGTGGAGTTCGACGCGCAGGTGAAATCGGCCGACCCGCTGAAGTTCGTGGATTCGGCCGCCTACCCCGACCGCATCAAGCGCTATGAAAAGGAAAGCGGCCTGGCCGAGGCCGTGCTCTGCGGCACCGCGAAGATTGACGGCATCCCGGTGTCGCTCGCGGTGATGGATTTCCGATTCTGCGGCGGCGCGATGGGCGCGGCGGTGGGCGAGAAAATCACCCGCGCCATCGAGCGCGCGGTGAAGCTGAAGACACCCTGCATCGTCGTCAGCTCCTCCGGCGGCGCGCGCATGCAGGAGGGCATTTTCAGCCTCATGCAGATGGCCAAGACCAGCGCGGCCCTCGGACGGCTCGCCGAGGCCCGGCTGCTGTTCGTCTCGATCCTCACCTATCCGACCACCGGTGGCGTCACCGCCAGCTTCGCGACCCTGGGTGATGTCATCCTCGCCGAGCCGGGCGCGCTCATCGGCTTTGCCGGGGCGCGCGTGATCAAGGAGACCACCAAGCAGACGCTGCCCGCGGGATTCCAGACCGCCGAGTTCCTGCTCAAGCACGGGCTGATCGACCAGATTGTCAGCCGCCTGGAGATGAAGGATCGCCTGACCAGCCTGCTGCAGGCCTTTCATTCCCACCGCTATCGCGCCCACAAGGTGCCGACCGCCGTGCCTTTCCCGGCGGCCGTGGCGGCCGACTGAGTTCAGGTGGGAGGGGCGAGCGGCCCGCTCCGCCGCCCCGGATCGGTGTGTCCCCAAGCCTGTCATCCGTGAATAATTTCCCCGACTACGCCGCGGTCACCGAATACCTCTATTCGCTCAAGGCGGGCGGGGTGAAGTTCGGCATCGACCGGATGCGCCGGTTCGCCGCGATCCTCGGCCACCCCGAGCGCAGCTACCCGGTGATCCACATCGCCGGCACGAACGGCAAGGGTTCGGTCGCGGCCATGCTGGATGCCATCCTGCACGCCGCCGGCTGGCGCACCGGGCTCTACACCTCGCCGCATCTGGTGAAGCTCGGCGAACGCGTGCAGGTGGGCCGGTGCCTGCTCACCGAGGCCGAAATCGTCGCCTACACCAACGAGCTCCGCCCGCTGGCGGCCCGGGCCGCCGCCGACGCGGCCGACGAGCACGCGACCTTTTTCGAGTTCATGACGGCGATGGCGTTCCTGCAGTTCCAGCGCCGCCGGGTGGACCTGGCCATCGTCGAGGTCGGCTTGGGCGGTCGGCTGGACGCGACCAACGTCGTGCAGCCCGAGGTCACCGTCATCACCTCCATCGGTCTCGATCACATTGCCGAGCTCGGCGGCACCCTCGCGCAGATCGCCCGCGAGAAGGCCGGCATCATCAAGCCCGGCCGGCCGGTCGTCATCGGCCGCCTGCCGCCCGAAGCCGAGGTCGTCGTGCGCGAAGTGGCGGCCGCGGCCGGCGCGCCCGTCCACGCGGTGCGCGAGACCTTCGGCGAGGAGATTGACCGCTATCCCCTGACCAATCTCGCCGGCGACTACCAACGCTGGAACGCCGCGACGGCCACGCTCGCGGCGCGGGTGTTTGCCTTGGGGTGGAGCACGGCCTCCGGCCGCGCTTGGCCTAACCCGGCCGGAGTCCGGGTGCCCCCCGCCGAAGCGGACATTGTGCGCGGCTTGCAGCAGGTGAACTGGCCGGGTCGCTGGCAGACGACGAGCCTCGGCGGTCGCCCGCTCATCCTCGATGCCTCGCACAATCCCGAGGGCGCGGCCGTGCTGGAGCAAAACCTGCGGCAACTCATCGCCGCCAGCGGGCGGAAGCCGATCATCATCGCCGGCGTCCTCGGCGAGTTCCGCGCCCGGGCCTTGCTCGAGGTGATTTGCCGCCACGCGCAGGAAGTCCACCTGGTTGTCCCACATCAGGCGCGGGCAAGCAGCATTGCGGATCTGCTCGCGCTCGTGCCGCCTGCGCAGCGGGACATGGTCCGCGGCGGCACGCTGGAACAGCTCTTCCCGGATGCCCGCACCTGCACGCTCGGCGGACCGGGCGACACGATTGTCGTCACGGGCTCGATCTACCTGCTCGGCGAGGTGCTGGAACGCATCGAGCCCGGCCGCGGCACGGGCGAAGGCAAGCTGCAGGATTTCTGAGCGCACACTGCGCGCTTGTTTCAGGGCGGTTTCTCTCCAAGGGTCACGGGCACCGATGCAATCCCGCCCGTCATTCGTGACCGCCTTCAAGGGCAGGCGCGTGCTCATCACCGGCGGCCTCGGTTTCATCGGCTCGAACCTCGCTCGCTCTCTCGTGGCGCTTGGGGCCCGGGTCACAATTCTCGACAGTCTCATCCCCGAATACGGCGGCAACCGGCGCAACCTGCACGGGCTCGGCCGCAAAGTGGCTATCAATGTGGCCGATGTGCGCGACCGCCACAGCCTGCCGGAATTCCTCCGCGGGCAGCATTATCTGTTCAACCTCGCGGGGCAGACGAGCCACCTCGATTCGATGACCGATCCCGAGACCGACCTGGAGATCAACTGTCGGGCGCAGCTCACGCTCTTGGAGGCCTGCCGCAGGCACAACCCGGGCATCCGCGTCGTCTTTGCCAGCACCCGCCAAATCTACGGCCGCCCCGATTACCTGCCGGTGGACGAGCGGCACCCGCTGCGACCGGTGGACGTGAACGGCATCAACAAGCTCGCCGGCGAGGAATATCACCTGCTCTACAGCGCGGTCCACGGCATCCAGAGCACCGTCCTGCGCCTGACCAACACCATCGGCCCGCGTATGCGCGTGAAGGATGCGCGGCAGACCTTCGTCGGCATCTGGATCCGCCAGATTCTGGAGGGCAAGCCCATCGAGGTGTGGGGCGGCAGGCAACTGCGCGACTTCACCTATGTGGATGACGCCGTCGAGGCCTTCCTGCTGGCGGCGACCCACCCCAAGGCGGTGGGCGGGGTCTTCAACCTCGGCGGCGTGGGCCGCATCAGCCTACGCGATCTGGCCAAAACATTGGTCGCCGTCGCCGGGCAGGGGAGCTACACCCTCAAGGCCTTCCCCGCCGACCGGAAGAAGATTGATATCGGCGACTACTATTCGGACGGCCGGCTCATCGCCAGGCAACTCGGCTGGAAGCCGCGCACGACCATCCGGCACGCGCTGGCCCGGACCGTGGATTATTACCGCAAAGAGCTGCCGCACTACCTGTGAGCAAAATACTTCCCGCCGATCCGAAGGCCTCCTATCTCGCCGCCCAGGCGGAGATCGATGCCGCCATCCAGCGTGTGCTGCGCAGCGGGCACTATATCCTCGGGCCGGAGCTTGAGGCCTTTGAAAGGGAGTTCAGCGCGTGGCTCGGCAGCGCGGGCACCGTCGGCGTCGCCAACGGCACCGATGCCATCGAGTTGGCGTTGCACGCCGCCGGCATCGGCCCGGGCGACAAGGTCATCACCGTCGCCAACACCGTCACGGCGACCGTCTCGGCCATCGTGGCCACGGGGGCGAGACCGGTGTTCGTGGACATCGAGCCCGGCACGATGCTGCTGGATGTCGCCGCGCTCGAGACGATGCTCGTCAAGCTCCGCGACCCGAAGATCAAGGCCGTCGTGCCCGTGCATCTCTACGGGCAGGCGGTGGACATGCCGCACCTGATGGAGGTTGCCGCGCGGCACAACCTGTTCGTCATGGAGGATTGCGCGCAGGCGCATGGCTCGCTGGCCGGCGGCCGGATGGCGGGGACCTGGGGCCAGCTGGCCTCGTTCAGCTTTTACCCCACCAAGAATCTCGGGGCCCTCGGCGATGCCGGGGCCGTGACCGGGCGGGACCCCGCCTTGCTCGAGAAAGTGCGGCATGTGCGGCAATACGGCTGGCGCAAGCGCTACGTGAGCGACCACCACGGGCGCAACAGCCGGCTCGACGAGTTGCAGGCCGCGATCCTGCGCGTGCGCCTCACGCGGCTCGCGGCGGAGAACAAGCGCCGCAATGAGATTGCCGGTCACTATCTGTCGGCTTTGGCGGGTGCCCCGGTCAAGCTGCCGGTGGTGGCCGAGGGGCGGACGCACACCTGGCACCAGTTTGTCGTGCGCTCCCCGCGACGCGATGAGTTGCAGGCCCACCTGGCAAAGCGGGACATCGTCTGCGGCGTGCTTTACCCGATGCCGATCCACCGCCAGCCGGCGTATCACGATGCCACGCTTTCCCTGCCGCAGACGGAGCAGGCCTGCGCCGAGGTGCTCTCACTGCCGCTGCATCCCGGGCTGGGCGACGACGATGTGGCGCGCGTGACGAAGGAAGTGAAGGCGTTCCTGGGGTAGGGGCGTTATCCCTAACGCGCCGCGAC
>JBDHQK010000176.1:0-4349 GCA_039807025.1 Lacunisphaera sp.
TCACGGGCTCCATCGGAGTGTTCGGCATGTTTCTGAACTTCCAGGGCCTGGCGACCGAGAAACTGGGTCTGACCTTTGACACGGTTAAGACCGGCAAGTTTGCCGATGCCGCCACCATCATCCGCCCGAAGACCGACGCCGAACTCGCTATCTTTCAGGATTCCGTCGACTGGGTCTATGACCAGTTCATTTCCAAGGTCGCCGCTGCCCGCAAGCTCGACGGCAAGGTCGTC
Organism: Lacunisphaera sp.; assembly: GCA_039807025.1. Taxonomy (GTDB): domain Bacteria; phylum Verrucomicrobiota; class Verrucomicrobiia; order Opitutales; family Opitutaceae; genus Lacunisphaera. The sequence goes on from JBDHQK010000176.1 coordinate 234, forward strand.
GAGGAGATCGCGCAGGGGCGGGTCTGGTCCGGGAGCGAGGCGCAGAAGCTGAAGCTCGTGGACGAACTCGGTGGGCTGGCTGACGCCATCAAGTTTGCCGCGAGCAAGGCGGAATTGGGCGGCAACTTCCGCGTGACTGAATATCCTCGCAAGAAGCAGTTTGCCGAGCAATTCACGGAGGTCTTGGAAGGACGCCACCGCGAGCAGGCGCTCGGCGGGCCGGTCGGTTTGCTGATCCGCGAGGTGACTCACGAATTGGAGGCCTTGGGCAAGTTCAACGACCCGCGGGGCCTCTATGCCCGGCTGCCCTTTGAGTTGCGGCTAAATTGATTATTTCCCATGGCTCAGGACTACACTCTCACCCAGGACTGCCCCGCGACCGTCATCCCGGCCGGCGACAAGGTCACCCTCAAGGCCGGCACCAGCGTATTCATCACGCAGACGCTCGGCGGCAATGTCACGGTGCGAACTGACGCCGGTCTCTTCCAGATCGCCCTCGCCGACACCGGCGCCATCGGTGGCTACACCGCGAAGGCTGACCATACGCCAGCCGTTGCCGTTGCAGAATTCAGCGAGCAGGCTGTGTGGGATACGCTCAAGACCTGCTTCGACCCGGAGATCCCCGTCAACATCGTCGATCTCGGCTTGGTCTATGACCTCGCGGTAGAGAAGACGTCGACCGGAAAACACATCCTCGAAGTGAGGATGACGCTCACGGCGCCGGGTTGCGGCATGGGCCCGGTCATAGCCGAGGACGCGCGCCAGAAGATCGCGAAGCTGCCGGATGTCGAATCCGCGAGTGTGCACATCGTCTGGGATCCGCAATGGGCGCCGCAGATGATCTCCGCCACGGGGCGGAAGGCGCTGGGGCTGGAATGATCAGGAGGTAACCGTATCCAGCGAGCAGCTCTCGACGGGCGTCTCGCAATTCGGTCGGGCGATGATGCCAGGATAGGGTTCGGGTGGGAAGGGATTGGACGGCTCGGTAAGCAAGTGGGTGTCGCAGACGGCAAACAATTCGGCCTCCGTCATGGCGCGGCGCATTTCGTGCAGGAACCGGCCTTCGGGGTCCACGCTCTGGCCGACGAAGTTCAGGTATTTCTTCATCTTGGCGACGTGCGCGGCTTCCGGCACGCCCGGGGTCAGGGTTTCGCGGTAGAGACGACTGACGTATTCGCGAACGTCGGCAAGGGTGGAGGCAAAAACACGCTGCCCGGCCAGCATTTCGCGAGTCTGTCTGAAGATCCACGGATTGCGGATGGCGTGGCGGCCGATCATCACGCCGGCGGCACCGGTCTCCTTGAGCACGGCGGCGGCCGTGGCGGCGGAGGTGATGTTGCCATTGGCGAGCACCGGGCAGCGGACAGTGCGCGCGGCAACACCGATGAAATCATAGTGCACATCGCTCCGGTAACCTTCCTTGACCGTGCGGCCATGGACGCTGAGCAGGTCAATGCCGTGCTTGTTGATGAGGTCGAGGACGAGCGCATAGTTTTCCGTCGAATCAAAGCCGATGCGCATCTTCACCGTGAAAAGCCCGGGGCAGGCGTCGCGCAGCGCACCGAGGAGTTCGTCGATTCTGGCAGGATCGCGCAGGAGGCCGCCGCCGACGTTCTTCTTGTAAATCTTGGGCGCCGGGCAGCCCATGTTGAGATCGATGCCGGCGATGGGATACTGGCACAGTTCCTTCACCGTGCGAACCATATGGCTGATTTCCTCGCCGATGAGCTGTGCGAAGACCGGGCGGCCGGTCCGGTTCTCGACGATGGATCGGACGATGTGTTTTTCCGGGCGTGATTGGGCGTGGACGCGAAAGAACTCCGTGAAGAAATAATCCGGCGCGCCGTAGTGCGCGGCGACCCGCATGAAGGGCAGGTCGGTGACGTCCTGCATCGGGGCCAGGGCGGTGAGCGCTTGGCCGGAGCGGATGCCGGCTGGCAAAGTGCGGGTCGGCGCGGTCACTGATCCCCCTCGTCCTTGGGCTCTTCTTTCTGTTGCTTGAGGACGCGCTCGAGGATCTCGGACATGTCCTCGACCAAGTCGAAGACCTTGCGGGCGACGAAAATCGGGCGCTTTTGCTGGAGGGCGAGGACGATGGAGTCGCTGGGGCGGGCGTCGAGCTCCAGAAACTTGCGCCCGAGCTCGTTCTGCATGTGCAGGATGATGCGGGCGAAATAGGTGCCGTCGTTGACGTCGTTGATGATGATGCGTTCGAGGCTGATTTCGAAACCCATCAGGAGGTGGCCGATGAGGTCGTGGGTAAGGGGGCGCTCCTTCTTGACTCCATTGATCGTCATCGAAATGGCGCTGCCGACGCTGGGGTCCACATAGATGACGAAGCTCTTGTCATCGTTGCCCAGAAACACGGCACAACCGTTGGCCGTGGGCATGAGGCCTTTGATGGAGACTTCGACTAGGTCAGCGGGCATGGCGGAAAGGTGTTGTTCACGGGGAAAAGTGCAAGTTTGCCGGCGGCGATGACCAGAGTCGTTTCCCAGGGAATTTCAGAAGCCGTGGAGAGTGATGCCCCAAGACTTGGCCTGCTTGAGCACGGCGGACTTCTCCAGGATGATGACCTTGCCGGCCTCAAGGGCGGCGGCGGACAGGCCGGCGGCATGCATGGTCTCAAGGGTTCGCAGACCGAAAACAGGGACATCGAAGCGGAAATCCTGCCTAGGCTTCACGGTTTTGACGAAGAGCGTCTCATCGGTCTTGAAGGTGCCGGCACGGCGGAGCATGTCGTCGGTGCCCTCGAAAGCCTCGACCGCGAGGACGGTGCCCTTGCGGACGACGCAGCCCTGCCCGATGTCGAGGCGGGCGATCTCGCGGGCTATGCCAATACCATGCCGGATATATTCCTCGTCGAGGGCGAGTTTGCCGGTCATCGCACCGGCGGTGGCAAGCTGGTCGTCGATGAAGGCGCGGGCGTCGAGCAGGGTGACGCCGAGTTTTTCTATCTCGCTGGCAATGGCGCCGAAGATGGTCTCGGCATTGCGGCGCTTGAGGGAAAAGAGGATGGCGGCGGCCTTGAGGTCCGGCACAAGGCCGTGGAAGAGCTTCTTCGGTTTCACCTGGCCGGCCATCAGGGCGTAGCCGGCTCCGAAGGCCTTGAGGGCATCGAGCATCTTGCCGACCTGGCCGACATTCAGGATGACACGCTCCTTTTCGGGGAAGCTGGCGATGAGTGCCGGCTCGGTCTCATCGTCCATGGCGATGAGCCGCAGGGGCACGCCGGCGGCCCGGATGGCGGCGGCAGTGATGACGGGGTAGGTGCCACGGCCGGCAATGAGGGCAACGGGGCGCTGGGCATCGAAATCCCTAGGCAGGAAGGCGGAAGACATTGGACGGAAGATGGCAGAGCCGTGCGGCGCCTGCAACCATCCTTAGCCAATGGTTCGGATAACAGGACTGGACAACAGAATCAAAAACGCCCCGCTGAAGGGCGGGGCGGGGTGAAATCACGACTGGGAGCCGTAATATTTTTTGTAGCTCCGGTAGTAGCGATAGTTCGAGTAATACTCGATACGGCGGGCCGAGAGGCCGTTGAGCACGATCCCGAGCAGCTCGTTTTTGCTTTCCCTGAGCTGCTTGATGTAGAGGCGGATGTGCTTGCGATAGGCGCGGTTAAAACGGCAGACGTAGATGACCTCGTCGGTGCGTTCGGCGATGAGCAGCGAGTCGGTGACGGCTCCCATCGGCGGCGAATCCACGACGATGAGATCGAAATGCTGCTTCATGCTTTCGATAAACTGGCCGAAAACAGGGGTCTCCAACAGTTCGGTCGGGCTCTTGGAGCGACCGCCGGAGCGGAGCAGGTAAAGATTCTCGTCCACCTTGGTGAAGCCGAGGGAGGCATCGGTGAAGGGATCGGCGGGGATCTTGGCCCCGGCCTCGAACCAGGCGATAAGGCCGGATTCATTGGTGAGCTTGAAGTGGCGGTGCAGCATCGGGCGGCGCATGTCGCAGTCCATGAGCAGCACTTTCTTGCCATGGCGGGCAAACGAGGCGGCGAGGTTGCAACTGATCATCGTCTTGCCTTCGCCGGGGATGGTGCTGGTGACGAGAATGGCCTTGGGGAAGTCGAGCTTCGACTGGATTTTGACGGCGCTGTAGACG
>JBDHQK010000177.1:0-4346 GCA_039807025.1 Lacunisphaera sp.
TGAGATTGACGCGCACGGTGACACCGTCGTCCTCCTTGCCAGGCTGGTAGGTGTAGGCCAGCGGCAGCACGCGGTTGTCCACCGGCAGCTCCTCGGGGAACGCCGCCACGTCGTGCTCCGCCGCCTCCGTCGGGCGCAGGCCGTCGGCCGACATGAAGAGGAACTTCGGGTCGGTCATCTGCTGGTGGCGGACAAGGTCCACGAGTTCGCCGACGGCGGACACGTTTGTGATGCGCGCGGCGTAGAAGCGGTAGATCGCCTCGTCGAGGTTCATGTAGCCGGAGCTGCGCATCCGCGTCAGCAGCGTCTCGGCCTCGTCGCGCAGCCGGCGGTTGTGCTTCAGGAAACCGAAGGGCCAGGTGATGGTGTCTCCGACCAGGCCCTCGCGGAGGAAAATCTCCGTGGCGTGCGCCGGGTTGATCTTCCCATAGCTGACCGCACGGGTCTCAAGCTCGAGGTTGTAGAGGCGGCGGCGCTCCTTCACCAGCACGCGGCCGGCCTCGGGGTTCCAGAACGGCTCGCTGTGCGCCACGCGCAGCAGGTGCGCGCCGAGGTCGAGCACCCACTGGGGATCGATGCGGGCGCAGGTGCGCGCGTAGAGCCGGGCGGTCTCCATGATTTCCGCCGCCATGAGCCATTTCGCCGTCTTGGCCTTGGAAGATGGAACCCGGCCTTCCGCCGGGGTTTTCCTCTGTTCACTCCTCTCGAACAGCGTGGAGCCCGGAAACACCTTCGCGCGCCGGTCGTGCGCGGCGTGGTAGTCGCCCTCGTCGGTGCGGGTGGCGACATTGCCGAGCAAGCCGGACAGGATCGAGCGATGGATGGCGGCGTAGGCCGGCGTGCCGAGCACCACCTTCACTTCCTGGCCCTTCTTCACGCCGTCAAAGATCGAAGTGCGCTTGAAGCCGTCCCGTTCCCGCAGGGTGTCCTCGAGCTGGGCGTGGACGTCGCGCCACTCGCGCATGCGCATGAACGACAGGAAATGTGCCGTGCAGAACTTCCGCAGCTTGCCGAGTGTCATCGCCTCGAATTCACCATGATAGTCCTCCCAGATCGCCAGCAGCGTGAGGAAATCTGAATCCGGATGCGTGAACTTCCGGTGCGCCGTGTCGGCCTTCTGCTGCTGGTCGAGCGGACGCTCGCGCGGGTCCTGGATGCTGAGCGCGGCGGCGATGATCAGCACCTCGCGCAGGGCCTTCTCGGTGCGGGCCTGCAGCACCATGCGGCCAACGGTGGGATCCACGGGCAGATGCGCGAGCTCTCGCCCGAGATCCGTGAGAACGCCGGCCTCGTCGATGGCGCCGAGTTCGTGCAGCAGCGCGTAGCCGGCGCGGATGCCTTTCGCGGGCGGCGCGTTGAGAAAGGGGAATTCCTCGATGGCGCCGAGCCCGAAGGCCTTCATGCGCAGGATGACATCCGCGAGGTTGCTGCGCTGGATCTCAGGCTGCGTGAAGCGCGGCCGGTCGTTGAAATCCTGCTCCGAATACAGCCGGATGCACACGCCGTCGCTCACGCGGCCGCAGCGGCCCTTGCGCTGGTCGGCGCTGCTCTGCGCGACGGGCTCCACCGGCAGGCGACGCGTGCGGCTTTGCGGCGCATAGCGGCTGACGCGCGCCAGACCGGTATCAATGACGAACCGGATGCCCGGGATGGTCAGCGAGGTCTCGGCGATGTTGGTGGCGACGACGACCTTGCGGGCCTGCGTCGGCGCAAACACGCGCTGTTGCTCGGCATTCGTCAGGCGGCCGAACAGCGGAACGACCTCGATGCGCCCGAGCTTGCGACCCTCAAGCTGGTCGCGCACTTCGTGGATGTCGCGCTCCGTCGGCAGGAAGACCAGCACATCGCCCGCCGAGCTCTCGAGCAGCACGCGCTCCACCGCCTCGACCGCCGCCTCGATGTAGGTGAGCTCCTCCTTCCCTTCCTTCATCTCCTCCAGTGGCGACCAGATCACCTCCACTGGGTAAACCCGCCCCGAGACCTCGATGATGGGTGCCCCGTCAAAGGCCTTCGCAAATGCTTCGGTGTCGATCGTGGCCGAGGTGATGACAATCTTGAGCTCCGGGCGGCGCAAGCGGAGCCGGCGCAGGTGGCCAAGGATGAAGTCGATATTGAGTGAGCGCTCGTGTGCCTCGTCCACGATGATGGTATCGTAGGCGCGCAGATCCGGGTCGGCCTGCAGCTCGGCGAGCAGCATGCCATCAGTCATGAACTTTATGACCGTGTCGTCGGAGGTCTGGTCGGCGAAGCGGATCTTGCAGCCGACCTCGCGGCCGAAGGGCACGTTCAACTCCTCCGCCACGCGGCGGGCCACGGAGGTGGCGGCGACGCGGCGGGGCTGAGTGCAGGCGATGCGGCCCGTTTCGCCGCGGCCGGCCACGAGGCACATCTTCGGGATCTGCGTGGTCTTGCCGGAGCCGGTCTCGCCCGCAAGGACCAGCACCTGGTGTTCGCGGATGGCCGCGATGATCTCGTCCGCCCGCACGCTGATGGGCAGCTCGGGCGGATACTCGATCCGGAAGGGCCAGGGTTTCTTGGGCCGGGGCGGCATGGCGGGAGAAATTTGAGGTTCCGTGCGCCGCCGATAATGGCAAAGTCAAACCGCATGACCGCCCCCACCCCCACGCCGCCGGAAAAGATCCTCCGGCGCGTCCTGCTGGTCTCCGCCCTCGATGGCTGGAGCCTGGTCGTCATTGCCAGCTTGGGCACGGTGCTGACCCTGGTCTTGGGCGACTGGCTTGGCACCGGCATCGGCCTCCTGGTGCTGGCCGCGGGCCTCGGCGAACTCCGGGGCCGCCACCAGCTCCAGCGGCACGATCCGGCCGGCATGAAGCTGCTGGTCCGCGCCCAGCTGTTCCTGCTCGGCGTGATCCTGGTGTATTGCGCCAGCCGCCTGGGCAGCTTCGACGGCGACACCGCCCTGGCCAATCTCACGCCGGAAATGGAGGCCGCGCTGCACGAAGCGGGTCTGGCCCGGGCGGATATCCTGCCGCTCATGCAAATCGCCTTCTACGCCACCTACGGCACCGTGGCCATGCTCAGCCTTGTTTTCCAGGGCGGTCTGGCTCTCTATTACCGGAGCCGCACCGCCCGCGTCACCGCCGCCCTCGCGGCTCCGCCGGCGGTCGGCATGCCGGAGCCTTCCCGACGGCCGGATTGACTCCGCCGACGAGCCCCAACTCCTCACTTTCATTCTCACCCTCCCCTCACCCCCATCCTCATGACCATTCCCACGTTTTTTCCGCAGGACATCATCATCAAGAAGCGCGACGGCGGCGCGCTGACCAAGGACGAGATCGAGTTCTTCGCGCGCGGCGTGGCCGACGGCAAATCCTTCGCCGACTACCAAGCGACGGCGCTCCTCATGGCCATCTTCTGGCGCGGCATGACGCCCCAGGAAACCGCCTGGCTGACCGACGCCATGATGCGCTCCGGCGACGTCATCGACCTGAGCGACCTGCCCGGGGCCAAGGTGGACAAGCACTCCACCGGCGGCGTCGGCGACAAGGTTTCGCTCATCCTCGCCCCGCTCGCGGTCGCCTGCGGCCTCAAGGTCCCGATGATGTCTGGCCGCGGCCTCGGCCACACCGGCGGCACGCTCGACAAGCTCGAGGCCATTCCCGGCTTCAAGGTCCAGCTCAGCGTGCCCGAGTTCCGCGCCATCCTGCAGAAGGTCGGTTGCGCCATGATCGGCCAGACGCCGCAGGTCGTGCCGGCCGACCGCAAGCTCTACTCGCTGCGCGACGTCACCGGCACCGTCGAGTGCATCCCGCTCATCTGCGCCAGCATCATGAGCAAGAAGCTCGCCGAGGGCATCGACTCGCTCATCCTCGATGTGAAGTTCGGCAAGGGCGCCTTCATGAAGAAAAAAGACGACGCACTCACCCTCGCCCGTGCCATGGTCGCCGTCGGCAAGGCCGGCGGCAAACCGGTGCGCGCCCTCCTCACCGCCATGAACCAGCCGCTCGGTCGCGCGGCCGGCCACACCACCGAGGTCATCGAGTCCATCGAGTGCCTCAAGGGCCGCGGCCCCGCCGACCTCATGGAAGTCACCTACGCCCTCACCGGCCAGATGCTCCTGCTCGGAGGCAAGGCCAAGGACGCCGCCGACGCCCGCCGCCAGATGGAGGCCGCCATCGCCAACGGCGCCGCGCTGCAGGTCTTCCGCGAAATGTGCCTGGCCCAAGGCGGCGACGCCAAGGTCGTGGATGACTACAAGATCCTCCCGACCGCGAAGAAGCTCCTCGCGGTCAAGGCTCCGGCCGACGCCAAGGGCTACGTCAGCGAGGTGGACGCGCTCAAGTGCGGCCACGCCATCATGGCGCTCGGCGGCGGCCGCGCCGCCG
>JBDHQK010000024.1:0-25842 GCA_039807025.1 Lacunisphaera sp.
CCGGAGAGGGCGAAGGCAAGGGCAAGCAACCGTCGGGGTGGGATTATCATCGTGAAATCGGGCAAAGGGTTGAAGGGGTGGACCGGGCGCGAAGTTTCACCCCTTGCCGCTCATTGCGAGCCCAGCCCCGCCAGGCGGGGCAATCCAGCTGAAATCCCTGATGGCTCGCCATGTCGCTGCGCTCCTTGCGATGACCTGCGAAACGTCACCGCTCAGAACTTCTTGCGCAGGCTGATCGTAAAGCGGCGCATGAGTGGGTCGCCGATAGTGCTGTAGGCGCTGGATCCGAACGGCGCGAGGTTGGCGAGGATCGGCGGGCTCGTGTCGAACACGTTCTGCACGCCGATGGTGATCTGGCTGTGGGCGAGGAACCGCCGCCAGCCGTCGGGCTGCTCGCCCCAGCGATAGCTCGCGCTGAAGTCGTGATAGACTTGGCCCGGGACCGTGTCGGAGCCTTGGTTGAGCACCGCGGTCGTGCGCGTCGCCGCCGCCGAGGTCGCAGTATAGATGTAGTAGGAACCGGTGTATTGCGCGTTCCAGCCCACCGTCCAGGGGCCGCGGGTCCAGGTCAGCCCCCCGTTGCTGCGCCACTCGACCGCGCCGTTAGTATACCCCACCGTCTCGACCCAGGGGGCCCCGACCAGTGCCTGAGACTCCAGCAACGGCTGCCAGGTCGCGATCACAAAGGCCTGGAATTGGCCCCAGCCCGCCGTTTTCCACGTATAGTCGGCCTGCATATCCCAAGCCTCGAGCCGCTTGCCCGCCAGATTCAGGCTGCGGGTATCGAGCTGCGTGATGACGCCGCCGGTGTAGCCCAGCGCCTGATCCGCCGGCGTGAGCGCCGCGCGCACGACCCGGTCCGGAAACAGCGCTTCCTGATTGAGCAGGGTTTGAGTCGTGAGGGTGCCGATCTCATCCGTCTTCACGATGCGCGTGTAGTCCACCGACAGGCGCAGGCCCGGCGCCCAGCGCGGGGTGAAGACGAGGCCGGCGGAGGTGCTCTTCGACTCCTCGGGGTTCAAACCCGGATTGCCGCCGGTGAGGCGCAGAGGCGAGATGACGGCTGAGACGTTGCCGCGCCGCGGATCGATCGCCGTAGTGCTGGCCGACGTGGGAGCCCCCGGACTCAACTGTTGCAACATGGGCGGCAGGAAACCCGTGCCGACGCTCGCGCGCAGAGTGAGATCCTCGGTCACCGTGTATTTCAGGCCCGCCGTCGCTTTGGTCGCCTGATATTTGCGATCAAGATAGGTCACGGCCGGGAAAGGGCCGTCCGGCGAAGGCACGGCGATCGTGGTGCGATCCGCCCGGGCCTTCATCGTGACATCGTCCCGTCGCGCGGAGAACTGCAGTTCGAGACCCCGGACGAGTGGAATCTGCGACCCGGGGCGAAAAATCGGGGCGCGCAGCTCGGCATAGCAGGCCCACGCCTTCAGGCCCACCGTCGGATTCCAGTTGTAGGCCGGGATTGGATTGGCGCTTGAAGGGGACGTCTGCACGAAGTCGGGGATGCGCTCCTCGCGCCGCTGCACGCTGCCCGAGAGCGCCAGAGGACCGGCCGGCAGCTGCACGAGCGTGCCGGAGCCACGGAGCGTCCACTCTTGTGCGACTAGCTCGGCGCGGCTGCTGCTGTAGGGAGACGGCATGAGATAGGGGCTCAGGTCGATGGGGTTGGCATAGAGATCGCGCAGCACATTGAGGGTGCCGTTCGAGAGCGCGGTGGCATAGGAAATGCCCGGGCCGGCGCCGTCCGGATCACCGAGCGGCGCAACGGCTAAATCGTAGCCATACTTCGAGTGCGAATAGACATAGTCCACCCCGGCCACCCAGTCGGCCGGCAGGCGCAGCATCACGCCGGCTGCTACGCGGTCGCTGCGGGACTCCGAGATGAGCGGCAACGCCGGGGAGAGAACAGGGAAGGTCACTTTGATGGCCGAGGTAAAGGGATTGTTCGGCGCGTTCGCGGCGATCGTGGTCGTGGCAACGCTTGGAAGAGCGCCGACACTGTCATTCTTCATCGTCGAGGCATCGACATAGATCTCCACCCGGCTGCCGAAGCGGCGCCGTAGGCCGAGGCCCAAGGACTCCGTGGTGGGCACGGCCAGCAAGGGTGCCTCAGCGCCATACTGAACCTGCGGCAGGCTCAGGTCGTAGCGGCCGGCATTGGCCGCGAGCGCCGCGCCGCCGTCGCTGGCCGGGCCGGCATAGCCCGGCGGCACAAAGGTGATCGGCGAGTTGAGCGCCGTGCCGTTCTTCAGCACGAGGTTGCCTCCGGTCGAACTGAGGATGTTCGCCAGGTAGCCGGCGGGCGGGGTCGTGGCCGTGGTGAAGGCTGCGGGATTGTTCGCGAGGATCAGCGCTCGGGACCGGACGGCGAAATCCCGGTCCTGCACCAGCAGCGCGGTGCCGTCTGCGCGGCTGTAGTTGAGGGTGACATGGGTCCGACCGCCCTCGAGCGCTAAGCTGCCGTTCACATCGAGCCGCCGCCTGGCGGCGTCAGTGTCGAAGGTGTTCTGATAGGTGGCGGTCACTTCGACGCCGGCGTAGTCCTTGCGCGTGATGATGTTGATCACGCCGCCCGTGGCGCCGCCGCCATAGATGCCTGAGGCGGTCGAGGGTAGCACCTCGATGCGTTCAATCATGCCCAGCGGGATGCCGTTGATGTCCGTCTGCTGCGTCAGGCCGCCGCTGCCGCCAATCGGAGGGAGGCGACGTCCATCGAGCAAGATCAGGGTCTGGTTGGAGCCGAGTCCGCGCAGGTTGATGGAGCTGCTCGCATCGACGCCGGCTCTGGCGCTGGTGTTGAAAGTCTGGTTCATCGGCAGGCGGGCGCGGATGAAATCCTCGAGGTTGACGGCCGGGGAGGCTTGGATCTGCTCACGGCTGAAGACCACGTAGGGCTGTGCATCGTCACGCGTGCGCGGGAGGTCGGCGTTGATCGACTTCGTGCCGAAGACCTCGAACTTGTCGAGAATGAGCCGGCCATCCTCAACCTTGTTTCGGTCGCCCGGGCGGTCGCTGTCCTGCGCCACCCTTGGGGCGTTTGGGTGGACCGCCTTCTTCACGCCCAACGCGCCCGTTTTCTCGTCCTGCAACGCCACCAGCTCCGTGTCCTTGAGCATGAGGTCGAGCGCCTCGCGCGGCGCGTAATCACCTTTCACGGCATTGGTCTTCACCCCCTGCACGGTGGCCGCGGGAAACATGATCTCCACCCCGCCTTGCTGCGCCGCCTGCTTCAGCGTCGCGATGGCGTCGCCCGAGGGCACATCAAAGGATTTGACTGCCTCCGCCGCCAGGCTGCGGAGGGGCAGGGACAACATGACGAAGAAGGCACAGAACAGGCGACGGGCCGCCGGGGGGATCGGGAATGAATGGATCATTGCAGGTCAGGGTTCATCTCCAAGACGAGTTCACCCCGCGGTTACACTAAGCCCTCGCGCAGAATTATTCGGGTCCGGGATAAAATGGCTGCGGATCTCACGGAGGGTCCCGGATTTCTGGCCGCTCTGATGCAAGCCTCAGCCCGCCCGGCACGCCGCCAGTGAGAACCTCCCAGTCTGATCCGGCCTGCTCGTATTCCGCGACAATTGCGCGCTCACCGGGCGGCCCGCAGCGTGATCGCCTTGCCGGTGCGCTCGGCGTGCACGCCGGACGTCATCTCCAACAGGCGCACGAAGCCATCGACATTATCAGAGCGAAATGAGGCCACGATGGGCAGGTCCGCCAAGGCCGGGTCGTCCAGCACCAGTTGCACGTGGTTGCGCCGGTTGAACTGCGCGATCACCTCGCCGAGGGGCTGCGCATTGAAATCCAGCAGCACCGGTTTCCAGGCGAGCATCTGCTCGACTTCACCGTCCGACACGGAAGCCGCCGCCACGGGAGCGATGGGAGTTACCAGCAGGACGACTTTTTGCCCGGCCACCAGCAGCGGCGCCTCATCCGGCACGGCGGCGACCAGCAATGAGCCTCCCCGGACCGCATCGTCAACGCGCACCTTGCCCTCGGTGACGAGCACCTCGACGGACCGGGTGTCGAGCCGGACGTTGAAGGCCGTGCCCACCGCGCGCACGTCCACCCCGCCGGCGCGAACGATAAACGGGCGATCGTGGTTCTTGGCCACGGTGAAACTGGCCTCTCCCTGCACCAGATGCACACGTCGCTCGGTGGGCAGGTAATCCACCTCGATCCGGGTGCCGCGGTTGAGCTCGACCACCGAGCCGTCATCGAGCACGCGCCGCTCGTAGCCCGAGGCCACTCTCTCGGCCAAGGCAACCGGCACGGTCGCCGGTGGCGGGCGCATCCAGAGGAAGGCCAACGCCAGACCCGCTGCCGCGGCCAGAGGAGCTGCCCAGACGAGCCAGCGCCGGACGTGGGGTGAACGTTTCGCGAGCAGATCCGGATTCGGTTCAGCCGCGTGCTCCGGGCGCCACTGGGCCAGCTGGTTGAAAATCTTCCACGTGCGTTGCTGGCGGGCGAACCACTCGCCGTGGCGCGGATCGGCGCCCAGCCATTGGAAAAACTCGTCTTGCTCCGCCCCGGTCAGTCCGCGGTCGCGCTTGATGAGCCATTCCGCCGCCTGCATGGCGACGGGATCGGTCTCGGGGAAATTGGACGGCAGGTTCATCGGGATGTTATTTTTCGCGGCGAAAGCGGGCCATGAACTCGGTGCACTTGTGCACGCCGATGGTCAGTTGGGCGGAAACCGTGTGCTCGGAAATCCCAAGCTTCCCGGCGATGTCGGCCTGGGACATGCCGTAGACCTTCCGCAAGGTGAACACCTGGCGGCAGCGGTCGGGGAGCGATTGGATGGCTTCGGTCAAAAGTTCTAGTTCCTGGTTGCGTGCGACGGTCTCAGCGACGTCATCGTCGTCGAACAAGACGTCCCGCAGTTCGTTTTGCACTAAGGGCTCGGTGCGGGCGACGCGCCGGTGACGGAGGCGGTCGAGGGCGAGATTGCGGGCGATGGCAAAGAGGAAGGCCTTGGGCGACTGCAGCTGGCCGTCCGTGTGTGCCCGCAGCACGCGCAGGTAGGACTCCTGCAGGATGTCGTCGAAATCGGTCTCCGACTGGAAGCGGCTCTGCAGCCAGGCGCGCAGCATCGGCTCATGCGGCTGCACGTGTGCAGCAAACCACTGGGACTGGGGGGAGTCGGGCGGCAAGGGAGGAAAAAGCGGCCGGTCAGCGCAATAAGCGCTGGGCCGTCCATCACCCTAGACGTTCCAGCCAGTCAGGGACACTAAAAGATTTTGAGGGAAGACTCCAAACCCGCAAATCCCGGAGGATTCGTGGTTAGTCCTTTGGGCTTAATGTCCATCGGCTGCTTGCGTCGGCATTTATGACACGGCAGTTTCCGCCCATGCAGAAAACCCACTCCTCTGCGAAAAAGACCCCAAGGCCCGAGGCGCCGCCGGCCCGGCTGCTTTCCCCGCGCCGCAAGACCACGCAGGCCACCACTTTGCACGAGCTGGCCGTCGAACAGCTCGAGCATTTCCACATTGATCCGAAGTCGGAAACCGGCCAGCCGCTGCTGGCCCTCGCCGAGAAACTCTACGGCGCGCATGGCGACGTGATGGACCTGTGGGAGGCGACGACCCGGGAGCTCGGGCGGCTGCCGCGGCAGGACCGCCTCGCCCTCTTCAACGCCAAGAAATTCCTCTCGTTCCAACTGGCGAAGCTCCTCGACACGCTGCAGAACCCGTCGCGCAAGACCCACCAGTCGCTCCGCTACTCGAACGCGACCATGCTGGCGAAGGGCCCCTACCCGACCTTCGACAACGTCACGGCCATCTTCTCGGCCACGCCCGTCATCACCCGCACCGCGACCTACCTCTACGCCTGCTCCGAGTGGATCGACGACGCCTTCCAAGGCCGCGAGTTCCTGCACGAGATATACTCGCGGCTGATGAATCCGACCTCGATCTCGCTCGCGAACCACATCGTGGACATCGAAGCCGGTCCGATGGCGGGCGAATACATGGCGTGGAACTTCAATTCCGGCATGGGCGCGATCGACGCCGCGCTCTCGCACCTCGTCGGCTACCAGGACATCGTCCTCTCCTCGCGCAACATCTACGGCGGCGCCTACCAGCTGCTGCACGACTGGTTTGGCAAGCGCTCCAACCTCGACGTCGGCGTCGTGTTCTTTGACGGCTTCACGGCTGGCGACTTCACCAAGGCCCTCGCCGGGGTGAAGAAGCAGCATGCCGACCGCCTCAAGGCCGGCCGCCGCATCTACGTTTACCTCGAGAGCCCGTGCAATCCGCACGGCGTGTTCCTCGACGTCCCTGGTATTTGCGCCGCCGCGCACGCCGCCGGCCTCACTGTCATCTGCGACTCCACCGTCGGCACGCCCTTTCTCGTCCGTCCGCTGCAGCAGAAAAATCCGGCCGAGCGCCCCGACTACGTCATCCACAGCTACACCAAGGACCTCACGGGCCACGGCACCACCACCGCCGGCGTCGTCATCGGCCGCAACGAGGACATGTTCCTCCCGAAAGGTGACACCTCGCCGTCCGGCAAGAGTTGGCACGACACGCTTTTCTGGAATGTCTACTACATCAAGGGCGCCTTCCTCGACTCCGACAAGGCCTTCGAGGTGCTCACCGGCATGAAGACCCTCGAGCAGCGCATGCTGAAGAAGTGCATCAACACACTCATCTTCACGCGCTGGCTTGCCTCCAACCCGCTCGTCACTGTCAGCGGCCCCGCCAACCCCGACGACCCGAACCACGCCACGGCCGCGCGCCTGTCCTACCTCGGGCTGCCGGCGCCGCTCTTCACCATCAACTTCGAGGCGGCGAAGGTCTCGCGCGTCACCCTCGAGCGCTTCTTCGATTCGCTCGCCCCGATGTTCGGCCACATGGTGTCGCTCGGCCAGAGCAACACCCTGGTCCTCTGCCCCGCGCTGACCTCGCACTCCGAGCTCGGCTCCGAGGCGTTGAAGGAAGCCGGCATCACCTCGACCACGATCCGTATCGCGGTCGGCGACGAGTCCCCTCGCGAACTCATCGGCGACTTCCTCGTCGCCGCGCGCGCGATCGACGGCCAGATTCCCGGCTTCAGCCGGAAGTTCATGCCCGCCGCCGAACTCGACCGCATGGCCGACGAGATTTATACCGACGTCCACCGCCGCCACGCCGTCGCCCAGCCGCGCTTCGCGGATTGCGTGAAATAGGCCTCAGCGGGCCCGGGCGCCCTTCGGTATCTCCACCCGGCCGCTGACGATCTCGCGGCTGCCGCGGCTGAGCATATGTATCACGTTTTTCTCTACCGGATCCCAGCCGAAGGCCTGGCCGCGGGCCACGACCGGAAACGTGGCCACCCAGTTGAGCACCGGCCCGGCCGACGGAAAATCAAGGACGTAAAGCTCGGTGTTGTCATGGCCCGTGACGTAGAGAAAACCGCCCGGGCCGAACGCGCCGCCGGAACAACTGTAACCGTTGCCCGCGATGTGCGCGAGCAGGTCGGCCGGTAACGCCCAGCCGCCTGTCTGCCGCCACTCGTCGTCGAACTCGACGATCCGCGTCCACTCCGGACCGCGCCCGGGCTCACCGCCCTTCTTGCCGTAGTGGACAAAGCAGGCAATCCAGCGGCCGTGGCGCCGATCCAGCCACGTCAGCGAGCCGTCGGCCCGACCGAAACTGTGGCTGCCGACGTGGTGCATTGTCCTCGTGTCCCAAATTTCCACCGAGCTGAGCATCGGCACACCGGGGTAGTTCGAGTGCGCGCCATACAGACGGCCCTCGTGGACGATGCCGGCGTTGATGTGGATCAGCGGCTGGCCCTCGGGGCATTCCCAGCCGGCGACGCGTTCGCCGGTGTCCTTGCGGTATTTGCCGATCGCAAAGTTGTTGATCGCATAGAAGAACTCCCCGTCCGCCGCCACGCCCTGCCGTGCCTCGGCCGCCGGCACGCGGCGCAATTCGGCGTAGCCCCAGCCCGGCGTTGACGGCAGCTCGGGTGCGGGATCGCCGGCAAGCAGCCGGATGGTGGCGAAGGCCAAGAGCATGAATCGTGTTATCATAGGCGAAGGGTTCAATGGGCGAAAACCGTGCGGGCCGACGCGACGAGGTTGCGTGGCGCTTCGAGCAGCGCCTCCGCCAGCGGAATGCCGGCAGGAGTGATGGCATGCAAGGCCAGTCCTGGCCGCGCGGCGGCGGTCACCTGGCCGGCAAAGACATGGACAGGCTTGCCCAGTGCCAGCGCGCGGGCCGCGATCGCGCCGGGGCCCTTGCCCTCAAGCGAACTTTCGTCGAACCGGCCTTCACCGGTAATCACGATGTCCGCCGCGCGCAGCTTGGCCTCCAGATCCAGCCACGCCGACACGAGGTCAAAGCCTGGCAGTAATTTCGCGTCGGCTCCAACCATCAAGCCGAACGCGATGCCGCCGGCCGCACCCGCACCCGGCACGTCCCGCAGCGCCGAAGATCGCCCGCAATGCTGGCTCAGCAGGTCCGCCATCCGGGCGCTTTCATTCTCAAGCCTCGCGTGGTCGCCGGGACGCAGGCCCTTTTGCGGCCCGTAAACCGCCGCCGCCCCGCGCGGTCCGAGCAACGGATTGGTAACGTCGCACGCGATGCGCACCGGGGGAAAATCTTTTCGGATCCCGCCCGCGATCCGTGCAATGCGTGGCCAGCAGAGCGGAACCGGATTCACGGCTGCGCCTTCGGCATCGAAAAACCTGAGCCCGAGCGCCGCCAGCGCGCCGAGCCCCAAGTCGTTGGTCGCGCTGCCGCCAACGCCCAGCAGAATCGCCGCCGCGCCTGCGTCCGCGGCCGCGTGCATCAGCTCACCGGTGCCCCGGGTCGTGGTGCGCCACGGATCCCGCTGATCGGCCGGCAACAGTGCCAGGCCGCTGGCCGTGGCCATTTCGATCACGGCCACCTCCGCGCCGGGGAGAAACCCGGCGGCCAACCCGAGTTGCGCGCACGCCCAAGCGGGCATCGCCTCCACCGGCACCAGGCCAAATCCGGCATTGCTCGGCGCTTCGCGCGGTCCGGACACTGCTTTTTCCACCCAGCGGCCGCCAGCCGCTTGCGTCAGGATGGAGGCAAACCCCTCCCCCCCGTCCGTGATCGGGGCGATATCCATCGACCAGTCCGGACGCACCTCGCGCAACACCCCGGCCACCACCTCACCCGCCTCCTGCGCGGTCAGGGCGTCCTTGAACTTGTCGAAAGCGAGGAGGACGCGGGTCATGGCACCATGGGGGACAACACGTAGGCTGAAATGAAGACGAACACGTCGGCCGGTGACGCTACTTCCTAGGGAATGGCGCGTTGGTCTCGCGCTTGAGCTCGCGGGTCATCAGGGCGTGGAGCGCGTCGGCGGGTTTTTTGTTCTCGTAAAGGATGGCGTGAACCTCGGCGAGGATCGGCGCGGTGATGCCGCGCTCGCGGCACAAGCCGTGGAGAGCCGCGGTGCTGCGGTGGCCCTCGACGACCGTCTTGCGGCCGGCGAGGAGTTCGCCGACGGACTTGCCAGCGCCAATCATCTCGCCGAACTCGCGGTTGCGGCTCCAGGCCCCGTGGCTCGTGGCGACGAGGTCGCCAAAGCCACTGAGGCCGTAGAAGGTCTCAGCCTTCGCACCGAGCGCCGTGCCGACTCGAACCATCTCGGTCACGGCGCGGGTGAGCAGCGCCGCCTTGGCGTTGTCGCCCAGTTTCTGCCCGTCGCACAGGCCGGCGGCGATGGCGTAGATGTTCTTCAGGCTGGCGCCATATTCGGCACCGGCGAGGTCGTCGCTGGTGTAGATGCGCAGTGTCGAGCCGCTCATCGCCACCTGGACCTTGGGCACAAACTCGTCGGCGTGCTGGGCCGCCATGACCATGGCGGCGGGCAGGCCGCGGGCCACCTCGCCGGCGTTGGTCGGGCCGGTCAGCGTGCCGCAGTTGAGCCCCGGCAGCACCTGGCCCATGACCTCGCTCGGCCGCAGGTGCGTGCCAATCTCGAGGCCCTTGACCAGGCTGAGAAAGAGCTGGAGGCGCGACGTATCGTGCAGCACGTCGCGGATCTGCTCGCACCATTGGCGCAGGGATTGCGAAGGGCAGGCGATGAGCGCCACGTCAGCCTCGAGGAGTGCGGCGCGCAGGTTGTGACCCACCTCCAGTCCCGCGGGAAAGGACACCCCGGCGAGGTAGTCGCGGTTTTCGCGGGCGGCTTGCAGCTGCGCGGCGTGCTCCGTCCGGCGCGGCACGAGCGTGGTGTGCTGCCCGCGGCGGGCGAGGTGCACGGCCATTGCGGTGCCCCAAGCACCCGCACCGATGACAACAAAATTAAGGGGGCGGGGCTCGGGCATGGGACGGCCGTCAGATTTTCAAGAAGCCGGGGATTTTTTCGCCGGCGAGCATAGCCTCGAAATTTTCCCGGGCGTTGACCAGCTCGAAGCGGCTGCCGGACACCAGCACCTCGGCTGCCATGCCGCGGGTGTTGTAACGGCTGGCCATGGTGTAGCCGTAGGCCCCGGCGCTCATGAAGGCGACGATCTCGCCCTCGCCGACTGTCTGCAGCGTGCGGTCCTTGGCAAAGCAGTCGCCCGATTCGCAGATGGGGCCGACGATATCGGCTTTGAGCGCGGGGCGGGAGCTGTCGCGCACGAGCGGCACGAGCTCGTGGTAGGCCTCATACATGGCGGGACGCACGAGGTCGTTCATGGCGGCGTCGAGCACGAGGAAATTCTTGCCGGAGCCGCGCTTGAGGTATTCGACGCGGGAGAGCAGCACGCCGGCATTGCCGACGAGGAAGCGGCCGGGCTCGAGGAGTATCTTGAGGCCGAGCGGCGCGAGCAGCGGCGTGAGCGCGGCGCCGTAAACCTCGGGCGTGAGCGGACGCTCGCTTTCCGGCTTGGCGGCCCACCAGGCGGCGTCGCCGCTGGCGAGAGCGTCCTGATAAACGATGCCGACGCCGCCGCCGATGCTGAAATAGGCGATGCCGTAGTCGCGCTTCAATTGCGCGACAAAGGGCACGACCTTCTTCACCGCCTCGATGAACGGCTCGGCGGAGGTGAGCTGCGAGCCGATGTGCATCTGCACGCCCTTGATCTCGAGGTGCGGATACTTGGCTGCGGCCGCGTAGGCCTCGGCGGCGACCTGCAGCGGAATGCCAAACTTGTTCTCGCTCTTGCCGGTGGTGATCTTGGCGTGCGTCTTGGCGTCCACGTCGGGGTTGATGCGGATGGCGATGGCGGCCTTGCGGCCGAGCTGGCCGGCGACGTGGTTGATGCGGGCCAGCTCGGGCTCGCTCTCGACGTGGAAGCCGTAAACGCCGGCCTCGAGCGCGAGCTTGATCTCGGCCTCGGTCTTGCCGACGCCGGCGAACACGCTGCGGGCGGTGCTGCCGCCGGCGGCGACCACGCGCTGCAGCTCGCCGCCGCTGACGAGGTCGAAAGCGGCGCCGAGGTTGGCGAAGAGGCGGAGGACGGCGAGGTTGGAGTTCGCCTTCATCGCGTAACAGATTTGCAGGTCCAGCCCGCTCAGGCTTGCCGCCAGCCGACGATAGTTGTCCTCGATGGTCTGGGCGCTGTAAACGTAGGTCGGCGTGCCGTGCAGCTGGGCGATGGCTCCGAGGTCAACGGATTCGCAATGGAGTTTCTGCCCCTCGTAACGGAAGTGGTGCATGGGTAAAGTGAGCGTGAAAGGCACCCAGATAGCCAGAATCCCCTTGAACGGAAGAGCTATTTTCCCGGAGGCTCGGGGCATGTCCTACCGCTGGCGCCACCTGCTCAACCAACTGCCGATCGCCTTCGGCATGCGGAGCGACCGGCGCCTGCGGCCGACCCGGAGCAAGCAGGCCCAGTTCGCGTGTTATCTGGAGGCCAGCGGCTATCGGACGCACAACGTGGATCGGTATGAGCGCAGCCTGCGCCGCCGCCGGCTCGCAAAGACCCTGTTCCTGTGGGCCACCGCGTTTGGCGTCGCCTGGATCGTGCTGGAAAGCGCGCGGGCCGTGATGCTGTTCTGAGCGGCTGGTTACCGTTACCCGCCGCCGGACGGCAAACCGGATTGACCGGCCGGCTGGCGGCGTGGCTTAGTGCCGGACCATGCAACCCAGCGCCGAGCTTTATCCGTGGCTTTCTGTCGCCGCCATCTCCTGGGGCTTGCTGGATTGTTTTTTTGGCTACCGGGTCTTCAAGATCACCTTGGCCGTGGTCGGCGGCCTGCTCGGCGCCGTGGCCGCCCACGCCGCCGCCACAGCCATGGCGTTCGGGCCGGGAGGCGTGATGATCAGCCTGCTGGCCGGAGGCTTGCTCGGGGCCGGCCTGGCGTTTCTGCTTTATATCGGCGCGGTGTTCGTGGCCGGATTTGGCTTTGGCGCGACGCTGGGCATCCTGCTGCTGGCTAATTTTCATCCCATGGTCGCGCTGCTGAGCGGCCTGGTGCTGGGTGTTTGCGGCGGTTTTCTCGCCGTGAAGCTGCAAAAGGTGCTCATCATGCTCTCCACAGCGCTGCTGGGGGCATTTCGCGGCATCGTCGCGCTGGCCTATTTCACCCACTCGATCGACTGGCTGTATTATTTCCGACAACCGGACCAGTTGCCCACGTTGATCGCCAGCAATGCCTGGATGCTGCCCGCCATCCTGGCGCTGGCCGCCGTCGGGCTCATGGCCCAGTTCGGACTCGGCGGCGGCAAGGACCAAAAGAAAGCCCCGGCCAAAGACGAGTAGCCTTGCCGCCCGCTGCCGGGACCGCAATAACTGGCTCGATGAAGAAATTCCTAGCCCCTCTTTTTCTGGCCGCCTGGTTTGCAGTATTCTCGAGCGGCTGCAGCAGCAACAACAACAACACGGTCGGTTTGCAGGTCGAGCTCACGGGCATCACCCGGGCCAGCGATGGCACGACCAGCCTCTCTTGGCGCGTGGTGAACCCCAATATCGTCCCCTACCTGGTCGCCCAAAGCAGTCACAAGGTGCAACTCAACGGCGTGTTGGTCGGCACCGCGAATGACCGGGAGCCGCTGGCGGTGCCGGCGCAAAGCCGGGTGGACCGGACTTCCCCGCTGGTCCTAGCCGGGGCCGCCGCCGAGCATGCGCTGGCCAGTGCCACGGTGCCTGGAACCGCCAGCTATCAGGTCGAGTCCTCCATCCTGATCCGCCTTTACGGCGACACGACCGAAAAGAGCACCCTCAAGGCAACCGGCACGCTGCCAGTCACGGCCAAGTAAAGGTCGAACCGCTCAGGCTGCCAGGCGGATGGCGGGCGCCTTGGTGGCGGGGCTGCTCGCCTGCAGCGGGATCCGGATCGGACGGGCCAGCGACAGCGCACGTGGCGCGCGGCTGTATTGTCCAATCGTCCAGGCCACGAGCCCGGTGGTGAACATGATGGCGGTGAAGCCAGCGGCGTCGAAGTGACGACCGCTCGCGAGGGACGCGAAGCCCAGGAGGGTCGCGGTGAGAACGGAGATGAGAGCGGTTTTCATGGGATCAATGGTTGATGCCATAAAAACACGGCGGCCGCGCCGAAGTTGCAGGATCACGCAAGTGACTGCGGCCGCGCCGGTCGCGAACCGGCCCCCCATGAACACCGCTCGCGGCTTTCAGCCCGCGCCGCCCGCCGCTGCATTCGAGGTGGGCTTGAAGCGGGACTTGAAAATGGCCGCGACATAATCGCGGTTCATGCGGGCGATGAAGTCGTGCGAGATGAGCTTCGGGCAGACGGCACTGCACTCGTATTGGTTGGTGCAGTTGCCGAAGCCGGCCTCGTCCATGGTCTGCACCATCGCGAGCACGCGCTTGTCGCGCTCGGGTTGGCCCTGCGGCATGAGCCCGAGGTGCGAGACCTTGGCTGCCACGAAGAGCATCGCGCTGGCGTTCTTGCACGCGGCAACGCACGCGCCGCAGCCGATGCAGGTCGCGGCGTCCATCGCGAGGTCGGCGTCCTCCTTCGGCACCGGGATGCTGTTGGCATCGGGGGCCGCGCCGGTGCGGACAGAGACAAAGCCGCCGGCTTGCTGGATTTTGTCAAAAGCGGCGCGGTCGGTGACGAGGTCCTTCTGGATCGGGAAGGCCTTGGCGCGGAAGGGCTCGACGACAATCGTGTCCCCCTCCTGAAAGCTGCGCATGTAGAGCTGGCAGGTGGCGATGCCCTTGCCCGGGCCGTGAGGCTTGCCGTTGATGGTGCAGGAGCAGGTGCCACAGATGCCCTCGCGGCAGTCGTGTGCAAACGCGATCGGTTCGTCGCCCTTCAGGGTGATCCCGTCGTTCACGACGTCGAGCAACTCGAGGAAGGACATGTCCGGGTTCACGTCCTTCGCCGGGTAGTCAAAGAACTGGCCGGGAGCGGACGGGCCGGCCTGGCGCCAGACGCGCAGCGTGACGGAGAAAAGTTTCTTGGCAGTGGGAGCGACCATGGCGGGGATCTCGCGTTATTTGTAGGAGCGCACGCTCATCTTGGTGAACTCGTAGTTGAGGGGCTCGATGTTGCGCAGCGGGGCCTTGCCTTCGCCCTGGTATTCCCAGGCGGCAACGTGGCCAAATTTCTCGTCGTCGCGCTTGCACTCGCCGTCCGGCCACTGGTGTTCCTCGCGGAAGTGGCCGCCGCAGCTTTCCTCGCGAGTGAGAGCGTCGCGGCAGAGGAGCTCGCCGAGCTCGATGAAGTCGGCCACGCGGCCGGCCTGCTCGAGCGACTGGTTGAGTGTGTCGGCGGAACCGGGCACTCGGACGGTGGCGTTGAATTCCTCCTTCAGCGCCGGGATTTTCTGCAGCGCGGCCTCGAGGCCTTCCTTGGTGCGCGCCATCCCGCAGTGTTCCCACATGATCTTGCCGAGGCGCTTGTGGAAATGGCTGACCGGCTGGCTGCCCTTGTTCTCCAGGAAACGCTTCGTCATGCCGGTGACGTTGTCCTCGGCCTGCTTGAACTCGGGGCGGTCGGTCGCGGGACGCGAACCGGGCTTCTGGCCGGCGAGGTAGTCCCCGATGGTGTAGGGGATGACAAAATAACCGTCGGCCAGGCCCTGCATGAGGGCGGAAGCGCCGAGGCGGTTGGCACCGTGGTCGGAGAAATTCGCTTCGCCGAGCACGAAGAGGCCGGGGATGTTGGACATCAGGTTGTAGTCCACCCACAGGCCGCCCATCGTGTAGTGCACGGCCGGGTAGATGCGCATCGGCGTCTGGTAGGCGCTCTCGGCGGTGATCTCGTGGTAGATGTCGAAGAGGTTGCCGTAGCGCTCGCGCACGGCGGGCTCGCCGAGGCGGTTGATGGCGTCGGAGAAATCGAGGTAGACGCCGAGGCCGGATTCGCCGACACCGCGGCCCTCGTCGCACATGCGCTTGGCGGCGCGGGAGGCGACGTCGCGCGGGCAGAGGTTGCCGAAGCTCGGGTAGATGCGCTCGAGGTAGTAGTCGCGGTCGGCCTCCGCAATGTCGGCGGGCCTCTTGAGGCGGTCCTCCTTCCGCTTCGGCACCCAGATGCGGCCGTCGTTGCGGAGCGACTCCGACATCAGCGTGAGCTTCGACTGGTAGTCGCCGCTCACGGGGATGCAGGTCGGGTGGATCTGTGTGTAGCAGGGATTCGCGAGGCAGGCGCCACGCTTGTAGGCGCGCCAGATGGCGGTCGCGTTGGACTGGCGGGCGTAGGTCGAGAGGTTGAAGACGTTGCCGTAGCCGCCGGTGGCGAGCACGACGGCGTCGGCGCTGTGGCGCGTGACCGCGCCCGTGATGAGATCGCGGACGATGATGCCCTTGGCCTGGCCGTCCACGAGGACGAGGTCGAGCATCTCGGAGTTGGTGTGCAGCTGGACACCCCCGTCGCCGACCTTGCGGGACAGCGCACTGTAGGCGCCGAGGAGGAGTTGCTGGCCGGTCTGGCCACGGGCGTAGAAGGTGCGCGAAACCTGCGCGCCGCCGAAGGAGCGGTTGGCGAGCAGGCCGCCGTATTCGCGGGCGAAGGGCACGCCCTGCGCGGCGCACTGGTCGATGATGTTGACCGAAACTTCGGCGAGGCGGTGGACGTTAGCCTCGCGGGCGCGGTAGTCGCCGCCTTTCAGCGTGTCGTAATAGAGCCGGTGGACCGAGTCGCCGTCGTTCTGGTAGTTCTTGGCGGCGTTGATGCCGCCCTGGGCGGCGATGGAGTGGGCGCGGCGCGGGCTGTCGTGGAAGACGAAGTTCTTCACCTTGTAGCCAAGCTCGGCTAGCGTGGCGGCGCAGGACGAACCGGCGAGGCCGGCCCCGACGACGATGACCTCGTATTTCCGCTTGTTGGCCGGATTGACGAGCTTGATCTCCGTCTTGTGCTTGCGCCATTTTTCGGCGAGCGGGCCGGAGGGAACCTTGGATTCGAGTTTGGCCATGGCGGAAGGGTCAGGCGGCGAGTTTCACGAAGCCGCCGAGCACGGCGAGCGGGATGGCCGCGTTGAGGAGAAAATATAGCCAGCAGTAAGCGGCGGCAAAACGCTCGATCTGGCCGGCCCATTTCTCGTTTTTCAGGCCGAGGGTCTGAACCGTGCTGACGATGCCGTGGCTGAGGTGGTAGGCCAGGACACCGACCGCAATCACGTAGAAGCCCGAGACCAGCCAGTTGCTGAAGCCCTGCACCATCATGGTGTGGACGTCGCGCACCAGCGTGCCGTCGGTGAGCCGGAAAGTGTGATCGCTCCATCCGGGCGAACCCACGCGCAGCGTGTAATGGGCGAGATGGAAAGGCACAAAGGCCAGCACGACGATGCCCGTGCGGGCCATGACGCGCGAAGCCAGGGTGGCACGGATGACGTGTTCGGCACCGTAAGCCTGCGGCCGAGCGGCGCGGTTCTCGAGGGTGAGCTGGATGGCCAGCCACACGTGGATGACGAGACAGAGGAGCAGGAAACCGCGGATGAGCCACAGCGCGGCTCCAAGCGACTCGAGCATGTGCGCGTAGGCGTTGATCTTGGCGGGCGGCAGGAAAATCTGCAGGTTGCCGACGAGGTGGCCGGTGACGAAGCCGAACAACACCAGTCCGGTGAGGGCCATCAGGATTTTTTTGCCTATGGACGACTTGAATAGTGAACCGAGCAGATTCATCGCGGATATACGGGGATGCGGGGCGGTGGTGCGGGCGGCCTGACGAGGACAGATAAACCAATGCCCCAAAGCAATGTAAAGGCCGCGCCAACCCGGCCAGACGAAAAATTAGCGACCCTAAATCGACCGAGAAGGTCGACGCCACCGCAGCCCAGCCCGACCTGCGGTCGGCACAACACCGATAGCCGAGGCTGATTATGCGTCAGGCCTGCTCGATCCGCAGCATTTCATCGGGCAACATCCGCTCGGCCGAGGCCCGGTTGAGCAGCGGCTCACCCTCCCGGGCCCGACCCACTTCGGACAACATCAGTTCATAAGCGAGGGGCTGGCACGGCTCAGCAAAAGCCTCCGCCGGCAGCGCGCCCAGCAAGGCCAAGGTATGCGCCACGACAGCGCCGGACGCGACAGGTTAACTTTGCACCAGGTGCTCGTCGATGAGGAGAATGGCGCTCCGCCTTTCTGCAGCAGATGAAGATGACCCGCCTCGATCTGCACCGTGGTGTCCATGGTGTCACCGGATGCGGCCGGCCTCGGCAACGCAGGATCGGACGACTGCAAACGCGCGGTGGTTAGGTTGAGCCGCACGCGCTGATCCATTGGCTCGAGGCGAGGCAACCCGGCCAAAGCCGCCTCCAAAGCCCGGACATCGTGGGTCACCAAGGCCAGTCCAGAGGACAGCCGGGGTAATAAGCCGTGTCCGTCCAGCCCATCTGGTGGAGTTACGCCAACGCCTGTCGGGTCGCTGCGATGTCCTCGGAGCGCAGCGCGACTCCGGCCAGCCCCAGCAGGTCTTCCGGATTGATCTGAACCGTTTGCTCAAGAATCAATCGCGCCCGCCGATAATCTCCTGCCTTTTCGTAGTTTTCCACCCCGGCAAGGCTTCTTTGCTGCCGTCATAAACGGATTTCAGGCCAAACCAAATAATTTCCGACCAAGACCACTGCGAACGCTATTTAAATGCTTAAACTTTTGATTTTTAGCTTCTTCCATAAATCCTGATGAGCTTACCTAGTCTCAATCTCAGCCTCAAATAAGCTTTTCCGTAAAACGCTTCTCACGTAGAAAACGCTCTGGCTTATTACCCGGTGTTGTATAGGTGTTTCATCCTAGATGCAGACCGTTTCATTCCTCTTACAAATCCAGCCGCGCCCGGCGCTCTGGCGCAAGCTCGTGTTTATTGTAGGGGCTTTGCTGGCTGTGGAGTCAATTCATGCCCAGACCGCCCTAACCGGCATCACCTACGGCACACTCGTGGACAACGCCAACCAGACCCAAGGTGGCCTCACCTATCGCAACGAGGACCGCGAGGTAAATACGGTCACCACCAGCCTCGGAGACTACCGTTTCGACGGCCCTCTCGCCAGCAACGTCTATTTCCGTCGCAACACCGATTCCAGCGGCAATGGCATCCACAACCAGTCCGGCGTGGATAACCCCAATAACTCGACCTTGATCTACCAAGCCGACGCCAGCAACCGCAGCTACGGCGACTACCAGCCCAACCTTGAACAGGTCTTTCTCGACGGCAACCTCTTCACTGGCATCCGCAACCCTTTCGGCAACGGTCCCAGCAATTCCGCCAACAGCAATATCGAGCGCATCGATTTCTATTTCTCCGGAGGCTACACCGTGCAGGCCAACGACGCCCTGGTGTTCTTCGATGTCGAGAATACCGGCAATTTCGGCGACGGGTTCCGCATCGCGGCCTACACCGGCGTGGATGGCACCAACACGCCCACCACCTACGCCAACACGGGCCTGCTCGTCGCGCCCGATTCCTTTGGCGGACCGATTAACAATCCCAATGGCGGATCGACGGGCACCTACCGGCGCTCCACCTTCACCAACGGCGACAACCTCTCGGGCACCGCTTCCGGCACGGCCAGCGCCGGCACGCTGCAACTGGTGGGCATCCTCATCCGTTTCGCCGACCTCGGCATCGCCGCCGGCACCACCATCTACGGCTACTCCCTGATGGCGGGTGACACCACCCCCTCGACGGCCGGCGACCTCGTCGACTGGAACAACACCACCTACTATCCCACCAACACCGATCCCGCCGGCTACGGCAACATGGACTTCATGGGCTTCGGCGCACAGATCTCCCGCCCGGTCCCCGAGCCCTCGACCTACGGCGCCTTCTTCGTCGGCCTCAGCGCGGCCTTCTTCGGCTGGCGGCGCTATCGCCGCAACCTCAGCGTGAGAGCGGCTTGAGCAGCGCGAATTTTCCGCTGGCCGCCGGCTGGATGAATTTCCGTCGAAAGAGGTTCACCCGCACGTCCGGCCCCAGTGCCGCCGCCAGTGCCAGTTCCATCCCGGCCGGAGCCGCCTCGTCGGCCACATACTGAAAATCCCAGCGATTGTCCGACGACTGCACCAGGCTCCAGTGCCAGCAGGCGAAATTCCCCGGCATCGCCGCGTCGATCTCAAAGGCCGACACCACCCGGCCGTCGGGGCTGAAATACAAGTCGCGCTCGCGCCCCAGGATCCGGTAGCCGGTCGGCGTGCGCCGCACGATGTCGCCCGTGAAATAGCGCAGCAGCGGCATCGCCTCGCGGTCGCGCGTGGTCACGTTGATCTGAAAGACGTCGGGCAGCTCCGCCCGCCACGCCACCAGCTCGACAAAGGCGTTGCCGTCGATCACGTGCAAATTGTCGCCGAAGGCGTCACCCACGAAGATGTAGCCCGCCTCGGTCGAGCCGTAGAGATCCACTTGCTTCGCGCCGGGAAAAACCTCCGCGATGCGCCGACTGTGCTGCCGGCTGGCCTTGCCGTAGGTGAGAATGACGGTCTGCACGCTCGGCACGCTCACCCGGCGCTTCTTCACGGCCCGGGCCAGCAGCGAAAGATAGACCGGCTCGCCCTCGATGACCTCGGGCTTGAGCGCCTGCAATTCCAGCACGATGCGGTCCCACTCGGGCTCGGCGAAGACAAACGGGTCGCTGGAAAGATTCAGGTAAACCGTGCCGTCGAAATACCGGTGCGGGAACGGATGATCCTCATAAGGGCAGAGGTTGCTCGAGCAGCCTATCGGAGCGAGCACGGCCTTGCGATAGGGACGGTCGGCATACTGAGCCAGGACCGGATGTGCGCGGTAGGCGCGCTTGAGCTGTGCATCCCACCAGCCGTCTTCCATCACCACGGTCATCGGCCGCGCCGTGGAGCCGGAGGTGTGTTCGTATTCGTATTTCTTCTGCGCGAAACCGCGCTCGATCTCGGCGTAATCGGCGAAAAACGACGCGTGCCCGCGGTCGAGGATCTCCTGCTTGGTCAGCACCGGGATCTCCCGGTAACACGCCCACTGCAGCGGCTCGCTGTGCAACGGGAACCGCCGGCCGTAAAGCGGGCTGCGGCGATAGATGGCGCGAACTTCCTGTTCCAACGGGGCGGGCAACCTGCCCGTCTCCATCAGGCCCAGCGCAGCCGGCGAGTTGGCGAAGGTGGAAGCGGCAGCCGGGATTCCCATGAAGTCGGTCGAGTTAAGCCCGGGCCGGGACAAAGTCAAACGGCAGGCCGCTTCAGCTCCGCCCACACCGGCGCGAACAGCAGCAGCGCATCCAGCACCATCGCGTGGGTGATGCCGCCGGCGTAGGCCAGTTGGTATACCTCGTCCACCGGTCGCGTCATAATCTCGAATTCCTCGTCCGCATCCCAGTCAAGGCCGGCCTCCCGGCGCGCCTCCTCGACGAGCACAAGGTGGCAGCGGTTGTTCTGCATCGCCGGGTTCGGGTGCACGCGCCCGAGCAGCCGCACGTTGGTGCCGACATAGCCCGTCTCCTCGCGCAACTCGCGCACGCCTGCCGTGACGGCATCCTCGCCGGGATCCATCACGCCACCGGGGATCTCCAACGAGAAATCATCCGTGCCGTATCGGAACTGGCGCACCAGCACGAGCTGCCGGTCCGGCGTCAACGCCACGACGTTCACCCAGTCCGGCGCGCTGATGACAAAAAAATCCTGCGCCCGCGGCCGGGCCGGATGCCGGAAGTCCACGCTCTGCACATCGAAGATGCGGGTCCGCGCCACCGTGCGGGCACCAAGTTTCTGCCAGCGCGGGAGCGGAGAGAGTTGTTCGGCCATGGCAAAAAAAAATGCCTCCGCGACACGAGGTCTGGGAGGCAGGAGCGATGGGTGCGCGAAGCTTACTTCTTCGGGATCCGAACCTTCTGGCCGACCTTCAGCTTGGTCGGATCGAGGCCGGGGTTCTCCGCCTCGATGGCGTCAACCTTCACGCCGAACTTGCGGGCGATCTTGGAGAGGGAGTCACCGGAGCCGACCGTGTAGGTGCCGTCGGCGTTCAACGCGCCGGTCGGGGCGGCAGCGCCTCCCTTGGCGGAGGCGGCCGGCGCGGGCTTCTTGGCGGCTTCCTCGAGCTTGGTGATCTTGGCGTTGATCGTGCCGATCTCGTTGCCGACCTGGTCAAGCGCGGTCTGGATGCCCGTGCGCAGACCCTTGATGTCGGTCTCGGCTTTCGCTGTAGCGGCATTGACCGTGGCCTCGAGCGCAGGGATCTTGCTGTTGATCGCTTCGTCGTGCGCTGTCACGGCCTTCTGCAACGTGGCGAGCTTGAAGAGCGCCGTGGCCGAGAGAACCAAAGCGAGACCGCCGGCGATCACGCCAACGAGAGGCAAGATGTTGCCGGAGCTATTACTATCGCGGGAAAGAGTGTCCATTTGTTTAAGAGATTGAGGTGGCGTATATACGGGCGGTTCGGGCAATGAGGCAAGAAGCATTTATGCTCAGTTTTTTGCACGTGAGAACCTTCTTAACTCCTTGTCCGGACGCGCCGCGTGATGGCTTCCCGGTGCTTGGGAACCTGCCATTGACACCTGCCATTCCAATGCGTCCCATGCCTGCGGTCAACGGGGTGTAGCTTAGCCTGGTAGAGCGCCTGGTTTGGGACCAGGAGGTCGTAGGTTCGAATCCTATCGCCCCGACCACTTGTTTTGGCCCGCGGGAAAAAAGAGTATCGGCATGACGACAAATCTGCTCCATTGGTTGCTTCCGCGAACACGGTGCCCCCGATGAAAACACGGCGACATGGCTTGCTGATCGGCGCGATGCTGGCGCTGGCGGGAGCGGTGCAGGGGCAGATCGCGTCTTGGGAAATCACCGGGGTGAACGCCACAGCGACCAACCCCCAAGCAGCAACTTCGCTCGCGTCAAATATTGCCAGTGCAAGCCTCACCTTAGGCAGCGGAGTTACTGCGGCGAGTGCTGCGGATACCTTTGGCGGGAGCAACTTCAACACCACATCGCTTGCCGCCGCCATCACGGGCAGCGACTACATCAGTTTTACGATTACTCCTTCCGCTGGATACAGCCTGAAAATTTCTTCGATTTCGTTGAATAGCGGCGTCGCAACAGCGGTGAGCAACTTCCATGGGGAGCTTCTGAGTAGTGCAACTGGTTTCACATCTTCCGATTCTTTGCACAGCTATAGTTTTTCAACAACCGGAGCTCCTGCGCAGTCCATTACCCTCTCTGGCGTTTCTGCTCTGCAAAATGTCTCAAGCCCAATCGAGTTCCGGTTATATGGTTGGCGAGATCCTGCCGGGACATCGACCTTTAGAATCCGGAATTTATCCGGCAATGATTTGGTCATTAGCGGTTCAGTCACTGCCATACCCGAACCGTCGATCTACGCCGCGATACTTGGCGTGGTGGTGCTGGTGGGAGCCGTGATTCGCCGGCGCCGCCTGCCATGCGCCGCCTGAACGCAGCGAACTTTCGCAAAACAAAAAGCCCGCCGGATTGGCGGGCTTTGCTTTTAAGAAGGCGCTGCCTGCTTACTCGCCGCCGGGCTTGAAGCTGATCGCCGGGGCGTCCGTCACGACGGGTTGGGCGGACGTCGGCTGGCTGGTGAGCAGCAGCGTCGCGCGCTGGGCCCAGGCGCTGGTCGGGTCGAGTTTCGAGACCTCTTCGGCGAGTTTCTTGACCTCGTCTGCCTTGCCGGCCCCGGCCGCGAGGGAGGTGAGCTGATAAACCGCCTCGGCGCGTGCGCCTTTCTCGAGGGTCGCGTCGGCGCCGATGGCCTTGAGCGCGGCCTCCCCACCGGCCTGATCGCCGCCGTTGAGCTGGCTCATTGCGGCGCCGAGCTTGGCGCGGCTGAGGAGCGCATCGTTCTTCAGGCTGCCCGTGGCTTTCACATAGTGGGTGGCGGCCGCCTTGTAGTCGCCGGCCGTGTATTTCTCGTCGGCCAGGCGCAGATAAGCGACCCCGGCCAACGTGTGCCCCGCATTGGCCTCGGCAAAGGCGGCGAGCTTGGCCGACTGGTCGGCGATCTTGGCATACTCCACCTGCACGGCCTGCTCGCGGCTGGCAGCGACATATTGCCAGGCTTCCCGGCCGATGATGGCGAGCAGCACCACGATGCAGATCATCAGAATACCCTGCCGGTTCTTGGCCCAGAAGCCATGGACGGCGGTTTCAAGCGATGGCACATAGACCGGCTTAGTGCCCTCGGGGGTCGGGTTGGCGGAGGGAAGTTGACTCATGGAATCGCGCAGGTTGAGCGGCGTCCTGCGCCGTCTCAACGTCAAAGTTGTCCCCGCTCCCGCAAACCCCGACGCCGCGCCGTGAACCGGCCGGCTGTTTTTTCGGCTCTCGCACGGGGTCGGCGCAAGTTTCTCCCCATCACGCCATTGGCAAAATCAAGGCTCCTCGCAAACCGGAACCGCCCGCGCGGCACCGGCGTCAGGAGCGGCAATTACATCGGCACGACGCTGCCCTTGTAGAGCTGCAGCGCGCGGACATCGACGAGCTTGGCCTTCATCGCGCGGATGCCGTTCAGCGCGGCCTTTGCGCCGGTGATGGTCGTCATGATGCAGACATTGTTTGCGTAGGCGGCGGCACGGATCGCGTTCTCGTCGTTGCGCGGGATCATGCCGCGCGGCGTGTTCACCACGAGCGAGATCTCGCCGTTCTTGATCATGTCCACGCAGTTCGGCCGGCCCTCGTTGAGCTTGAAGACCGGCTGCACTGCGACGCCCTGCGCCTGTAGGAGCTTGGCCGTGTTGGTGGTCGAACAGACCGTGAAGCCGAGCTCGATGAAACCCCTGGCCAGCTCCACCACCTGCGCCTTGTCCGAGTCCTTCACGCTGATGAAGACCTTGCCCTTGAGCGGCAGCGCCGGCTTGGCGGCCATCTGGGTCTTGGCGAAGGCGATGCCGAGATCGTCGTCCATGCCCATGACCTCGCCGGTCGAGCGCATCTCGGGGCTGAGCACAATGGCGGCGCCGGGGAAGCGGTTGAAGGGGAACACTGCCTCCTTCACGCACCAATGCTTCGGCTGGATTTCGCGGATGAAACCGAGGTCCTTCAGCTTCGCGCCGGCCATGACACGCGCCGCGAGCTTGGCCAGCGGCACGCCGATGGCCTTGGCCACGAACGGCACGGTGCGCGACGCACGCGGGTTCACCTCGAGCACGTAGAGCTGGTTGTCCTTGATGGCGAACTGGACGTTCATCAGGCCGACCACCTTGAGCGCCTTGGCCAGCGCGTAGGTGGCGGCGCGGACCGTGTTGAGCATGTCCTTCGAGAGCGTGTGCGGCGGCATGACCATGGCCGCGTCTCCGGAGTGCACGCCGGCATACTCGATGTGCTCAAGCATGCCGCCGACGAGGGTGGTTTCGCCGTCGCTGATGCAGTCGACGTCGAGTTCGATGGCGTCCTCGAGGAACTTGTCAATGAGCACGGGCTTGCCGGGCATGACATCGAAGACCTGGCGGACGACGTCCTTGAGCTCGGCCTCGCTGTAGAGGATGAACATGCCGCGGCCGCCGAGCACGAACGACGGACGCACCAGCACGGGATACCCCAACTCAGCGGCATGGCCGATGGCCTCGGGCTCCGACATGGCGGTGCGGCCGGCGGGCGACTTGAGTTTCACCTGGTCGAGCACGGCGGCGAAAAGCTTGCGGTCCTCGGCGGTGTCGATGCTTTCCGGCGAGGTGCCGATGATGTTCACGCCGCGGGCCTTCAGGGCGCTGGCAAGGTTGAGCGGCGTCTGGCCGCCGAACTGCGCGATAGCACCGATGCAGCCCTCCTGTTCGTAGATTTCCAGCACGTCCTCGAGCGTCAGTGGCTCGAAATAGAGGCGGTCGGAGGTGTCGTAATCGGTCGAGACCGTCTCGGGGTTCGAGTTGACCATCACGGTCTCGAAGCCGGCCTCGCGCAGCGCGAACGACGCGTGCACGCAACAGTAGTCGAACTCGATGCCCTGGCCGATGCGGTTCGGACCGCCGCCGATGATCATGATCTTCTTCTTCGCCGAGGGCTTGACCTCGTTTTCGTCGCCGTAGCTCGAGTAGTAGTAGGGCGTGAACGCCTCGAACTCCGCCGCGCAGGTGTCCACCAGGCGGAAGGTCGTGTTGATGCCGGCCTTTTTGCGGTGCGCACGCGCCGTGTCGAAGTCGGACTTCAGGAAATGCGCGAGCTGCGCGTCGGAGAAGCCGAACTGCTTGGCCCGGCGCAGCAGGTTCACGTCGATTGACTGCAGCGTGTGCCGTTTCAGCTCCAGTTCCATCTCGTGGAGCTCGCGCAACTGGCGGAGGAACCACGGATCGATCTTGGACAGGTTGAAAATCTCATCCTCGGTCATGCCGGCGAGGAAGGCCCAGCGGAGATAGAACACGCGTTCGGCGTTGGGTGTGCCGATCTTTTGGCGCAGCGTGGCTTCGTCGGGGATCTCGTCGCCACCGTATTTGCCGCCACCGCCCCAGCCGCGAGCGCCGGTCTCGAGCGAGCGCAGGCATTTCTGAAAGGACTCCTTGAAAGTGCGGCCGATGGCCATGGCCTCGCCGACGGACTTCATCGCCGAGGTCAACGTGCTGTTGGCGCCGGGAAACTTC
>JBDHQK010000178.1:0-4309 GCA_039807025.1 Lacunisphaera sp.
AACGATCCCGGGGGCGACCCCCGGCGCGCTGTATCAGAACCCGACCATCGTGAGCCCGGCCGGTCCGGCCGAGCGGCAGCGGTAGCCGGTGCGCAAAAAATTCCCCTTGAAGCGCGACGGCTTCTGCGCGCATCTTGCGGGGGATGAGCTACGCCGCCTATCTGCCGTTTCTGGTCCAAATCGTCCTCGCCGCCGGGATCACCGGCGGCGTCATTCTGGCGAGCCAGCTGCTGGGGCAACGAGCGCTGGGTTCCAAGATCAAGGACGCGGCCTACGAGTGCGGCATCCTCTCCGACGGGAGCACCCACACCCGCTTCTCGGTGAAGTTCTATGTCACGGCGATGCTCTTCATCCTCTTCGACATCGAGGTCGTCTTCCTCATCCCGTGGACCTTTGTTTACCGGGATTTCCTCGCCCAGAACATCGCGATCCTGTCCCCGATGCTGTTCTTCCTCTTCGTGCTCGTGCTGGGCCTCTTCTACGAAGTGAAGAAGGGCGCCCTAGAGTGGGAGAAGTAAGGTTTGGAATCCCCTGTTTTCTCAATGTGGAACTCAGGAAAGCAGGAAGGATTCGATCAACTCCTCCCGGTCCTGATTTCCTGAGTCCCTCATTCTAAGCCCGTCAATTTCCCATGCGGCTCGACAAATACATCTCCCGCAGCCGCGTCATCGATCTGGGCAGCGCCGACATGGAGGGCGCGCTCGTCGAGCTGCTCAACCTGACCGTCGAGAGCTTCCCCGATCTGAACAAGGACGCCCTGCTCAAGGGGCTGCTGCGCCGCGAGAACACCATGACGACCTACCTCGGGCTCGGGGTGGCGATGCCGCACGTGCGCGTGAAGATGGGCCGGCGCTACATCCTCGCGGTCGGCCGCAGCCACTACGGCATCCGCTACGACGGCGCGCTGGAGAACGAGCCGGTGCGCCTCGTGCTGATGCTCATAGCCGAGGAGAAGACGCGCGACTACCTGCAGCTGCTCGCCGCGCTGGCCCGGCTGATGAAGGAGCAGGATTTCGTGGACAGCCTCGTGCAGGCGCCCGATCTCGACACGCTCTACGACCGGCTTTTTGCCGGATTCGGCGGCATGGCGGCCAAGCCCGTGGCGATGCCGCAGACCCGCGTGAACCGCGTCGTCCTGCGCGAGGCGGAGCGCATCGCGGTGGGCAGCGGCTGCACCGGGCTGATGGTTTTCGGCGACACCTTCGCCGGGAATTTCAAGGCGCCGAAGTGGGCCGGCTCGCTCAAGACCATCCTCGTGACCCGCAACCTGGCGGAGGCGGAGGACCGCCCCGACCGTTTCGACGACAGCATCCACGTGCGCTCCTTCTCCAGCCAGCGCATGGCGCAGCTGCGCAGCGCCGTGCTCGTCGGCATCACCCGCGGGCTGATCACCTTCAAGGACCGCATCTGCTGCGTGGGCGGCCTGGCGGGCAGCAACCAGTTCGACACGATCGTGATCGTGGACGTGGAGAAGGAATTCTCGACGCTGCTCACCGGCCACGCCGACCTGTTGCCACCGGACGTGAAACCCGAGGTGCTGGAGCGCGTGATCGCCGTCGCCACGGAGCTGGCGGTCGAGGGCCGCGAGGGGCGGCCGGTCGGCTGCCTGTTTGTGGTGGGCGACAACGAGAAGCTCGCGACGCTGACCAAGCCGCTCGTGCTCAATCCGTTTTACGGCTACAAGGAGGAAGACCGGAACATCCTGAATCCCTTCATGGACGAGACCATCAAGGAGTTCTCCTCCATCGACGGGGCATTCGTCATCCGCGGCGACGGGGTGGTGGAAGCAGCCGGCTCGCTGATCCAGGCTTCGGACTACAACCATGTCCTGCCCAGCGGGCTGGGCGCGCGGCACGCCGCCGCCGCCGCCATCTCGGTCGTGGCCGACTGCATCGCGCTCGTCGTCTCCTCCAGTTCGGGGCAGGTGACCCTCTTCCGTCGCGGCGTCATGATGCCCCTGACGGAAAAGAAGGTAAGTGCCTAGTTTGGATGCAATTGGCTGGGCGTTCGCCGCAAGGGATGAGCCCGTCCGGTGGGGTGGTGCAGGCGGCAGCCCACATTTTGGAGAATTAAGTTGCAGGCGGCGAGGGCGCGGCCTTTCTTCGCCCTTCCATTCCATTTAAGCCATGCAAGAAACCGTAACCCTAGAGTGCACTGAAGCCCGCAAAGAGGGCAAACCCGCTTCGCGCTACCTCACCAAGCGCAACAAGAAGACCGTGACCGAGCGCATCGAGAAGAAGAAATACAACCCCTTCCTCAAGCGCCACACGCTGCACAAGGAAATCAAGTAAGGCTCGGTGCAGGCCGGTTTTATCCCGGATAGGACAGAATTTGAAGGCCGGTTCCTCGCGGACCGGCCTTTTTGCTTGGGGCGCAGCACCGGCGTGGCCGGCTTATTCCTTGGCTTCCGGGAGGGGAGTGGGCGTCGCCATCTGCGCCCGGCGGGCCGCCCGCCAGCTGTCACGGTGCTTGCGGATCCAGTCGAGCAGGGCGCGCTCGAAGCCGATGTCGTGGCCCAGCCGTTCCGATTCGATCCACTTGTGCTTCAGGATCTCCTCCCGCTCGGCGAGAAATTCCTGGTAAAGGCTCGACTGCTTGACGAACTCGCGGTTGCCGCTGTTGGTCTGCTGGGTCAGGGTCGGCATGGTCGGCGGGGATGCGTTCAACAGCAACGGGCCGCAGCCCCGACGGTAAACATGGGCTTTATTTGGCCCGGCAGCAGTATCATGGAGCGGGAACCTAGTGGGCTCGCCGCGCCGGTGTCAACCAGCCGCTCACAGTTTGAGTTTCCGCAGCAAATCTCCGGCGATCGCGCGAAAAACCTGCGCCGGCTTGCTGTCAGGCGAGTTGACCGTGACCGGGTGGCCGGTATCGCCGCCGGCGCGGATATCGGGGAACAGCGGCACCTGGCCGAGCAGCGCCGTGCCGAGCAGTTCGGCCGTGGTGGCGCCGCCACCCTCGCCGAAAAGCGCCTGGCGCCGACCATTGGCGTCCTCGAACCAGCTCATGTTCTCGGCGACGCCGAGGAGGGGCACGTTGACCTTCTGGAACATCAGGCCGCCCTTGCGAGCGATGTTGGTCGCGGCCGCCTGGGGCGTCGTGACCAGGATGGCGCCGTCGAGTGGCAGGGTCTGGACCAGCGAAAGCTGCGCATCGCCCGTGCCGGGCGGCAGATCAATCAACAGCACATCCAGTTCGCCCCAAGCCACGTTTTGGACGAATTGCTGGATGGTCTTCATGATCATCGGGCCGCGCCAGACCACCGGGGTGTTGTCGTCCACCAGAAAACCCATGGACATGACCTTCACGCCATAGCGCTCGAGGGGCACAAGCGAGTCGCCTTCGATGGCTGGGCGGCCTTGCAGGCCCATCATGAGCGGCACCGAAGGCCCGTAGATGTCACAATCCATCAGCCCGACGCGTCCCGGCCGTCCGCGGTTTTCGAGGATCTGGGCGAGGGCGCAGGCGAGGTTGACGGCGAAGGTGGATTTCCCGACGCCGCCCTTGCCGGAGGCGATGGCGACGGAGTGCTTGAGGCCCTTGGGCGCGGTGCCGCCGCCCACGGTGCCCTGTCCGGGTTGGGGCGGGGCTTTGGCGGCCGAGACTGCGAGCTCGATGATCACGTCCTTCACGCCGGGTTGGGCGCGCAGGCACTTCTCGATCTCGGCCTTGAGCATCGTCGGCACTTTCGGGTCGGAAGTCGTGATGGCCACCGCGACCTGCGCGGTGCCGTCGGCGAAGGTCGCCGAGCGCACGAGCCCGAAGGAAACGATATCCCGGCTGAATCCGGGATACTTCACCTGCTTGAGGGCTTCCTTGATGGTGTCGGCGGTCACAGGGGCGCGTGAAAAGGGCTTGGAAAACGGATGGCTTTGACCTTGTGAGTAGGTTGCCGGGAGTAAAACAAAAACCCGGCCTGAACTTTCGTCATTAATTCCTGACCCATCTCCCATGCAGAATGCTTTTCGCCTCCTCCTCGGTCTCACGCTCGCGGCCCCGCTCCTGGCCCAGCGCGATATCGGCACCGTCAACGTCAACGCCGACACCCAGACCACGGCGATTTCCATCAGCTCCCCGTCAGCCGAATTGCAGAACCTCGCCCTGAAGGCCTTCGGCGCCCACGGCCGCTACCGCACGGTCGCCAGCGGCGGCGCGTATGCGCTCACGTTCACGCCGGCGGGGGCGACCCAGGTGACCGTCACCATCGCCAAGGGCAGCGCCGGCACGCCGGTTCACACCGAGACCGTCTCCGGCACCAGCCTGCGCAACGCCCTGCTCCGCGCCGCCGATGTCGCCGTCACGAAGACCA